>CAZDTI010000195.1:0-16153 GCA_964508085.1 uncultured Saprospiraceae bacterium | reverse complement strand
AGAGAGAGGGTGGATAAAGGGTAGATAATGGTGGATGAGGGCAGATAAGGGTTCCTACTAATGTACCAAGCGTACCAAACCAATCATGCGTACTAAGAGAAACCCTGATCCACCTTGATCTGCCATTATCTACCCTGATCAGCCCTCACCCCACCTTCTTCCGAGACCAATTTTCAACTTTCAATTTTCAATTGTTTCCTAGTCCCACAACAATTCGCTATTTTTGAGTGATTATTAGACTGGAACACCTCACCAAGACACTATTCAACTAATTTATTTAAACCCGCTAATCCACCGAATGGACGCTTTTAACTTCATCCATTTTCTTAAAAACCCAGCACACCTTCACCAGGTTACTTATCAGGAAATCAACAATCTGATAGAACAGTATCCTTTTTGCCAAAATCTGCATTACCTCGCTTTGCGTAAAGCTCAGTATGAGAACCATAAAGATTTTGTCAAAAAACTGGAACTAGCAGCTACTTATAGCCCTAATCGAAAATGGTTGTACAAGCAGCTGCAGGATACTCAAGTGGCCATCAGCGATGAAATGGTTCTAACCGAAGAAGAACCCATCCTGGCTACGGAGGACGCTGAAGTTGGCTTAGCCTCGAGTGCTCCTGAAATAACAACGGAAGAAGCGACCGAAGCAATTGTCTCTACTCCGGTATTCTATCGGGAAGCAGAGCTTGAAACGTCCGAACTTCCCGAGGAAACAATTGACCCAGTTATAGACGAAGATATAGAAACACTTAATAACGAAATCTCAGGAGGCGCTCCTCCTAGTGATGAATATATGGAGTCCGATTTAATAGAAGAATCCAACTCCGAACACTTTGAAACTACTGACACAGACAACACCACTTCCCATTCTGTTTCCGATAGCGACGACGTCCCTACGGCAATAGATACCACCGATGAATTAGATGTTAACCTTGAAAATCCGGAAGATATGAAACTCCCCGATTACAAAGACAGGAAGGTCATCTTCATGGAAGACCTAGTCGATGAAGTACCGCCTCTGGAAGAAAGTCAGGATATTATTGAATTAACTGAAGAAGAATTCAACAACAACGCTACAAATGGGTTTTCCGAATCATTTGAAGAAGAACAAAACCTAGAAGAAGAGTCTGTCGCTGTTTCAGATTTGGAAGAGGAAGAATCTGCAACACCCGATATTCCTTTTGAAGTTTACGATGCTCGAGAGTTGCAAGAAGAGGAAGAAGAAGCGAATGTCGTTTTTGATGAAATACCTTCTGAAGCGGAAGCTCCCGAGACTGATCCTATTTCTGATGAGGATCAACAAACAGAAGAAGAAGCTGAAGAAGAATTGGAGCATGAAAACGATGAAGATCCTGATTTTATCTTGAACGGAGATACGGCTCATTTAGAAGACAGCGATACCCAACAACAATTGGATCAACCTGCTTACCCTTCTGACTCTGTTGAAAACAAACCTTTTGCTGCTATGGTAAACGATGATGATGAAATACATTCCAATAACCAAGAAATAGAAGAGGAGGACGAGGAACTGGAAGAAGACTTAACAGAAGAGCTTTCTGATGAAGGTTCGCAAGAGGAATCCAAGCCTGTAGGTCCAATGCCGAAATCAGCTTTTAGTAGTTGGCGAAAAAATAAGACGATTACTTCTTCTCCGTTGAAGGAGAAAAAGGTTAAAAAGAAAAAATCAAAAGCTGCTAAAGTTGTTGAAGTCGCTGATTTGTTCAAAAAAGAAAAGAAGAAGAAAAAGAAGAATAAAAACAGTAAAAAGAAGAATACTAAGCGCGACGCCATGCAAAGCTTACTGGAGCATGAAGATGTTATTTCCGAAACCCTCGCCGAAATCGTTGCAGAACAAGGGCGGAAAAAGAAAGCCATCAAAATGTATCGACGCCTGATAAAAATGCACCCGGAGAAGGAAGCTATTTATTTGGATCGCATTGAGGAGTTGAAGAAAATGGATAAGTAACTTTTTAAGTACAACTTCACCTCATTATCAATGCTAGCCAATGGAGCTTCACTGTTCTTTGACAATCTAATAAGCAAAGGATCTCCTATATAGAACAACTCGTTAACGTAGCCCGTCGAAACATCAATACCGATGGCCCCGCTCCACATCACAGTGCCGATTGTGAGGGGCGTAATGGTTATGTGACGTATTATTGATATGAATACGCTGGAGTTAATGGAAAAATCGAAGGTGGAGGTTTCAGTGGACCCTTATAGCCTTTCTATTCGGGAGTAAGTGATTTTCTAAACTCCGTGAGATGGTATTAGAGCAGAGCAAGAGTTTGGAGAGTCATTTAAGGTCAGAACACCCACCTCCTCAGCTTTTTTCTTCCCTTTAAAAGCTCTTACTCTGCTCATCCCCGAATGTCGTCAACTAACCTTAGGAAGGGTCAAGGGCTTTCAGAACTTTTGCTCTTCTCTTTCCTTTCCTCGAAGTTCCGAAAACCACTAAGTTGAAAGCATTGGGCTCAGCCCTACCCCGGAGTTCTCAAAGTTGGAATCTCTAGATCATCACTTAATCCGTAATTCTCATATCAACACTTGATTTCCCCAAAAAAAATCCCGTTCTTTGCCCGACTATTTAAAAATTCAAAAAAATACGAATATGACTACAATGATGGTTGTCCTTATCGCACTGGTTTGTGTATTGCTTATGGTAGCAATTCTAATCCAGAATCCAAAAGGAGGAGGAGTTGATTCTACCTTTGGTGGATCAGCGTCTAACCAAGTATTTGGAGCAGCGAAATCTGCGGACTTTATAGAAAAAGCAACTTGGTACCTAGCGGCAGCACTCTTCATCCTTTGTATCATTACCTCCCTTATGGTTGGTGGTGATGGTGGAGCAGAAGCATTGCCTAATATGTTACCTGAGGGATAAACCTTTATTCCCAAGATCAAAAAAAGACTCAATTGCCTTTAAATTAGGCGGTTGGGTCTTTTTTCGTTTCCTTTGCGGCTGGAAATGACATAAGTGGACCATTGTGCCATTATGACAATCTATTTTTCTAGTACAGATACGGGTTTTAGCCATTATAACTTGCATTGCTGCTAAAATGTCACCTAAACCCCATTGGCACAAACTGTGATTACACCTATCGGACTTACTTCCTTATAAGTAGCTCAATTGCAACTTCAATTTGGAATAAACTCCGTTCTCAATAAAATTTCTAAACTTATTTTTCAATCAAAATCTACTAATTATGAAGCCGATAAATGACAGAGTTGTTGTCAAACCTGCACCGGCAGAAGAGAAAACTGCTGGAGGGATTATCATTCCAGATACTGCTAAGGAAAAACCTCAAAGAGGAGAGGTTATCGCCGTTGGTCCTGGTAAAGACGATATTAAAATGACCGTTAGTGCTGGTGACATTGTCCTTTACGGAAAATACGCTGGACAAGAACTAAGCTATGAAGGTAACGATTACCTCATCATGCGCGAGGACGACATCTTGGTGATCCTTTAGTGCTAACTTTTAAGGCTCTAGCTGAAATCTTTTAGTCATTTGATTCCGCACAACGCACGCAGTTTCCCCCTTTAGGGGCTAGGGGTAGCGAAGGCAAAATCCTAAGACTTGATAAAAAATGATTTCCTTGGAACCAACTTTTATTTAATCCAAAACTAATTATTGAAATGGCTAAGCAAATAAGCTTCGATGCAGAAGCAAGACAAAAATTAAAAAATGGTATTGATGCTCTCGCAAATGCGGTAAGAGTAACCCTCGGACCTAAGGGCCGAAACGTTGTTATCCAAAAAAGCTTCGGCGCTCCTTCTGTCACTAAGGATGGTGTTTCTGTTGCTAAAGAAGTAGAATTAGAGGATCCAGTTGAAAACATGGGCGCTCAGATGGTAAAGGAAGTTGCTTCCAAAACTGCTGACATCGCTGGTGATGGTACCACTACCGCAACTGTTTTAGCGCAAGCTATGATCACTGCTGGTATGAAAAACGTAACTTCTGGTGCTAACCCAATGGATCTTAAAAGAGGAATCGACAAAGCGGTTGCTTCCGTAATTAAGGACCTTAAAGGCCAAAGCGAAATCATCGGAGACGACTTCGAAAAGATTCAGCAGGTAGGTGCTATTTCTGCCAACAACGATAACGAAATTGGTTCTTTGATCGCTGATGCAATGAAGCGGGTAACCAAAGACGGTGTAATCACTGTAGAAGAAGCAAAGGGTACAGACACTTACGTTGATGAAGTGATCGGTATGCAATTCGACCGTGGATATTTATCTCCATACTTCGTAACCAATGCAGAGACTATGGTTTCTGAATACGAAAACCCATTGATCCTTATCCACGATAAGAAGATCAGCAACATGCAAGACATCCTTCCTATTTTGGAAAAAGCAGTAGGAGCTGGACGACCATTATTGATCATCGCTGAGGACATTGAGTCTCAGGCTTTGGGTGTTTTGGTGGTAAACCGTTTGCGTGCGCAATTGAAAGTAGTGGCTGTTAAAGCGCCTGGTTTCGGTGACCGTCGTAAAGCGATGTTGGAAGACCTTGCTATCTTAACGGGTGGTACGGTTATCTCTGAAGAAGCGGGTTACAAATTAGAAAATGCTGATTTGTCCCACCTAGGTTCTGCAGAGAAGATCACTGTTGACAAAGACAATACAACTATTGTAAATGGTGCTGGTGAAGAAGCTTCTATCAACGGAAGAATCACGCAGATCAAACAACAAATCGACAATACAACTTCTGATTACGACCGTGAAAAGCTACAAGAGCGTTTGGCGAAGTTGGCTGGTGGTGTAGCAGTACTTTACGTTGGAGCAGCTACGGAAGTAGAAATGAAGGAAAAGAAAGACCGTGTGGATGATGCATTGCATGCTACTCGTGCTGCGGTTGAAGAAGGAATCGTAGTCGGTGGAGGTGTAGCATTGGTAAGAGCCATTTCTTCTTTGGATGATTTGACTGGCGAGAACGAAGATCAGAACATCGGTATCAACATCGTAAGAAAAGCATTGGAAGCACCATTGCGTATCATTTCTGAAAATGCAGGTGTAGAAGGTTCTGTTGTTTTGATGAATGTCAAAAACGGAAAAGGAGCTTACGGTTTCAACGCTCGTACAGAAAACTACGAAGATTTGAAAACGGCTGGTGTTATCGATCCTACAAAAGTGACTCGTATCGCTTTGGAGAATGCTTCTTCAATCGCCGGTATGGTACTAACTACAGAATGTGTAATCAACGAGAAGGCTGAGGAAGCTGGAGCTGGAGGACATGCGCACCCACCGATGGGAGGAGGCATGCCGGGTATGATGTAGAATTCTTGTTAAGAATAGAATATAAAAGAGCGTCTCGATTTTTTCGGGGCGCTTTTTTGTTACTGGATATTTTCAATATTCAACTACAACTCGATCGTTCCCATAGGGCTCTTAATTCGCATCTTTAACTCCACCTCCTCTCCTCTTTCTACTTTTAACTCAAATTCCAAATTCTTAAAAAGCTCATCAAAAATTTCTGGCTCTGGATGTTTTCCATATAGCTCTACTAGGCTACAACCCACATCTTCCAAAACTGCTGTCGGATGTGTTTCCGACTGCGACCAATCTACCATAAAAGGCACAATCTCTACTTCCGGCTTTGCTAATGGCAATATCATTTCCCATTTTAATAAAGCCCCATCTGCTGTATTCCGTGCACCACCAACAATTGCTCCCATTTCGGAATTGTATTGTTGCAAAATAGAGCTGTCACCTTCTAAAGTCTCCGATTTCAAGGCCCAGCGTGTAATTTGATTCTTCGTCAAAACATCAACCCCCATCCATCGGGGAGGAAGGATTTCCGTATTACTTTCATCTACAGCTAGGAGTTCCAGATAGCAACCATTGGATAAATTGAGCAATGCATTTTTGGTTCCTTTGGTTTTGTGGTAACCACCAAATGCTGGACGAACGCCTAGCTTTTCTTCAAAGGTGTTCATCGCATCTTCTAAATTGGAAACAGCATAAACAATGTGATCTATGGTTCTTTTCATTATCGAAATTTTATATTGGACAGTTACTTATGCTGTAATTATACAATATATCCCTTACTTTTGAATGAACCATCATCCAAATCCGAGTAGTTTTTAAACAACAATGGAGAATCACCTAAGCCTTCAACAAAAAATAGCGGCACTTATTCGAGGTAATAAGACTGATGAAGTATTTAAAATGCTTCGTCATGAAAAGCTGTCTGCCTCCAAAGTCAATGCACTAACAATTATAGAAGCCGCTTACAACGAAGTAAAACAAGCAGAGCTAAAAGGACTTTCTTCTGCTGAAGAAATTCAGATTCGAAAAAATAAAATCAACAATCAGTTATTAGAATTATTCAACAACGGTACCGTATTCACGAAACAATCAACATCGAAATTTAAATACCTCAGCATTCTTGCAGTTGCATTGTTGGTATTAAGTTCACTTTGGTGGTTCTTTAACTCTTCTGATACCAGCTGTCCATCATACAATCCAGACATTAACAATAAAATTCTAGTCCTCCCTTTCCAAAACGTCGGTAATACGCCCGCCAAACCTGAAGTCAGCATCAACAAACGCATCAATGAGTTAACCTCGAAAAATAATCTCTCTTCAGAATCTCAGCTCGCTAAAAATACAGCCGGCGATTTATCCAACAGCCAAGTAATCGAACTGGGAAAGAATTGTAATCTTGATCTTTTAATCTGGGGGACCTACTCCTCAAGAAGTGATTCACTCCGGCTTGTTTTAGAATATCATTTCACTAAAAAACCAACCGCTAAAAATCTTAGCGAACTAATAACCCTAAAAGATGTAACTGGATTACAAAAAGGACGGATGCTCAAAAGCTTAGATGATGTAATTTTATCTCTTTGTGGATTGATTGCATTGCGAGAGGGAAATAAGGATTTAGCGATGAAATGGTTTGAGAAAGTGAAAGAAAAAGACAAGCTTGATGAAATGCTTTTGGAGGAAATGAAGTAATGGGATATGAAGGTTTACTAAACTTTGTGTTTGCTTTGAGAACTCATGATAGAGCCGGATTTGTTAAATTTATAACATTAAGTAAACCTCAAGTTCTTCAATAAATAAAATTTACTAAATATCAAAGATTTCGCAAATTATGAAAGTGCGCCAAAATCCAAAAAGCCACCCATCTTTCGAAGGGCAGCCTTTCACTAACTGAAGTAATAAAGATGATATCTTATTAATAAATCCTCATCATGGCAGATACAAATTAAATTCTACCCGCCGATTCTGCTCCCTTCCCGCCTTATATTTATTCGTAGCAATCGGTTCCGTTTCTCCGTATCCAACATAAGTAATACGTGATGCATCAATTCCCTGTAACAATAAGTAGTCATAACAAGTCTTTGCTCGTCTTTCGGATAACATCAAGTTTGTTTCTGCCGAACCAATACTATCTGTATGCCCTGCAATAGAAAGGTTATAATTTGGATAACGCCGCATTATAGCTGCAATTTCATCCAATACATTCGCAGATGCTGTCGCTAAAGTTGCTTGTGCATTATTAAATTCTACCTCATACCTGGCATTCGCGAGGAACTCTGCATCCGTGGCACTCAGTCCCGGGCAGCCATTGTTAGTACCTGCAGTAGTTGGGCATTTGTCATTCTTATCCGAAACACCATCTCCGTCACTGTCCGGACAACCATTGAGGGAGCCTGCCAGATCAGGACATTCATCTATTTCATTCGGGAAACCATCGAAGTCATTGTCATTATTCGGGCAACCATTATTGGTCGCTAAACCGGGTTCATCCATACATTGATCAATTTCATCCGGAACGCCATCTCCATCTCGATCTGCGATTGGACAACCACCATTTTCTCTTGGGCCTGCCTCTTTCGGACAATCATCTTTGCTATCTATTGTTCCATCTTCATCGCTATCTGGACAACCACCATTCGTAGACAAGCCAATTTCCTCTGGACATTTATCAAACTGATCTGCTAAGCCATCGCCATCAGTATCTGGGCAGCCAAAAAGATCTGCAAGCCCTGCCTTCTCTGGGCAATCATCTGCTTCGTCAGGAACACCATCTCCATCTTGGTCTTTAATTTTTGGTTTACCACCAAACAACATCGCCAAACCAAGACCGATCTGATCATTATCGTAATCATTCGTCAGAGAAATGCGATATTCATATTGTAGCGTTGCACGCAATCCTTTATGTAATCTAATTTGCACCCCAGCTCCAAGGGGAACTTGCGGATACCACTGGTCTTCAAAAATACTTTCATTTAAATAAGCGAGACCAATACCTGACATAATGTATGGTGCCAACACTTGATCCTTTTTGAAAAAACCTAACTGGAGTAATGCATCAGTGGAGAGCCAAAGTTTAGATTCTTGCAAGGTACCTGATTCATCCAACAAGTCCACCAAACCCAATTTAAAAGGGATTGCTAAATTCAAAGGCCCTTTGAGATGACGCAAATAAGCCAATTCTCCACCATAGGTATTGTCTTGAAAGTTAGAAAGTGTTTTCTCGAAAGGTTCGATATGATTGATCGAAAGGACTTTGGCGGAGAGGCCGTTTGTGTAAGCAGGTGACTGGGCAAAGTTGGTTGTGGAAAAAACCAAAACCAGTGCAAAGACCAAAAGGTACTTCGAAAGGAGGCGTAGCATATTTTATCGGTTATGTTTATTTTGGGCAGAACGGGAGCAAATTCAATTCACGAATCAATCACGTAAAACGAGAATTGAGGTTAAAATGGAGGTCACTCTTGATATTGAAATTTATTCTTACAATTACAAATGGTTACCCAATCAACCCTCTCCCCTCTTTATTAATCTTCCCGTCCTTATTCAACTTTTTCATCAAGCGATCTAGAATTCCATTGATGAAATCTTTACTCTTATCAGTACTGTACATTTTTGCAACTTCTACAAATTCATTCAGCGTCACTTTAGTCGGGATAGAAGGGAATAGCGTCAATTCACAGAGCGCCATTTTTAGGATTATCATATCCATAATCGCTACACGATCCGCATCCCAATTTTTCAGCGTAGGTTCGATTACCCCAAGCAATTCTTCGTCTTTCTCAAAAACAGAACGTAACAGTTGTTCCCCAAATTCCATTGTTGCTTCTTCGTCTGGCTTGTTATTTTCAAAAAACGCTGGCTTTCCCGGAAGTGCCTTGATCGTTTTTTTCATGGTACCGATAATCAAGGATCGGTCATCATCCCAACTCCAAAAGAGATCACTCATTATCTCGTCATAGATTTCGCTGTCCATACAAAGTTTAAACAAATCCAATAAAATTTGCTTGTGGTCTTCATTTGTTGGATTAGTGTTGAGAATGTACTTTTGGTAAGCTTCCTTTTTTGAAAACGCCTGATACATTTGACGAACGATGTCTTCGTCTACCAATTTATTAAAGGCATGTTTATCCCAATAAGTTTGCAGATCTGACTTTGTCAACAAAGCCTGGACCAACTCATTTGAAAATAATTTATCGGTAAAAATTTTGTCGGCAGCAGAAGGAAGATGTTTGGCTTTCCGCTTGACACCATCGTGGACAGCATATTCTGCTATCTTGGTGAGATATAGCAAATTAAACAAATACAACTCATAAGAGTGTTGTATGTTGTCTGTATATTGTTTGCGTATTTCGGTGTATGTTACAGCAGAATCCCGACTGGCGGAATACAGCATCTGCATAACTTTAACACGAATATTTCTTCGACTAAGCATATCTTTATATCACTTCAGAACCGGCATACAACAAGGTTCTCTTTTAATCTCTGTTAAATGGTCGAACTTGGTTTGGATGCAGAATTATTCTCCTGCGGTGTAGTTCAAACAGCTCTAACGCAAAGAAAACTATTTTTTTCTATTCTGAGGGATAATAGTACGAATAAATTTCTATGAAGTTGACTTGCTGCCTTTACGTAATGCAACAAGCCCCATAATTCTCTATCTGAGAATTATGGGGCTTGTTACAGAAAATAATTTTATTGGCCTTCTTCAAACAGAAAAAGAACAAACAAAACTCACTAGAAACCCTTTGTCATTTCGAACAAACTTAGTGCGAGTCCCTCCTACCGTTCCAAACAAATACAGCGAGTCTCATTCCGAGCAAGCGAAGCGAGTTCTTCCTGCCATTTCAACTGAGTGCAGCGAGTCCTCCTGTCATTCCGAGCAAGCGAAGCGACTCCCTCTTGTCATTCCGAGCGAGCGCAGCGAGTCGAGGAATTACTTAAACCCCTTCGCCTCCATTTCTACAAAAGAAGGTAATTTCTTATGATGCCACTTATTGACAATTTTTCCATTCTTAAACAACACCACTCCAGGATTAGAACGAACAATCGTTTTCAACAAAATATCATCCGCCATATAAAATGGATAAGCGGTTTGTGTCGCATGACGAAATTCTTCAATCGCTTCCGGACCTGCTGCGCCTACAACTGCAGTTACTTTATAACCTGCCTTTTCTGCAGCTTCCGCCAATGGATTTATTTTGTTTTTGAAAATCGCTTGGTAATCTTTATCCCAGAAAAACCGTTCTTGACGTGCTTCCCGCTTCTTTACAGAATCTACTTTCCTCACTACATATGAGGTGTCTGGGCTTACAATGGTATCATTTACAAATAAGGTATCGTTAACCAACACCATATCTGTTTTACTTTCGTAATAGAATTTATTACACACAATCAAGAAATGATAGTTTTCATCTTCCAACAACTCTTCTACATATTCATGGCCGTCTGCATCCTGATAGGAAAATTCACTAATCTTTGTTGACTTCATCGTTGGTTCTGAGCGCAGTTGATCATAGTCCCATTCTTCTTTGGGAAATTCTTTGAATCGTTTCATAAATTCTGCAGTCGGCACTTCTACGACTTCTTTTGTTTCCTTATTCGTCAGTTTATAAGCTATCACTTGTACACTTGCTGAAGAAGCTTCTTCCTGTCTCTTCACTTCTGCAATATCTGCATCCACCTTAAATGGACGAAAATCCGTTCCTGGTAAATCCCAAGAAAAATTACTAAAGCAGTATAACAAAGTACCTACGGTTGTCAAAGCTGTTATGGCCGTTCGGATACCAGGGGTAAACAATTCATGCATTTTCTTAGATCGAAATACAAATAACAAGGCTGGCACCATCAAAGCCAAATCCTTTAAGAAGGATACTTTGGGTTTTAGTTTTATAAAATCACCAAAACAACCACAGTCTGTTACCTTCATATTCGATTCTACATAAGGCCCCCATTGACTGAACTGAAAGAAATTCACATCATTCGGTACATAACCAGTAAGAAAAGTGAAACCAGTAAGAAAAGTGAAGAAAGCAACTAATAAAAGGAAGGCCCAGCTTGTCCATTTGTTTCTTATTCCAATAACTAACATGGCTCCTAATACGATTTCAAAAACAATCATAAAGACAGAAAACCCAGTGGAATAGTTAGACAAAAAAGGAAATAGAGGTGATAAGAAGGAAAACCATGTAGCCTCGAAAGTAGATTCAAACTCCGCAAAATACTGTTCCATTTTATAGGCTGTTCCAAGGGGGTCAATCGCTTTTACCCAACCAGAAAAAATAAATAGCGCACCACAAAAATTTTGAATATAAGAGATAAATAGACTCTTTTGTTTTTTCAATCCAACCACTCCGCCAGTTAGAACGATAGCAGCGATTCCAATGTAAAGAAGTAAAGTTCCTAATGTCATGATATATAGTTTTGATGGCCTGCACTAACAAGGCAAGCTTTTCATTTTGCGGCAAATATACAGGTCTTCTGCGAAAATCACCTTTTACGGAGGTCTATATGTCTCCAGGCTAACTTTGGCGCTATGTTATTTGCCAGTTGATATGTACGATATTGTCTTCACAAAGTTAAGCCACTCCTTGGAGGGGTATTGTTAACAGGTATTCAATGGTTGTTAATGGATGGTTAATCCGTGTTTGCTTTTGGGGTGATTTGCTCTTGAGGTGCGGTTTGCCTGGAGTTGCGACTCCAGGCGAATAGGGGTTTGACTCCTCCAGAGTCCTTCACGTGGTTTGTGTTAGTACCCAGAGTTGCTACTCTGGGTAAATTGGGAGTTAGACTCTTCCAGAGTCTTATCACCAATGCACCTAACTAAAGCTATCGCACTTTCCTCCTTTTCAATATTAACATCAAATACAACTTCAAGGTCAAACCTGTCCGCACCCATTAGCGGAGCGCTCAGTTCGCTAGTCACTCGCATAATAAGGGAAATGAAATTGTAGTTGAGGCCCGCCCGCCTGACCGGAACGGGCTGGTTCCGGTACGGACTGGTTTCGATTGATGTTGAAAAAGGTTGCGCTTGTGCTTGAAACCACCTCCACCTAATTCCGTATCTTTACCTCATGGATTCTTATCATACAATAACAAACTATCCTACCGCAGAGTTTAAGGATCGAGGCAGTAAATTCATCGCCTATGCTTTCCCAAGTTATACGGAGGAAGACTGGCAAGCTCAATTACAGACTGTAAAGCAGGAGCACTTTAAAGCGCGCCATCATTGTTATGCATTTAGAATGGGCGTAGACCAAAATAACTTTCGGGCAAATGACGACGGTGAACCTTCGGGTACTGCTGGGCGTCCGATTCTTGGGCAAATCGATAAAATGGGATTGACGAATGTTTTTATTGTAGTTGTCCGTTACTTTGGTGGTACAAAGCTCGGTACTTCTGGGCTCATCAATGCTTATCGGGAATCTGCTAAGCTGGCATTGGATGAAGCCACCGTTGTGGAACGAATTATTGAAGATGTGTATGAATTGACCTTTGGCTATCCACTAATGAGTAATGTGATGAATGCGGTCAAAAAATTGGAGTTGGATATTTGCAAACAGGAGTTTACAGAACAGGGAACGATTCATTTTGCTGTTCGACAGAGTGAAGTGGAGGATACTTTGAAACGGTTGAAAGCGGCTATTTTGGGGATTCATTTGGCGGAAGTTGATGCCTTAGAAGAGTTGGAGGGCTTTGATTTGGGATTTCTTTATACACGATAAAAAGTCTAAGGGAGTCTTCATTTTTTGGTGAACGCAAAGTTCGCTAAGCACGCAAAGTACTCACTACTAGACTGTTATGCTTTACGCTTTCAATTTGGACACCATTTATTGAACATTCCTAACTCTAAACCTCAATGACATTTAAAGTCAAAAGCCTTCCATCGTGATGATCGCGATAGAAGGCTTTTAACTTTATTGTTATTAAATTTCATTCCTACCTCAAAATCGTAATATCCCCTCGTTTCATAATCACCTCACCATTCAATGGACAAACGACCTCCAGTACATAGATGTAAACCCCATCATTCAAGGTCCGGCCATTCAAAGTACCATCCCAACCATCGTAACGATCATCCGTTTCGTAAACGGTCGCGCCCCAACGATCAAAAATACGGAAGCTTTCAATATCTGTAATGGTTGGAGACATGATTAACTCCAAAACATCATTTATACCGTCTCCATTTGGAGAAAAAACATTCGGTACTCCAAATAATTCTTCTGGGCATTCATATAGCTCTGTTACCAAAATATCACGTTGAGAAATACAGCCATAAATGGAATCAATTGCGGTAACCGTATAAGTAATATCTTCTTCTGGACTAACAGTCGGTGTTGCACAATAGCGACAACTCAGACCAACGACTGGAGACCACTCGTAGGACAGCGGATTCGTATTATCAATCGTTGGCTCTACTGATATTTCAACAAAATTATCTGCTACATAATAGGCAACTGGATCTACTTTGATGTCCGGTAGTTCATTAATTATAACGGTGAACGTCGCGGTGTCTTCCGCACATGTTTCCAACTGGCCCGTCACTACGAAAGTAGTGGTCTCATCGGGATAGGCATAGGTAACTGAACTGCTTAGGTCCGATAAATATTCTGAGTCGTCCCAAACATAGGTACTTGATTCTCCAAAGACTTCTAACATTACTTCATCACCTGCACAAATCGTTGTATCTCGCCCCCAAATATCGGTTTGATTGATTACTGTTATTTCGACCGTATCGTTCATAATACAAAGGTCACGATCTACAGTTAGAATATATTCTGTAGTGGCATTAGGACTTGCTATCGGCTGCCATTCTGTTGCTGAAGAAAGAGAATTAGCAGGCGTCCAAGATGCTGTTCCACCTTCAGATGCTCCATTCAAAATCAGTGTCTCTCCTCCACAAATAGTTTCATCTTCACCAGCCGTAAAGTCTGCTGTGGTCATTACTTCTACGGTTAAGGTATCTATTATTTTACAACCTTCATCGGTATATGCTTGTACAACGTAATTAATATCCTCACTTGGAAAAGCTATTGGGTCAGAGCAGTTAGAACAAGTAAGATCTGTAGCAACCACCCATTCTGGATTATCACCAAAGGTCAAATTAATCTGCACTGAATCCCCAGGACAAATTACCCGGTTATCTCCGGCTATTGGAGCCGAGTCATCAATTACATCGATGGTAATCGAATCCGCAGACGAACAACCATTCAAATTCGTAACGACGAGATGATAAGTAGAACTGACATCTGGACTAGCAACTGGGTTAAAACAAGAATTATAACAACTCAATCCAACTACAGAATCATCCCATTGATAGGCATCAAGATGGTCTCCACCACCAGCTTCAATTTGAATTAAGCCATTGAAACAAATAGAAGTATCAGGAGGTAAGATAATCGCTGGAACAGAATCAGGCAATACGTTTACGGTTGTTGAAATGATCGTTTCACATCCAAAATTATTCGTTAAAATAACCTGATAGGTCGTTGTATCTAAAGGAGCAATTTGAGGAGTCACACAATCTGTACAACTCAGTGAAGGGCCACCAGACCATTCATAAGTCATATTTAATGTATCCGTTGAAATAATTGGGTTCAACAAGGCTGGTTCTCCCATACATAGCGTATGCAATGGAGCAATTGTACCTTCTGCAACTGGTAAAGTAGGAAAGGATGCTGATTTACTATCCACACAACCCATCGCAGAATAAACGGTCAACTCTACCGCTTGTAAGGTTGAATTTCCAATCGGAAAGGTATGCTCCGGATTTTGTTCTGTGGAATTTCCAACATCAATAAAATTCCAATCCCATTCTGCTATCGTCGAATTTTGAACAGTAGATAAATCGGTAAATTGAACCGTCAGTGGGACACAACCAGAGGCTGGTGTATAACTAAAGTCTGCAACCGGATTCACCCCTACACCAATATAATCGTCTCTAAATAAAGTATCCTGACAAATGCCATTACTAGCCACCAACTGAACATCAAAACTACCTGGGCTGGTATAATTCACCCCTACATTATCAAAACCACTGGTAGCAGGATCGCCACCTTCAAAAGTCCATTCTCTAAAGGTTATAGGATGGCTCGAATTGGACGCATTTATAAAGGTAGTTCCCATTTCACCTTCACATAGCGCGGTATCCAAGGCTATAAAGTTTAATTCTAACAATCCTGTTGTAATGGTATCCGGCGATTCCATCGCGATACTACAACCGGCATCATCTTCTAAAATTAATTTAGGAATAAAACGACCCGCCTCTGAATAAGAGAACGCCATCGTATCCGTCATTGTGTTTAAAGTACTATCAATGGTCCCGTTTCCGAAATCCCAATAATAGTCATAATTCTCCAAGGATTCTGCAGTAAAAGTGACCACTACAGGTGCACAAGCAGTATCCACATCAAATTCAAAACTTCCAACAGGACCTTCAATACCGATCAAATCTTCGAGTACTATGGTATCTTTACATTTGAATGTAGAACTCGAGATTAAGGTTACATCAAATGTTCCCGGGCTGGTATAAACGTGTGCCGGATCGCTTTGAGAAGAGTTACCACTATTGTCTCCAAAATCCCATTCAAAGCTGGAAGCATTCTGAGAGAAATTCTCAAAATTAACCAATAAAGGGGGACAAGCCCCATAGGTTTCATCTGGTAAGAATAAAGCGACGGGATCGGCAATAACGACATAATCTGTTTTGCACAAATCATGTTGGCAGCCATTAATATCTGTTACCGATAAGCAAACACTATAAGTTCCTTCCTGAGCATATAAGTGAGTTGGATCTTTTTCTGTAGAGGTTTGTCCATCTCCAAAATTCCAAGAATATTGAAGGACATCACCAATTGCTAAGCTTGTAAAATCAACCAAAGATTGCGTACA
>CAZDTI010000194.1:0-16158 GCA_964508085.1 uncultured Saprospiraceae bacterium | reverse complement strand
TTTTCTTATATCTGCTACTATGACAATACCTTGCCAAGTTTTATATTTTTTGAATCTTTTGATCCTACTTTATTCATTCAACTCAAAGCCTTTTAGGCTTTTTCAAAAGAAGTTTTAAAAAGGTGAGTATAAGACCAATTTTACCCCCCAATAAAGTGGTCTCTACTCACCTGCTTTGATCGCATTGCTGCGTCCAAATTCTTATAGTGATAGCTAATGTTAAAGTAACTGTGTTCAATTACTCTTAGCTACTAAGTTGCTAAATCAAAATGGTGTTGTTCTTGAAAGGTTTCAAATAACTTTCTAACAATACCGATAGACTTTCTTGTAAATTGTACACCGGTTGTTAGCATTGCAACGCAAGTGTTATTTTGCGACTGCTCTATTATTTAAAACAGAGAAAGGATGAAGTAATGATGGTAAAATTCGTTTCGCAATGCACTATTAAATATCTGATGCATCACTTTATTACTTTTACTTTGTTTTCTCACTATTTGCCTTTGTTTTCTTTCGTTTCGTTCTCTTTATTATAACCCAAATATTATGCCATTAGGCGTATACAGAAGGCTTAGTTTCTGCTGCTGGAGTTATCGTTGGGGTTGCGGGCATGGACTGCTTCATCTGAGATAGCTTTTCAAAAGCAATTTTGTATTCTTTATAGTCTGTAAATTCCTGATAAGGTACCATTTCGTTATTTCCAACATTCAAAATAATTTGAAAACAAAGATGGTTTTGCTTGTAGTAAAATTTTGTAATCAAATCCTGAAAGCGTACTGGCATGTTTTCTTGTTGCATGAGACTCTAATTTTTTTGTTAGTAAAATTTTTTAGTACTACTTAGTTATCAGTTTCTAGTACCTACATGATCAGAATGCGTTCAATGCAACCCTCAATAAATAGCAAGCACAAGTCCTGTTTAGACAAGAATGAAGCCATAACGATTTTTTCTAATGCAGAATATCTGCAAAAACAATGACAGGATTACATGAAAAAAAGCCAATATCTTCAGTCAATTAGGTGAAAAAAGGCCCTAAAAACGGGCAAATCCGTCAAATTGGCAGGAAACACTGGGTGGCATAGGCTTTGACCTTCGACCTTCATATAAGAGGGCTAAAATGCCAATCAATAAAAGGCGCCCTAAATCATTCGATTAATCAAAACTCACTGAAATGCAAAAAGGTAATATCTCTGTACAAACGGAAAACATCTTTCCAATCATTAAAAAATTCCTCTATTCTGATCAGGAAATCTTTCTGAGAGAGCTTATCTCCAACGCGATTGACGCTACTTCTAAATTGAAAACATTGTCTTCAAAAGGAGAATTCAAGGGAGAATTAGGAGACTTGAAATTGGAAATCGTTTTGGATAAAGAAGCTAAGACACTTACGATTAAAGACCGTGGAATCGGTATGACGGAATCGGAAGTTGAAAAGTACCTTAATCAGGTCGCTTTCTCTAGTGCCGAGGCTTTTGTAAAAAAATATAAGGACGACGCTAACATCATCGGGCACTTTGGTCTTGGATTCTATTCTGCCTTTATGGTAGCTGATAAAGTGGAAGTAATTACAAAGTCATATAAAAAATCTTCTGCCGTTAAATGGACTTGTACTGGAGATCCAAAATACACGCTGGAAAAAACAGATCGTAAAGACAGAGGTACGGACATTGTCCTACACATCAGTGAAGAAGGAACAGAGTTTTTGGAAGATGGAAGAATAACAACGTTGCTAAACAAGTACTGTAAATTCTTGCCTACTGAAATTAAATTCGGTACGAAGACAGAAACAACTTTCGAAGGAGAAGGTGACGACAAAAAAGAAATCCAAACGGAAGTTGATAACATCATCAATAATCCATCTCCTGCTTGGAAAAAATCTCCACGTAGCTTAAAGGATGAGGACTACAAAGCTTTCTACAACGAGCTATACCCATACAGTGCTCCTCCAATGTTCTGGATTCACTTGAATATTGACTTCCCTTTCAACCTTACTGGGATTCTTTATTTCCCTAAGTTGGGTAACAACCTGGAGTTACAAAAAAATAAAATCCAATTATACTCTAATCAGGTATTTGTTACCGATGATGTAAAAGAAATCGTTCCTGAATTCTTAACCTTATTACACGGTGTAATTGACTCTCCGGATATTCCATTGAACGTCTCCAGGTCTTATTTACAAAGTGACTCCAACGTAAAAAAAATCACAGGTTACATCACTAAAAAGGTAGCAGAGAAATTGGCTAGCCTTTTCAAAAAAGACCGAGAAGCTTACGAAAACAAATGGGCTGATCTAGGTGTATTTGTAAAGTACGGAATGATCTCTGAAGATAAATTTTACACTAAAGCATTGAAGTTCGCTTTATTGAAAAACGTGGATGGCGCTTTTGCTACTATCGAAGAATACAAAGAAAAAGTAAAAGCAAACCAAACTGATAAGCACAACAAGATTGTGATGTTGTACACCAACAATCCAACTGAACACGATAGCTTCATACAGTCCGCGAAGAACAGAAACTATGACGTTCTCGAATTTGATAACGTTATTGACAATCACTTCATCCAACAATTAGAACAGAAGTTAGGAGATGTTACTTTTGTCCGTGTTGATTCAGATACCGCAGATAACCTTGTCCAGAAAGATGAAAAGACTGAGTCTGTCTTGAGTGAGAAAGCACAGGAAAAAGTGAAGGCAATGTTCACCACAGTGGTTGGCGAAAAAGGAGCAAACATTGAAATGAAAGCTTTATCTCCCGAAGATATGCCTTGTATGATTACACGCCCTGAGTTCATGCGTCGTATGAAAGAGATGCAATCTATGCAAGGAATGTCAATGGCCGGAATGCCGGATATGTACAACTTAGTGGTGAATACCAATCACCCATTGGTTGCGGAGAAGTTGGTTAAGATGAAGAGCGAGGAGAAGAAGACTGATTTTGTGCAGCACTTGTACAATTTGGCTTTACTGAATCAGGGAATGTTGAAAGGAGCTGACTTGACTAAGTTTATTAATAACAGTGTTTCTTTGTTGAAGTAATTCCTCGACTCGCTGTGCTCGCTCGGAATAACAAGTTTTTCCCTTCGATCATTCGAAATGAGAGAATAAGTCTTTCGATTGAGTTCTCTTTCTTTTGTTATAAAAAAACAGCCCTGAGCTTTTGCTTGGGGCTATTTTTTTGTGGCCAATTGATTTACTAAACCTTTTCCCACCCTGTGCGTAAATTTAAGGAATCTAATCAAACGTCTTCCTTAAAGCCTCTGCTTCGTCAAAATACGAACTCTTCTTTCTTTCGATAAGCTCATCTAACATTATTTTTGCAATTTCTGTATCCTCTGCACCAATACGTGCTTGTATTTCCAACCAAGTCGCTTCTTCATAATAAAAATCACTATTCATCCGAACGGTCATAAAATAATCAGCAGCCAGTTTATACTCTTCCGTTTTTAAAGCCGATAAGCCCGCATAATAAGTCGTTTTGACATCTGTGTTTTCTTTTTCGAGCATTGTTTGAGTAGCTGCCAATGAGGCTTCATATTGTCCAGCATCATAAAGAGAAATGACTTTTAGCAAGTCAGATTCTTCTTCTGTAGTTCCTTCCGTAGAACGCATCGTAGCTGAATTTCCAAAGTCAGTCGTATTTGAATTTGTATTGTTAGACATATAAAACCAAGAAGCAACCGGAATCACCAACAATAAAACTGCGGCAGCTATGCGATTGAGCGTGAACAAAGTACTACGTCTCGGCATAGCCACAACTTTTGTCTCCTCGGGCTCCCCCGTTTCTATAGCAGCATTCAAGCGCTCCAATCCGTCGTCCATGTCAAAGCTATAATATTGCTCTAGCCCTTCTACTGCATCTGAGCAGAAAGGACAATCCAGCAGGTGATTTTCCACCCGACGTAATTCTTCACTAGGAGACTGCTCGGAAAGGTAGCGTTTTATTTCTTCCTCTTTCAGGCAGGGGGTTTGTTCGAGTATTTCTTTCATTTTATTACGTTTAATCCTCTTCCTCTTCTCCAGTCATTAGGACTTTCAATCTTCGTTTTCCATTTTGCAAATAGCTTTTAACTTGCGATTCCGTATATCCTGTTTTCTCCGCTATCTGTTTATAACTTTTCTCTTTTAGGTAGAAAAGCCGGATACATTCCTTTTGCACTTTTGGTAGTTTTCGGATCGCCTCTCCGAGTTTCATGGGTGGTGCTGTTTCTTTTTCTACTAAACGAGTTTCTCCCTCATTATCTGCAGTTGCGGCATCACGGGTTTCCATTTCTTCAAATTTACGAAAAGAAGCGCCACGAGAAGACCTTGTCCGAATAAAGTAAAAGCATTCATTTTGAACGTACTTGTGTAACCAACTTTTAAAGACTAATATTTTATCTGTGGGTGGGTTCCGCATTATTTTTTCGAAAATAGACATGGCCATGTCCCTGCTATCTTCTGGGTTACGAAGGTACTTGAGGCAGGCGCCGAAAACCAAATGAGTATATCTTTTATAAAGGATAGAAAAGAGTTGTTTTTCTCCGGTTTGTTGGTATTTCCGGATCAACACCTCATCGGACATCTCCGCAAAGGCTTGTCGATTGGATTGGGCAGTAAGTGTGCTGTTCATCCGGTTTTATTATTTGAAGAAGTGTTGTTTTCTCTTTTCGTCGTTACTAAGGTAAGGAATTCATATAGCTATTCAAAATTGTAAATAAAAAACGCCGTTTGCATGAAGCAAACGGCGTTTTTTATTTACATACATGGACCCTACATTACATTTCAATCGACTGGAAAACAAACTCTAACTGTTGAATATAATTTCGTTTTTTCTTTCCTGGTGCATGTACGAATCCATCTACGTATAACAAATCGTTGGTACTCGGGTTATGTATGAGATAGGAAATATAAGGCCCTCCCATAAAGTCGTTTACGATGTCCCAGATACCGCGAGCCTCTACTGCGTAATTGTTATTCAAAGTAACCACCTTAGTCAACATTGGCAAATCCTGATCATTTGTACGCATGTAGGTATCCTCTACATCGGTGCTCACAAACTTTCGCCCCAAGGAGTCTCGGATCGCTTTTATCCCTTCTTTAGTGAACTGCGACTTGTCTTGATACTTTGTTTTATACAGAAATATATTACTGCTCACAAAATCTGTCTCTTTACGTAACCACATTGTTTTCTTATCTTCTACTGCAAGAATATAATCTGCAGGAATACGCATCGTAACACCAAGCTTTTCTTTGATCTTATCACCCAATTCTCCTCCATCCCCACTTGCGTAAACCGTTGCTTCAACGATATCTGAGTCTGCTTCGTAGATTCTTCTGGAAATAGCCGGAAATTTTGCTTTGATGTTATTCGTTAAATCTTCTTCTGAATTTCCAAACAAATAAACTAGGATTTGGCCATCTGCCCATTTATTTTTCCCCATTGTGGAATTGAAGGTTTTTTCCGTTTTCGCTCGCGCTCTTTTTTCAGCACCTAAATCCGCCAAAATCATTTTACTCGCAGGTGATTCTTCGTTTGATAAATCCCCTAAAATTAAATAGGTTCGTTTCTTCTGACGAACTGGTTCTGCGTTGACTTCTCCTGCCGTCCAATGCCACAAGTCGAATACAGGCTCTGGTTGTGGTAATATCGGATAAGCTGAACTGAAGTAATAGCGAAAGGTATCTCCTACAGCACTTTCCCAAACTTTCTGATCCGCTACGACTACCATATCATTGACTTGTCCAAAGGCAGCTGTTCTTGCTTCAAATTGTGCCATATCTACATTACTGCAGCTAAAAAAACTACTTAGGAATAACAAACAGGTTCCCAAAAAGAAAACGCTACTTTTTATCCTATTTTTTTTGACGATCTTATCTTTCATATATTTATTTTTATAAAACTTTTAGTGATTGGCTGTTAGTTATTAACTTCCCGCTATTGACTTACAGAGCAGCCCGTTGCTGACCAATTATTTAGATGATACCACGCTCTTCCTTTGAAGGTTCACAAAAATAACAAATAGAATCAGAAGTACCTTGTAAGCGCTTAACCTCTTACTCTTTTAGATGCCATCCTAAGTTCTTTTGGTGCATTCTTCCTTTTCTCTTACCTCAGGCTTCTTAATATTGAAAAATGAACCACCCCATAAGGCTTCATCTGGTTCCATTACTCTTCATCCTAAAATAGTCATTACACGCTTGTATAACTCTTATTTTAAGGTCTCTTATAATGAAAAAATATTTTGCTTAATTGCTCATTTTATTTATTCACCATTACTTACTTTTGCAGTATGCAAATATTTGAAAATCCAAAAGGGCGAATAGCCTCAGATCTAGTAATTGATAAAGGCCATATTCAATGGAAGAGTCCTTCTAACATTGCGATTATAAAGTATTGGGGAAAGCATGGTCGTCAGTTGCCACGAAATCCTTCCATTAGCTTTACCCTTAGTAATGCCTTTACGGAAACAATTATTCGATATAAAAGTCGGGAAAACGAATTAACGGGGATTCAACTTCAATTCCGATTCGAAGGAAATTCCAATAAAGCATTTGGAGATAAGGTAGAGCGCTTTCTTGAAAATATGATTCCATTTTTTCCTTTCTTGGAACAAGTTGATTTAGTAATTGATTCCAGTAATTCATTTCCACATTCTGCCGGAATCGCCTCTTCTGCTTCAGCCATGAGTGCATTGGCTTTGTGTCTTTGTTCTATGGAGAGGAGTTTAATCGGGAGCTTGGCTACTGAAAAGGAATTCTTGCAAAAAGCTTCTTTCATTTCAAGGTTAGGGTCTGGTTCAGCATGCCGTTCTGTTTACCCAATTATGGGGCAATGGGGGGAGAGTACAATCGACCCGACAACTTCCGATTTGTATGCCACTCCTTATGAGACTGAAGTTCATCCCGTTTTCCATAACTTCCATGATGACATTATGATTGTGAGTAAAGCGGAAAAATCAGTATCGAGCCGAGCTGGACATGGGTTGATGGAGAACAATATTTTTGCAGACAACAGATATTTGCAAGCCAATCAACGTTTTGAGCAACTTTTGCTGGCCTTAAAAGATGGTGATATTCCTACTTTTGGTAAAATAGCCGAGGATGAGGCACTTACATTGCACGCTTTAATGATGGCTTCTGAACCTTCTTATATTTTAATGCAGCCGAATACACTTACGATGATTGAAAAAATCAGAGCATTTCGTGCAGAAACCAATTTACAGGTTTATTTTAGTCTTGATGCCGGCCCTAACATACATTTATTATACCCTGACGAAATCAAAACAGAGATTCAGGCGTTTATAAAGCGTGATTTGGTTCCCCTTTGCGAGGATGGCGTGTATATTGCGGATCAGGTTGGAAAGGGCCCAACAGAAATTATGCATTAAGACTACATTTAAAAATCAACTTTTATGAAAAATTCGTTCTACTTACTTTTCTCCTTTCTTTTTCTAAGCACAGTGAGCTGTGCTCAAGAAGCAACAACCGATGCTAGTTGTACCAACCCTGCATTCGACAAAAAAGTAAAAAATTTATTGAGCTTAACTGTTACGCCTATCACCCCCGATGAACTAAAAGTAATGATGGATGATGCTTTAGTCTTAGACATTAGAGAAAAAGAAGAATATGATATCAGCCATATCGAAGGTGCAGAGTATATGGGCTATGAAGAATATGATGGTGATTTATTAAACGAAGTCCCAAAAGACACTCCGATTGTTGTTTATTGTTCTATTGGATATCGAAGCGAGAAGGTAGGAGAGAAAATTCAAAAGCTTGGCTTTACAAATGTCTATAATCTATACGGAAGCATCTTTGAATGGGTAAACCAAGACAACCCAGTAGTAGACAACAATAATAAGCCTACAGATAAAATACATACCTATAACAAGAAGTGGAGTAAATGGGTTCAGGATGGGAAGGCTGTAAAAGTCTGGTAGGTACAACCCCTTCGAAAAAAAGTGGTGCTATTTTGAAATGGCACCACTTTTTTTTTATGCTAGCTAAAGTCTTTTAATCTTTCTCTCCAGCCTTTAATTTCTCTGTATTTTCATGCAAACACAAGGCCTCGATAACCTGTCCAATATCTCCAGCCAAAACCTTATCTAACTTATTCAAACTCAGACCAATGCGGTGATCCGTTACTCGATTCTGAGGAAAATTGTACGTTCGTATTTTATCAGAGCGATCTCCGGAGCCAACAAGACTCTTACGAGCTGAAGCTACTTTCGATTCGTGCGCTTCTCTTTGCGCGTCGTATATTTTGACGTATAACCTTTGTAAAGCTATTTCTCTGTTCTTTATCTGCGAACGACCATCTGTACTTTCCGAAACAATACCCGTTGGAAGGTGGGTAAATCGTACTCCGGATTCTGTTTTATTCACGTGCTGCCCCCCTGCCCCACTAGAGCGGAAAGTATCTGTTTTCAAATCCGCCTTATTGATGTTTACATCTTCTAAAACCAACTTTGGCATTACCACTACGGTTACTGCAGAAGTATGCAAACGTCCTTTGGATTCCGTTTTGGGAACACGTTGTACCCGATGAGCACCAGATTCAAACTTTAGCTTTCCGAATACCTCTGTTCCAGTTACTTCTAATACCAACTTGCTGTATCCTCCAACCGTTCCTTCATTGATGGTTATGGCTTCGGTTTTCCAACCTTGTTCGTCAAAGTATCTGGAATACATTTTATAGAGATCTCCGGCAAAAAGGCTGGCTTCATCCCCTCCTGCTCCCGCTCGAATTTCGAAGATCACATCTCGTTCATCTTCTGGATCCTTAGGAACTAGTAACATTTTAATCTTCTCTTCCATCACCGCTACCTGCGGAGTCAACTCCTCCAATTCCATCTGCGCCATTTCTTTCATCTCTGGATCAGCAAGCATTTCCTTCGCTGTTTCGATATTTCCAGTCAGCAAAAGAAATTCTGCTCTGACAGCGATAATCTCCTCCAGACCTTTGTATTCCTTATTGACTTTGGTAAATCGAGCTTGGTCTGCAAAGATTTCAGGATCACTCAACTGTTCTTCCAGGTAAATGTATCGTTCGTGTATCGCGTTTAATTTATCGAGCATTTCTTTTTATTTAAGGGTGCAAAGGTACTTTAAGTATGACATAAAAAATAATTTCAACCTCAAAAGCAAAGGCAACTTCAAAAGCGACCTCAACTTCATCCTCAATTCCTTTAACACACGAAGAGCGTACTCCGCCATTGAGCGGACGAATTTGAGGTTGAGTTTGAAAATGGTTCTTGTACAGACCTTGTCCTAAGATGGCTCAAACGAGCGTCCATTAATAAACACCAAATAAAAAGGGATAATATGGTCTTCGGCTCAGGAAGGAGTCGAAGTACGGATTTTGTCTTTAATAGACTGTATCAAGGAAGGGGAAACTTTACGTCGTTCTACTTTACTTTTTATAAAATCTCTAAAGGATTTTTCTTTACTCAGTACCTCTCGGTACATAGGGTTCATCTTAAGTTCTCTCAACAATTCACGTTCTGCCTCTTTACTGAGTTCGTTATCTAGGTACATGTTGACTCTATCTACGAGTGCTTGATGATTTTGTGGATTACCCATTGTCTGAAATTTTAGAATGAGGCTGGTCAACGCTGTTAATTTTATAGGTTTGGTCGAGCCTCGAAGTGAATAATTTTTTTTTTAATCCTTGTTTTAAGTTAGTATTTCTGGGTAGTGTTTCGACTATAAATATCTTCTATTCTATCTATAAAAATGAGCCAATTCCTCCGTGTAGGACAAATTGGCTCATAAGTAATGGTCATTATTTTCTCTTGTCGGTGTAGCCATTAGCTTCCGCATAAGATCTCAACTGTCCCTTCAATAAATTTCTTCCTCTGTGCAGTCTGGATCGTACGGTCCCGATCGGAATGTCAACGATTTTTGAAATTTCCTCGTAAGAGAAATCTTCTATATCGCATAAGAAGATCACCACTCGGAAATCGACAGGAAGTGAGTTGACGGCCATCGTTATTTCGTCGCCCATCATGTTTTGGTACAATTCCTCTCGTAAATCCACATACCCACTGAGGTTGGTTCCTTCCTCTTGGTTCTGGTAGTTTACGATGTCTTCAAAGTCCACTCTGTTCGGTCGTCTGCTACGCTTACGGTAGTGATTGATGAAGGCATTCTTCAAAATCTTGAAAAGCCATGCTTTTGCGTTCGTTCCTTGGTGGTAGCTCGCAATTGCTCGGTAAGCCTTCATGTAGGTTTCCTGTACTAAATCATTAGCATCTGCATCATTGTATGTCAGATTGTATGCGAATGTATACAGGGCATCCGCATGGGGATAAAACTCCTCCTCGAAGATTTTATCGTAATGATCCTGGTTCGTCTTGTCTGTCATAAGTAACATAAAAGTAGGATTTTCCCTGTTAAAAAATAATATCGCTTTCTTATTGATGCAATAACATTTGAACAAACCCGGAGAAGACAAAAAAAGTTTCCGAAAGGTGGATTAAATTTATCTTTTTTAAGGGTTCAAGTGTAACCATTTGATAATCAATGCATTATCAAATGAAATAAATTAACGTTTTTCAGCTCTAAAAATCAATAATGTGTTAATTGATCCCCTAAGATGAGCCGATTAATAAAGGTTTCTTATTTTTAAGCTTTTGATTTAAGTCAGCTAACAGTGATATAAAAACGAGTTATGAATAAACGTATCAATAAATTTTATCTACTACCAATCGTATTCCTATTTATTCTTTTTGTGGCCTGTGATGATAAGGACTGCGAAATCGTTCAAGCTGATTGGTACCCTGTCTTTTTATATCATGACGGAATGGCACCAGAAGGTATTCGACTTGAAGCAGTCGTACAAAGTGCTGACAGTTATTTATGGACCGTAGATGGTACTACCTCTGTAAGAGTCAGAGATACCTTCAACTTGCTCAATAGCGGTAATTTTGATATAAGCCTTGCAACTGAGGAAGGTAGCAATAACTGCATACAAGGTGGCTCTGTTACCATTAGAGATTATCCGTACCTGAATTCCGACCGAGCACTTTCTTTCTTTGAATCCGACGGCACAAATGTTCGAATGATTACAAAAGTCATTGATAATCCACAAGCAGAAAATTATGTCGCCATTCCTTATTCTGCTGGTTTGCCCGAGAATGGAGGCGGAATGGATTATGACAACGAGCAAAAGAAATTATTCGCAGCTTCTTCAACTTCGCTTAGTAGTAGCTTCCCTAATCATGCAGATTCAAAAATTGCTATTCCGCAAGACAATTCAAGTAATCGAGTTTTCTTTGATACTTCACTAGATCCAGCAGACGATCTAGCTTACGTTTCCGGCGTTGAAGATGATGCATTTTTTATTCGCTCTACAAGCGCTTACAATGGCACTGGTACTACCATTGACATTTACACGGAAACCATCGATACTCCCGATTTCGTCTACCTTACCACCGACCGTGTAAACAATGTTATATACTGGACTAAAATAGCGAGTGACACCATTTACCAAATAGAAAAAGACAGTATAAGTAAGGTTTTTCTTACAGGCGGTCCTTTCTACGATATTGACTTTGACAACAAAATGGGCTTACTCTTTTTCGCACAAGATCAAGATTCCAGCTTTGGAATTCGGAGCGTGGATCCAGAGACAGGGCAAATCAGGTCAGACGCACAATCCATCAATGGTGAAATATCTTTCATTTATGTAGATGAAGAGGAGCAAGAGATTTTCTGGGCAAATGATGACAAGAAAGAAATTTGGAAAAAACGGATTTCATTCCAAATGAGTAGTGCAGAGAAAATAGTAGAAGAAGTAGGCAGAATTAGGGGAATGGCTGTTGGGAATTTTATGGTGGATTAATAAATCAAAATATTTTTTTTCATCCTCTGGTGATTTTTCGTACAAGTTTTAGAAAAAGGTTTATATTTGCAGTCGTTTTGGCAGAAAGGCTAGTTTAAATAGCAAAAAAGCCAAAAAAATGGCGAGGTAGCTCAGCTGGTTAGAGCGCAGCATTCATAATGCTGAGGTCGAGTGTTCAAGTCACTCTCTCGCTACTGATAAAATCATACCCATCTGATAATCAAATGATTGCAGGTGGGTTTTTTCGGCAGGCGTCGTTTTTTCAATAAATTTTGAATTTTCTGCCTTTAATTATTCTCCTTTTGTTCTTTTGGTGGAAGTTAAGAGAATTTCTTTCATTTTCCAATCACAGTAATTCGTTTCTTCTCTTATTTACTTCTTTCTATTTTAGATCAATTATCGAACAAGTGTTCTTCAGACCGGCCCTTTTTCACCTATCAATCCAGCAGCGGTTCTAGTCAGTGCTATCTGATTCAATGTTATAGTTGCTCATACTTTGTCAGATATGTTAAAAGCAAACCTTGCATTCCGCATTTCCTAAGAACTTATAGTACAAGCAGGCTTAGCCCTCTGAACAAGCTGAGGCACACCTTATCTCAATCATTAAGAATCTGCTCTAGATGTGCGACTCTGCTAGTAATTTATCGCTAATAGCAAATACACAACTACCTACAAAAACTCCAAAAATCTTCTTCCTTAATAGTTCGCCTTACAAAAACATATTATAAAAATAAAATTTTAACTTATTTTTCTATTAATTAACTAATTAAAATTCACGAGTACAGAAAAATACGCCGGTTGTATATTATCAACATCTGTTATACATTTGCTTTGTAAATACAACTGAACAATCTACGACAAGGCATGAAAACTAAAACTATCAAAAGCACCTTGTCTTAGCGAAACAACAAATATTTTTTGGCCTTTAAAATTTAATCTGAGATGGAAAATCCATTTGACGGGCTTAGCAATCTATTGCTTGAAAACAAAAAAACGCTACTGAACCTTCAGCAAGAAGTGAAAGCACTTAATGAACAGATATCAGTTTCTGAAGATAGAGATCGATATATAGACAAAAAAACTGCTTCGAAAATTGCGGGAGTGTCATTGAGTACGATAAATAATTGGCGGAGAGCGAAAAAAGTGAAGATCTATTACTTCGACAGTGTAGTTCGCTTCCATTTAGGTGAATTTTTAGACTTTCTTTCTGAACAAGCTCAATCGTAATAATTAAACCTATGGATCTTGATAAATCAAAAGGATGGTTAAAGCATATAGGAGTCTTTACGATTCGCATATTTGGATTAAATCGACTCCTGAACAATGTAAAATTTTAATGACGATAATGTCAATGGTAAATCATACCGAAAAAGAATGGGAGTTCAAAGGAAAACCATATTGATGTCAGCCAGGTCAAAAGATAACTTCAGTTGATTCGATTGTAGAGAAATGCGGGAAAGGTATTTCAATACAAAACGTTAGAACCGTATTAAAAAGATTTACAAAACTTGGATTTCTAACAACCGAAGGTTCGCCTAATAATACGCTCATAACTATCTGTAAATGGGCAGATTATCAAAAATCTAAACTAACAGATAAATCGGAAGCTAACAAACGACTAACAAGAATGAAAAGAATGATTCAATAAACTTAAAGAAGATGCTTAATCTAAATAAAAAATTATGACTAAACTCTTAACTCTTGGAAATAACGAATTGACTTTGGCGGAAACGACCACGATTGAAATGGAGGAGCGAATTTTAGGGACAATTCTGATTGATTCTGAAGCGATGCACTTAGTCACTAGCATGATCAAACCGGCAATGTTTCTTAGCAGTCACCATCAACTGATATATACAGTAATGTTTTCACTATATGAAAAATCTATTCCTATAGATTTAACAACGCTTACTGATGCCTGTAGAAAAGCTAATATTTTAGAAAAGATAGGAGCCCCGAATTGCTTTATTGAATTCACAAACCGTGTTGCTTCTTCTGCCAATCTAGAATATCATATTATGATATTATTACAAAATTGGGCAAAAAGAGAAGCATTAAAAGTATGCAGTCGGGGTATGAAAGAGGCAATGGGCTTCCCTACTGATGCTCTAGAGTTAATCCCTAACGTGATATTGAAACTTACGAATATAAGTGACGAGCTACAAAAGGCCAGCTCTAGGAGTTTACTAACTATTGGACTTAATTTAATAAGGCAAATAGAAGCGATTAAGAATAAGGAAGTACTTCCCTTATTCAATTTAAAGGTTATCGATGAGGCTATTGATGGAGCTGAAAAAGGAGACCTTGTAATCATTGGAGGTAGGCCTGGAATGGGAAAAAGTTCTCTATTTCGTTAGAAATATCCAATCTTTGATTCTGCTAAGAATCTGTACCCGACTTACAAATAGCGCATAAGAAACAGAGAGGGAAACTCAATTAAAACACTTCTCCTTAATGACCTCATCACCCTTCACTTAATCATCAGACCATACTATACCTTCGTTTCTATTCTTTTTAATATTTTTACAATCCTGTTGGGTACCAATCACAAAAATCCAACATTAATGAGATGAAGATAACTGACGAACAACTACTTGCAGCAATTCTAAGTGGAGACCCCAGGCAACGAGACTGGGGGATTTACCAGTTTTACAATGATGCCCTTCTTAGGAATAGCGTCATTCAGTATGTAAAAAAACAAGGCGGTACAGAAGAGGATGGGAAAGATATTTTCCAAGAAAGCATTTGCATTTTTGATCGAAACCTAAGGCAAGGGAAGTTCAATGGACAAAGTACGCTTAATACTTATTTTTTCGCCATAGCCAAATGGCACTGGATTACTTTTCGCAGGAAAAATAAAGTTTGGACAGAGCTAGAACCTAACCAAATCGAAGGAACGGTAGAAAGTGTCGACGCACAAATTTTTCAATCAGAGGAAAAAATACTTTTAGATAAAGCCATCAACAAGTTAGGCAGCCAATGCCAGCAACTGCTTCAATTATACAAACTGGATTACTCTATGAAAGAAATCACTTCGCTAATGGACTTTAGCAGTTCCAATATGGCCAAGAAGCAGGCGTATAGATGTCGAGAACGCCTCCGGAAAGTATTCTTAAATAATCCTTCATTGTTGAAAGCACTAAATATCAATTTGCGTAATGTATAAGCATCCTAAACATAGAGAAATTGAAGCTTACCTCACTGGTCAGCTTTCAAAAGAAGAGACTGCTGCTTTCGAAAAAGTATTGGCCAAAAATGAAGAACTCGCTAATGAGGTGAAGCTTCAGCAGCTAGAACATCATGCGATGGATCGTATGCTTGAAACAGACTTACAGTCTAAAATGAAGAGTTGGGATCATACGCCTCCTCCAAATCCTTTTGACAATAAAACCATTGGTACTGATCTTGCAAAATCAACAAGCTGGATCTGGTGGGTAATCGGAGCAGTGTTGTTTAGTGGTCTCTTTTGGTTTCTATTCCGCCCTACTCAACCTGATGTTATTCCCGAGTCTCCAGATATTGAGCCGAAAGAAGAGACAGCTCCTCCTCTTGACCAGAAAGAGGAGACAAAGCCTCTTGAGAAAAAACCTAATATTGACTATGCAGAGGCAAAGGAATCTCAAAAAGAAGAGAAAATAAATATTGAAAAACCTTCTACAAATAAGGTTATTCCACAGAAAAAAGAAGACCCTTACAGACTGTTGGCTTTAGGCAATTATAAGGAGCCGGATCATTTAGTCTCTACAATTAAATCTGAGAAAACAGATACTAAAAAAACATCTTTTGAAAAGGCTGCTATTGCTTTTGGTGAAAAACGATATCAAGATGCAGGGACACTTCTAGGCACCTACCAACCAGATGAAGAAAGTACTGTTCAGTATTTGCGAGGTCACATCAATTTTAAGTTGGAAAACTACAACAATTCTATTACGTACTTTCAAGCTGTAGCTGAAAATGACTTTGCTCCTGACGTATTAGAGGCAGAGTGGTATTTGTTGTTGTCTTATCTTGCGCGAGGAGCACAGTCAAAAAGCGATTTTGAAACATTGGCCGAAAAACTGGCTACTGATAAATATTTCCCCAAACAAAAAGAAGCAAAAATATTATTAGACCGCCTTCATACTATCAAATAATTATTTCACTTCGGTGATCTTTTATTTCTTATCGAAATCTTGATCTCTTAATGCCTTAAACCACTTCCCTTTTAGATTGACACAAGCCCTGCTTATTATTTTTGTAATAGCCATTCTTTCAAATTCAGAATGTATTATAATAAACATGACTCTCATGCGAATCACTAGTAAAAAAAGAAGCATAAAAAGCTAAGTTTGTGAATGCA
>CAZDTI010000193.1:0-16250 GCA_964508085.1 uncultured Saprospiraceae bacterium | reverse complement strand
CCCTAGCTGCATTCTAATAAAATAAGTAGAAAAGGGGTCTTGAAAACCATCATAGATGCCCACTAGTACTTTTGAAGATTCAATATCAGCTGCCCATAAATCGAACTGGTACAGCTCGAAAAGAATAGAAACATATAAATATCTTGAATTGGGAGAGATGGCGACACCGCCCTGATAAACAGTATCTGCGACTAATATTTTTTGAAAATTACTGAATTGACCAGTACTTCTATCAAAATCGTAGAGATATAAATGATCGACTAGATTATAGCGCACAAACTTGGTTCCGTCTGGGCTAAAACAGGATTGGCCACTCCCCTGAGCATCTGCTGTGGTCGTAGGTAAACCGATCTGCTGTTTATGTGAAAACGAGACAGTATTAGTATTAAGCAAAACTAGATTACACGTATCTTTTAACTCCATAAAGCTAACTATCCACCAGTCTACTCCATTGGCGTGGCGAACTGCATCCAAGTCTCCAGCCCACAAAGTATCAGGTATAATCGTAATGTCTTTTTCTACTACCGCACCCTTTCCTCCGTCCTCATTCATATTAATCACCGAGTATAGCAAACGATCTACCTTCACATCAAAAGGAACCAGATATACAATCCGCTGATGAAATAAATAGTATAAACTATCCGAACCCGGATCAGGCAGTGCCAATATTCCATTAGTCACCGTATAAGCTCCTCCTAACTCGTCATCCGGGCATTGTATGTCATTGACTTCTCCTGCATTTATATTGTTACCGTTTTCCATTAGCTCGTGATCGGCATTGAAAATTTTGCAACCGTTGGTGTAGAAGAGGAGATTGCCTTCGGCGTCACTCATAGTGGCATTAGTACCCCAAAGGTCAATATCTCGCCACATAGAAGTAATCGATACCGCATTGTCATTAAAACTTATATTCATTCCTGAGTCTATGGTATTGTCAGGTATTGTTCCTTCTCCTATTGACCAGTTATAATCATGTTTTACTTGAGCAGAGCCATAAAGAGACATTAGCATGTAAATTAAAAAATATATTTTTTTCATGACGATTCGCATTTATAGTTGAAAAAGAATTAAAGAAATGGAGGCTGTCTTACCTGAGACAGCCTCCGATTACGTTTATTTTATAATTACAAATGCTTGCGTGGTGCTTCCTCTCAATGTTTTTACGGTACAATAATAAGTACCAGCAGAAAGGCTCATGTCTGGTATTTGCCAGTAAGAGTCAAATATCTTATCATCCCATCGCTGAACTATCTGCCCCATTGTATTTGCTATAGTAATGGCTTCTACATCTGTTGGTAATAACAAGTTCAGTTGACCATTTGACGGATTAGGGAAAATACTGAAGTCCGCTGCTATCTCTTCTACCATTTCGCTATTCTGGTTTGCTGCTGCACATAAAGCTTCGTCATCATAATAGCCACCTTGAACAAGTGCTCTTGCTTGATAGACGGCTTCCCCTCCCGCCAAAGGACACTGATTGGCGATGGCTTCCAAGGTTACCAACTGAGCATCCGTTAGTTCCGTGCCTATCACTACAGTATTAAGCAATATGTCTGTTACGGTTTTCTGATTCGTTTCATAAACTGCAGTAGCATTAATAGCTTGATTATCCGAAAGTATTTGAGGGACAGCAGCAAGTCTATCCGCCTCTAGCTGCGCATAGATGGTCTGGGCATTCAGATTGGCTTGTTCTGATTCAAGTTGCAAGATTTTTTTATCAGTAGTCAGCGTTTCTATCTCTGACGGGTCAGTAGCTACACTTAGTAGCTCATCCTTCAACCAAATAGCACTTGTATTCGTTACAACGGTTTCCCAGTATTGCAGCAAACTTTCTTGTACCAAGTCATCTATTGTGAATAAATCACTAAGGTCACTTTCAATCGCATAGAACTGCCCTACCGTTGTCGAGCTTTCTGTATTCAGAAAAGACTCAAAGAGGCCTCCGGTGTTTATCTGCACGGTAGATTCTTGGAGTCCTCGGTATAGCTGCCTTGTTCCTTTATAACGCAGTGCCGCATTAAAACCATCACTTGCTAGTTCATTATTAATGATGTTTTTCTTTAATTTATCGTCTTCATTAGGGGCAAAGCCGATTGGAGTAAAGCCACAATTGCTAGCTGGTGGACAAGAAGCGTTTAAATCATTTGGGTTAGGGTTAAACCAAACAGTATTATTAGAAGGTAAAGAAGGCATAAACTCTTCATCGGTAGAATTATTTACAATGAATAGAGATTGTTGTTGTATCAGAAAACCTCCACCAGGCAGTTCACCCGCAAGGTGCTTCGCCCCAAACAAATCATCAAGAGGATTCGGATCATCCACAGAGTTGAGAAATGTCCATTGATTTCCGTTGTATGCTTGCGTTCCAATATTTGCGTTTTCACGTAATTGGAGTCCGGTCTGGTGCCTGTTCATGGTGTTACCGCTGAGCCTGGTATCCATAGACATATCGTTTATGTCTATACCAATTGCAGTTTTGGACAGATCATTACAAGTTACTTCTCCGAATGATGTGTTATTAAGGGTTATGCCTCTTGCATCTCTAAAGTTATCTCCATCTGCGTTTCCAAATATACTGTTACAGCTTACAACAGGCGATTGACTCCCCTCTAAAAAGATGTAATTGTATTCTTCCAGTAAGTCGCTCCCAGAAGCGGTCGATATGGCATTATCTCTCAACCTAACATTGGTACCGTAAGTTGCAAAAATTCCGAATCGTGCATCTTCTAGGTTGATGAGATTGTTGTCTATAGTCCAAGAGGAAGAAAAACTGTTAATTGCCGTGTAGAGACCACCTTTAATAGCGTAACTATTTTGTGCATCTGTAGGGTTGTTCATTGTTATAGTGTTATTTCGAGCCCATAAGATTATGGGTTCTATCCCATTAAAATTAATTCCTATGTCTGAAGCACTGATTATATTATCCTTGATTGAATAAATCATGGAAGCAGTGTTTTCCATAGTAATACCGTTATTCATTTTCGTCATTATTGTATTTTCAACAGTCAACCAATCTCGACTAGACCTTATTCCGGTGAAGCAATTATTAAATTCTGCTCCGTCTATGGTTACTTTCCAACCATTAGTACCTCCTCTAGATTTGACGGCAACTCCTCCTGCTCCGTTTTCTTGTAGAATGTCTTCAAAAATAGCTTTACGTATAGAAACATCGGAGTTGGTGCTGGTAACACCATTACGCATATTTCGGAACGTATTGGATATTATTTGACCTCCAGCAGAGAAGCCTGGTAGATTTAATTCAGGAATATTTCTGACTATTATACCTGCATTGGGTATTTGGTTTTCGAAAGGTGCTTTTAAGGTTCCGACCCCATGGAATAAATTTCGAGTGATGGTAACTTCTGCAGTAGGTTGTGAAGGATTAGCCTTTGTTATGTTCAAACTAACGAGATTGTTTCGGAATTCATTTCGGCGGATGGTGGCTATCCCTCCTGGCTGTACTTCCACGGCTCTAAACGCGTCCCGAATGGTACAATTATTCAAGGTCAGCCTTCCTCCATTTTCCACAATGATACTTTGCCACATTTTGTCGCAACCTTTTATTTCGAAATCTTCAATACGTAGATGCGATCCACTTTTAACGGTTATGATTGCATCTTTCTGCATACTGATGACCCGATCAATTGGCTGGCTTATATTGTCTGCACTCATACAAAACAAGCCACCAACATCCACAATAAGTTCATTTTCTATTACGAAAGCTCGAGGTATCAGATTTGAATTAGACACATCACAAGCTGGAAATTCTGGGATTTGATTAGTATTTATTAATTGGGTAAGGCTTCCATCTATTACCCTACATTCTGCAAAAGGAGAATTCCATTCTAATTTGCCTTCCTCTGGAACAAATAATACATCAGTAGCCTCATTTACAAAACCTGCCCAAACTTCGTAATCCCCATTTATAATACAACTTTCCCCTCTAAGCCAAAAGTCGAGCGTTACAGTTCCTGCATAAGGATCTATAGTTAATAATTCCGACTCGTACCTTTTCTTACCTGTAGGTCCGTTACCTGACCAGGGATTAGGAAATCCAGCACCTGGAATATTCAGATTCACATAGAAGACTCAATTGTGATTCCTACTCTAACATCGGTCAAAGGTTCGTCACAGTAATTCGCTATCACTATTCTAAAAGGAATTTCATCACAAAAGGAAGACCAGGGAGGGCTTTGTAAAGCTTCAAAGGATAGAATAGCAGGTTCACATTGGGCTTTAATAATTTGATTGAAGCTCAACATAAACAAAAATAGGAGGCTAAGAAGTCGCCACTTGAGAGAGTGTGCGCGGAAGCGCGCACTAAGTAATTTAGTTTTCATAAAAATTTAGTTTTAAATGTGAAGGGACTTGGGAGTTCCGCATCCCTAAAAAAGAGATGCAATTTGGCTAAAAGTTATTTGGCCTTTTCACGTATAGCAATATATTTAATGTGCAAATAACTGTTAGAAAAATTACAATTATCACAACAATGATAACAATAATTTATCGGACGAGACTATTTTTATTTGGATTTAACTTTTGTAGCTGTGTTAAAAGTCTGATATTGTACGTTTTAACAGTATTAAGTATGGGGGATTCGGCAAGTCGAAGGGATGAAGCAGCTTGATTAATCCTCTTTTACCTCGAGGGAATGCTGCGAGTCGAAGAAAAATCCCACTTTCCCCAAATCCTCCCAAAATACTGGATAGCTCTTCCCCACAACCTCCGCCTCCCTCACTCCAATGCTACCATACATCCCCAGTATCGCCAAAGACATCGCCATTCGATGATCCTCATAAGTGTCAAAAAGAGGATTTGACAACAATGCTTTACCGGAGGTAGAAAAACTATCCGTTGTTACTGTTGTGAACTCGATCTGCACCTTCGCTAATTCCTGTTGAAGGGCAGCAATCCGATCCGTTTCCTTTATCCGTAAAGTCTGCAAGCCAGAAAAATTCGCTTCAACACCCAATCCCGCACAAACCACAGCAAGGGTTTGTGCGATGTCCGGACAGTCGATAAAATCGTAAGAAAATTGTTGAGGGAGTTCGACGTTTTCTTTTTTTGTCAACCGAATACGATTTTCACCAAATTCAGTTTCAATCCCAAAACTCATCATCATCTTGGCCAATACAGAATCGCCCTGTACACTGTTTTTGGAGAGTCCTTCCAAGGTTAAATCCACTTTTTCTGCAAAAGCGGCCAAACCATAATAATAAGAAGCCGCAGACCAGTCTGCCTCCACATAAAGATCCTTAGCAATATAAGTTTGGGGACTTATTCGAATGGTCTTACCCGTCCAATCAGATTCAATTCCAAAATGATTCATTAATCGCAAAGTCATATTGATATACGAAGGCGAAACGACATCACCAACCAAGTGAATGACCAAACCTTTCGGTAGAGTAGGAGCGATCATTAATAAAGCAGAAATAAATTGAGAACTGATATTTGCAGGAATACTCAATTCATTCGTTAATCCAACCCGAGGCGATCCAATTTTAATAGGTGGATAGCCTTCTTTCTCCAAGTATTCAATTGATGCGCCCACTATTCGTAAGGCATCCACTAGAGGCCCGATGGGACGTTGCTTCATTCGTGTGCTTCCGGTCAGTGTCTTAGTGCCAGATTGCATAGAAAGAAAAGCAGTTAAAAAGCGAAAGGTGGTTCCTCCAGCCTGTGCATCCAGAATATCATCGTCACTAGCTAATAATTTCAACAATTGTTGACTGTCCTCCGCATTAGATAGATTGTCCAAGACACATTCCTCTTTGCAGAGAGCCCTCATAATCAAAGCTCGATTATTGATGCTTTTAGAACCATTCAATTTTATAGTGCCGAAAAGATTCTTATCAGCTTTGGAAAGATGTAAGTTCATTGTTACGAGTTTTTGTTTTAAAGTGAAATTCGCCCGACGGCTTTCAAGTCCGTCGGGCGAATTTTATTTCAATATTTCCAAACGAAAAGGAGTGGTTTCCGTCCTCAATTAGCGCGTGTAAGTTATTCCTTAAAAACTTTTACGATAACTCCGCGTTCGCTAATTTTCAATTTTCAATTTTCAATTTTCAATTTTCAATTCACTCCCTCCCTTTATCTCCATCGCTTTGATCTCGATCAGCAGCTCGTCCATTTTCTTGATCCTTCAACTTCTGTCGAAAGGCCGCATCTTTATCATAGGCCTTGATGATCTCTTTTACCAGTCGGTGACGAACAACATCATCTGCAGTTAGTTCTACAATCCCAATTCCAGATACATCCCGAAGAATGCTAATCGACTGACGGAGCCCTGAACGTTGGTTGCGCGGCAAATCAATCTGACTCAAGTCACCAGTGATTACACATTTGGCAGAAGGGCCAATACGAGTCAAAAACATTTTTATTTGAGTAGTAGAAGCATTCTGAGCCTCATCTAAAATGATAAAAGCATTATCCAAAGTACGACCACGCATGAAAGCCAATGGCGCTACTTCGATAATGCGGTTGGTCATAAAATAATTCAACTTGTCCAATGGGAGCATGTCATCCAACGCATCGTAAAGCGGGCGAAGATATGGATCAACTTTATCTTTTAAGTCACCCGGCAGGAAACCGAGATTTTCTCCAGCTTCAACGGCAGGCCGAGTCAGAATAATTTTTTTAACGAGTTTGTTTTTCAATGCCCTTACAGCCATTGCTACTGCCACATACGTTTTACCCGTACCAGCTGGCCCCATGGCAAAAACAATATCACAAGCTTCACTGGTTTCCACCAATTTTTTCTGGTTGTGTGTTTTTGCCTTTATCGGTCGGCCATTTCTTCCATGCACGATGGTAGAGTTACCATTCCCATTACTGAGTTTAGTATCGAAAGGATTGTTGCCATTTAACAGATCTTCAACGGCTTGCATGCTGAGTTCATGTTTTTCTAGTAACATGCGAACCATGAGTTCGATTTTACCTTTAGCATTTTGGGTATCTTTCTTTTCCCCGGTTAGTTTTATGCTATTTCCCCGAGAAGTAATATTTACGTCCGGAAATGCTTTTCGCAAGAGATTTAGTTTGACGTTGTTTTGTCCGTAGAGTTCAAGGGGATCAACGCCATCTATGGTTAGAATTATTTCGCTCAATATGATTTTAATTTTGAAGTTGTTTAATGTTTTTGTTTGAAGACGAGAAATAGAGATTTTAGTTAAATCGAAGCTCTTTTTTGAGCCCGTCTGGCCACCGGGAAGGTGTATAGCAATGCTACGGACGAAAAAAACAGCTGAAGACTTAGCTAGAAAGATCATTTCAGAGCCATAAAGAGAAATTTTAAAGAACTTCTTTGATTGATTCTAAGTATTTTGCGCTAAAGTACAGACAATTTAGGAACTTTACCTTTTTACGCAATTGCCAAATTGTTAAACATATAAAAATCTACAATCTTTATGCCCATCATTACACTTACAACGGATTTCGGCCTGAAAGACTATTATGTCGGTCTGTTGAAAGGCGCTTTGCTGAGTAAAGATCCTGGACTTCAGATCGTTGACATTAGTCATAACGTAGCTATTTATGATATCGTTCAAGGAGCCTTCATTTTAAAAAATTGTTTTGCCGAATTTCCTATCGGCACCATTCACATCATTAGTATTAGTAACTATAGCAGTAAAAAACCGTGTTTTTTGGCCATTCGTTATGGGGGGCATTATTTCATAGGGCCAGATAATGGCCTGTTCTCCTTACTTTTTGACCATAAGATAACAAAGGATGTCTACGAAATTAGCTACATAGAAAATAACGCCTTCCCGATAAAAGATACTTTTGCCGAAGCAGTAGCTCATCTTATTAGCGGAAAGCCTTTTAATGAAATTGGAATACCCATCGAATCTATTGAAGAGCGTATTACTTTTCAACCGGTTATAAATAGCAGTGAAATTCGAGGCGCAGTGATTTATATTGATAATTATGAGAATGTTATAACAAACATTACACGAGCGCTTTTTGATAAGATTGGGGCTGGTAGAAAGTTCGCATTATATTTCAAAGCGCATAATCCAATTGTCAGAATGAGCGACCATTACTCCGACGTGGCAATAGGAGAGATGATGTGCTTTTTTAACTCCGCGGGATGTTTGGAAATAGCAATTAACCAAGGAAAGGCAGCAAGTCTTCATGGCCTAAAACTAGAGGATACGATACAGCTGAATTTCAAAGAAGCATAAACATAATTTTATGATAAAGAGAATTGTCAAACTCACCTTTCAACAAGACAAAACGGAAGACTTTTTAAAAATTTTTGAAAGTAGTAAAAATAAAATCGCAAACTTTGAAGGATGTCACCATCTGGAACTTTGGAGAGAAAAAAAGGAAGGCAATATCTTTTTTACTTATTCCTTTTGGGAAAATGAGGCAGCCTTAAATGAATATCGAAAATCTGAATTGTTTGGAAAAATATGGCCTAAAACGAAAGCCCTTTTTTCAGATAAACCAGAAGCATGGTCAGTGGAAGTGGCTTGGGAAAAGAAAATGTTAGAAAAGTGATTGGAATAGATTAATAGAAGGTTTTATGAAAAATGAGCCATAACTTTGACCTAAGTTGTGGCTCATTTTACTTGTTTAATTTCCAATAATTTCGTCCTTACTTTCTCTATCAATACAGTCGTAGAAAGTTAATGTTAAACATCAAAACTAATCTCCACCTCATCTGTCTTAGGGTGCGACTGACAAGTCAATACATAACCTTCTGCAATTTCATCATCGTCCAAAGCAAAGCAAGCTTCCATTTCTATTTTGCCTTTAATGACCTTGCCCATACAAGCAGCACAAGAGCCGGAGCGACAGGAATATGGTGGTTCATATTTTGCATCAATCAAAGCATCTAACACCGTTTTTCCATCAGGAACAGATAAGTTGATTTCTTTTCCGTCAAGATGGATAAGGACTGATGCACCGTCTCCTTTTGTTGTTGTAGCTTTTTTGTTGGAAGAACTACTATCTGTAGCTGTTAGGAATCGTTCCGAATATATTTTCTTTTGCTCAATGCCCTGTCCAAGTAAGGCCGCTTCTACAGTATCTATCATCTCTCCAGGACCACAAATATAGTAAGCACTGTCTTCGTAGCGTTTTGGATGCTCGTCAAAAAAACGTGCAATTTGTTTATGATCTATTCGGCCAGTAAGTCCCCGCCAATTTGTTTTTGCTTTGGAGAAGAAACTAGATAAGCCACTCTTTTTCTCTTTTACAGGCTGACTTAGAATATGTTCAACAACGAGCTGGCCGGTATATTTTTCTTCTAAGTTTTTCAGTTGATCTTTAAATATAATGGACTCTTCATCCCTATTCCCATACAATAAAAAGACACTACTTTGTGCCTCTTCTTCAAGGATGGTTTTTACTAAAGACATCAAAGGAGTAATGCCACTTCCTGCTCCGAAAAAGTAATAAGTCTTTCGGTTTTCATCGGAAATCTTAGCAGTAAACCGTCCTTGTGGAGCCATGACCTTGATGGTACTTCCCGGCTTTATTTTATCAATAATATAATTAGAAACCAGCCCGCCTTCTACTCGCTTAACAGTTACTTGAAGCTCTTCTTGAAAAGGCGCGCTTGACATAGAGTAAGAGCGTCTTACCTCATGGTCTCCAATTTGAAAGAGTAATGTTAAGTATTGACCTGCTTTGTATTGAAAGGTTTCCTTTAGTTCTGATGGGACTGTGAAAATGACAGAAGCGGCTTGAGCTGTTTCGGGAATGATGTCTTTTACAGTAAGTGGAAAAAAGTTACTCATTTTGTTGTTTAAATTATTTTAGAGATGCTAGGGAAAAGGTCTGCTCAGAATTAATTCAGGCGATGTGGTGCTACTAATTTGAATTCTGGAATTCGAACATAAAATTCCTTATTCTCCGGACGGGTAATCATTAAAAAGGTACCATACATTTTCCCAATATCATTGCTTAAGGGACACCAGGAAACGTATTGATGGGATTCGCCTGGATTGAGGGTTGGTTGTTTACCAATGACGCCCTCACCTTCTACTTCTTTTTTCCCGTCAAGAACATTACATATGAACCAATGTCTGCGTAATAACTGTACAGTATAGCTACTCTTGTTCTCAATTTTTACTCGATAAGCATAGACATACTTATGTCTTCGCACATCAGATTGTACGTGTTGGTAGAATGTTTCTACACTGATGGTAATGCCGTTAGTGGTTAAAGTGTTCATATCGTATCTGAAATGCCAATAAAACTTTCAATCATGAGTTCTGCCTCTTTTAAGGTGACTTCTAATACATCATTAACTAAAACACGATCGAAATTGTTTTCGTAAGTCAACTCCTCTTTTACTCTTGCTATTCTTTTTTTCAAACTAGCCTCTGTTTCCGTCTTCCTTTTTTTTAATCGATCTATTAAAACTTGTAACGATGGAGGTCGAATAAAAACAACCAAGGCCTCTGGATACATCCTTTTAATATTGGTCGCACCCTTCACCTCGATGTCAAAAACAATATGTTTACCATCCTCCCAAACGCGATCTATCTCACTTTTTAGTGTGCCATAAAACTGATTGTCGTAGACCTCTTCCCATTCTACAAATTCTTCATTTTTGACTCGTTTTTTAAATTCCCTAGTGCCCAAAAAATAATAATCGACCCCATCTTTTTCTTTCTTTCGCTTCTTGCGGTTGGTAGCAGAAATTGAAAATCCCAATTCCTTATAATTTTTCAAAAGATGTCGAACTACGGTAGTTTTCCCTGCTCCTGAAGGTGCCGTAAAGACGATTAATTTGCTCATTAGTCTGTTGCTTTTCTAAATATGTTTTTTATTCCTAAATAGTATTCAGAACCTGTTCTTTAATTTTCTCCAACTCATCTTTCATGACAACAACAATGTGCTGAATAGCCGAGGAATTCGCCTTTGATCCTAATGTATTTATTTCTCTCCCCATTTCCTGACTAATAAAACTCAGCTTCTTTCCCTTTAACGTTTTCTCAGAAGCGACCTCTTCGAGGAAGTATTTACAATGCTGCGCTAGTCGAACCTTCTCTTCTGTTACATCAATTTTTTCAAGGTAATATAAAATTTCCTGCTCAAAACGATTAGCATCTATATTGTCTTTGCCAACATATTCTTCCATGTGGCGATTGATCTTGGTTTTTAAGTGTTCTACACGCGCTTTCTCGTGTGGCTCAATAGTATCCAACAAAGAAACAATGTGGTTGATACGTTTTGTGCAATCAGCTTCCATAGCAGCTCCTTCTTCCTTCCTAAAGCTAGTAAAGGTATTGATCGCATCATTAACGGTTTTTTCTACTATTTTCCATTCATCGTCATCAACCGTATTTTCATCAGGAGCCACAACATTGGGCAAACGTAAAATAGATTGAATGAGATCACCTTGCGGAATACTCAGCGATTCTGTAAGGCTTGTTAATTCCTGGTGGTATTTTTTAAATAACGCTTTATTGAGGGCAAACTCTCCATCACCCGCAGCAGATTTGATGTCTATAGTGATATCGACCTTTCCTCTTTGCGTTTGAGTCGTAACTACCTTTCTAATTAAGGGCTCCTTGTCCCGATAGTTTTGTGGGCTTTTAATCCTAAGGTCCGTGAACTTGCTGTTCAGTGATCGGATTTCCACCGTAATGGTCTTTTCTTTATAAGTATTTACGGCTCTACCGTATCCGGTCATTGATAATAGCATAAAATAGGATGTAGTTAATTTAAAGTGATTGAAGTTTATTTTAGCCTATCAGGCACTTTAAAGTGATGTGTGTTAAGAAGCAGGCCAAAAAGTGATCTGCGACTAAGGAAAATTCCTTGGTTTTATAATATCCTGTTATAAGGGGGACAAAGATAGCCTACCCACGATAATAATCAAAACAAGATCAGTAGCTCAATAGACAAATAAGTTATTCGGTTCCATTAAATGTTGTTAGCTTAGACTAATGAGATGATCTTTCGATAGGGTTGATGGTTAGAAGTATTCCTCTAATGCTGTTAATCAGGCAGGAATACGCATTTATACAAAAAAAAATCCCAGAAGATAAAAAGTCCTTAAAACACAGCAATAATGGACATATTCATATGAATAAAATTATTTAAGTATAACAAATTGAATCTAAAAGCAGAAAAAAGTTAAAATAAATGAGTTTATATTTTCAATTAAGGAATAAATATCCGAAATTTGCACCGCTCTAAAATGGGCAGCTTTTATTTCATAACTATTTCTAAATCAAACACAAGCGATGAGAAAAGCTGACTTAGTTACAGCCATTTCGGAAAAAACAGGCGTTCCTAAAGTTGACGTATTAGTTACTTTAGAGACCTTCTTCAAGGAGGTCAAATCGGCCTTGTCTTCCGGAGAAAATGTTTACATCCGAGGCTTTGGCAGCTTTGTGATAAAGAAACGTGCGAAGAAGGTAGGCCGCCATATTAAACAAAATATAGCAATCGAAATACCTGAGCACTTTATCCCTTCTTTCAAACCCGCTAAGATTTTTGTAGAGCAGGTTAAAGAAAATGTCAACGAACTCCCTAGTGGTGATTCAGCTGGCATCAAGGACGTTGGTTAATACCTATCTATGACCAAAGCTCAGATTTATGTCATAGCAGCAGCAGTGATTTGTTTTTCACTGCTTTACTGTGGTTTTGACACTAAAACCAAGAATCACGACCAAATAGAAGAAAAGCGGTCTCTTAACGCGGCCAGCACTGATATACGGGTTTTGCTTAAAGAAGCAAAAACTCAACTGACACCCGGACAATTGGCTAGTATTCAAAGTTTCGAACAAGCGATCGAAGCCAGTACCACCGAACAGGATAAGGTTCAAAACCTAAAACTCTTGTCTGGGGCTTGGTTTGAAATTGAAAGGCCAGAAATTGCCGGATTCTATGCATCTGAAATTGCAGAATTGCTTCAGGACGAAACATCATGGTCCATTGCAGGTACAACTTATGGAATAGGTTTACAAAGAGCTTCATCGGAAAAAGTAAAAGACTTTTGTCTCCAAAACTCTGTTGCTGCCTTTGAGAATGCCATCTCTATAAACCCGACAAATCTTGACAATAAAGTAAATCTCGCTGTTTGCTATACCGACTATCCTCCCAAAGATAACCCGATGAAAGGAATCTTAATGTTGATAGATCTAAATAAAAAGAACCCAGATAACGTTAGTGTACTGACTAATTTGGGGCGATTAGGGATTCAAACGGGACAATTTGAAAAAGCGGTTGGCCGATTGGAACGAGTGATTGAATTAAGTCCAACTCATACAAAAGCTTATTGTTTACTAGCTGAAGCTTATCAAGGAGCTGGACAACAAGCAAAAGCAACCAAAGCCGCAGCTAAATGTAGCGAAGGGAAAGCCGCTCAGTAATGCGAATGCTTATCAAGCAAGCCTGATGACTTCATCTAGGTGCGGGCAGATTTCCGATTTAATGGCCAAAGAGGTTGCGCAGGCAGAATATTTTGCCTAAAGATTAAAAAAGATACTTCCTCAGGACTTTTCCTGATTAAGATATACTTAAGCAAGTCAGTTTTATGTGTTAAAACAAAAACTGATCGAAAACATTTATTTTATAATTGGGAAGCCGAAAGGTGTTTTGCGGATTTATTCCGGATCATCTGAGACTTCTTTTTAAAGAATTACATTATGCCATGTGGAAAGAAGCGTAAGCGCCACAAGATCGCTACACACAAACGAAAGAAAAGACTTCGTAAGAACAGACACAAAAAGAAGAAGTAAATTCTTTTTTTGAATAGTACCAGTTGCCATGCCTAAACGTATGGTTCAAGTACTAAATGGTTGCCGGAATGCTTGTAATAATAACGAGCATTCCGGTACCTGCTTACAGAATGATTTTCTTTAGCTTATTCTAAAGGTAGAATAAAAGGATTAACCCCTTTATTCTATTAATGCTAAATTGGGTTGTACAAAATTCACAGAGTTTTGAGTTTTGTGCATTCGTGTATCTAATAGCATCATAATGAAATACGCATCTCTAACAAGTTTCAAAAGCTGGAGTGATGCCTTTTCTTAGACAAATTTTGCATTTCATTACTCAAAAAATCTCTTTCTGTACGTCTGTAAAAACGAATTGACTCAGTTCTGAATAGCCTGAGTTATATCCTTTCGACGCCTATTCCTAATTGCATTTTGCCTTTACCACTTTTATATGAGCAAAATAGTAGAACGTAAATCTAAGCCTGTTCCTACTGAGCCGAGTGATAAGAAACTAGAGAAAGAACTCATTATTAACTCAACGCCTACAGAAGTAGAGATTGCTTTACTGGAGAATGGTAAACTGGTGGAATTACACTACCAGAAAACCAATACAAATTTTACAGTTGGTGATATTTTCGTCGGGCGTATTAGGAAATTAATGCCTGGTCTCAATGCCGCATTCGTGGATATTGGCCACAAAAAAGATGCTTTTCTTCATTACACTGATCTTGGACCAAGACTCCGTTCTTTAGTTAAGTACAGTAATGAATCCATTTCTGGAAAACAGAATACTCACCTATTAGACCGCTTTACGTTTGAACCTGAAATTATTAAAACAGGTAAGATCACTCAGGTTCTTAATAAGAGAGAAAGGCTGTTGGTTCAAATTCTTAAAGAACCAATCTCTACAAAAGGTCCTCGCTTGAGCTGTGAGGTAACCATTCCTGGAAGGTACGTAGTACTAACTCCATTCTCTGACATCATAGCAGTATCAAAAAAGATATCAAGTTCTGACGAACGCAAGAGATTGCGGACCCTGATCGAAAGCATCAAACCCAAAAACTTTGGATTGATCGTTCGAACAGCAGCAGAAGGAAAACGAGTAGCAGAATTGCATGAAGAGTTGATGGGGCTAATGGGAAAATGGGAGGAAATTCATAAACAACTGCATCAGGCAGAACCGCCTAAAAAATTGTTGAGTGAATTGGATAAGGCTTCTAGTATTTTAAGAGATGTGTTAAGCGATTCTTTCAATAAAATAGTCGTCAACGATAAAGAATTGTATGAAAATACAAAGACTTTATTGAATTCCATCTCTCCGGATCAAGTCAAAATTGTAAAACACCACAAGTCGAATAAGGCTATTTTTGATGCTTATGGAGTTAGTCGTCAGATCAAGTCTTCTTTTGGAAAGACAGCGACAATGCCTAGCGGTGCATATCTTGTTATTGAATCTACGGAAGCAATGCATGTAGTTGATGTAAATAGTGGGCACAAAGTAACCACTGGCGAACAGGCACAAGCAGTACTAAATGTAAATTTAGAATCCGCTGACGAGATTGCCCGTCAAATGAGGTTGCGGGATATCGGGGGAATTATCATTATCGACTTTATTGATATGAGAAACCCGGAACACAAAAGACAACTGGTGAAAGCCATGCGGGATGCTATGAGAAGAGATCGGGCTCAACACACGATATTGCCTTTGAGTAAGTTTGGTTTGATGCAAATCACACGCCAGCGGGTTCGTCCAGAGGTGAAAATTAATACGGCTGAAGTTTGCCCTTCTTGTGAAGGTTCTGGTAAAATAAACCCTTCAATCCTTTTGACAGATAATATCGAAAGAGATCTGGAATATATTTTACAATCCAGACCAAATTCTAAAATTCAGTTACACGTTCATCCGTATATCTACGCTTTCATGAAGCAAGGATTGCCCAGTATGCAAATGCGCTGGTTTATGAAGTATTTTAAATGGATAAAAATATTTTCAAAAGGAAATTATCAAGTCATGCAATATACTTTCTTTGACGATAATGATGATGAAATTCGTTTATCTTAGAAATAGATATTTATTTTAGATCACTTTTAAAAAGTACCCTTATTGGTTTTATATCAATGAGGGTACTTTTATGAAATGCTATGACAACTTTTTCCTATTTTTGTTTTACTATACCATTTGGTAATGGGTGTATGAATCTTACGTGAAATTTAAAGTTGGCTGAGCTAGGTTAAAAACCTGTTAAATTTGGAAATGTAGGACAGCTTATTATTACCTTGTATGAACTTAGGGATTCTTCATTCCTACTTCCACTTAAAAAAACGATTCCACAATGAGTAGAAGAGCAATTTGGCTGGTCATTGGCTTGATGAGTACTGCACTTATCGGGATTGTATTGTTGCAAACCTATTGGATTCGTTCAACTATTCAAGAAAATCAGGAGCGTTTTGAGAAAGGAGTGTTCTCCGTTCTGAACCGGGTTTCGAGTAAGCTGCAAATAGCAGAGGACATGGAGGAAAGCATGGAAGTTATAAATCTAGATGAAGATTTTCGGACCAAGTTGT
>CAZDTI010000192.1:0-16264 GCA_964508085.1 uncultured Saprospiraceae bacterium | reverse complement strand
CTTTACTAACCGGGCTGATAAAATATAGCGAAACTGCAATAGAAACGACCGCACACCCAATCATTATCGGCATAGCAGTTTGGACCCAACGGGCCATGGTCTTGGCCTTACCCACCATTTTCTTTTCTGCTACTGGAGCAGGAGCATCACTCACCTGCTCTCCCTCACTAGAACGAAGAATAGGATAAAACTGAATAGGTGGAAGTCCGTAGGTATCCTTATTGAAGTTGGTATTTTCTTGTAAAAATTGAAGCTTTCTTTCGTAGTTTTTATACAAGCGCCCTACTTTAGGAAATAAGACAATTTCTCCTTTATCTAAGGCCTCGTTCATTCCATCAATGAAATTTTTGATGACTAAACGTGCTTCATCTCCAGTCAAATCAAATTTGGTACGAACGAAATGCTCCAACACACCATCATTGGTGGTCAGTCGCTCATTCAAAGCCAAAGTCTTGGACGGAGGATAAATAATCCCCTGTACATAGTCGATGGAAGCTGGGTTATAAGAACCAACTAAACCACCGAAATCTGGAAAGATGACGGTATCCTGCTGAAACAACAGGGTATAGATGTGAGGGGCAAGGTCGAGGTTCATTGTTTTTGTTTCTTATCTCCAAAGGGTAAAACCTTTGATAGTAGCCATGTATAGTAACTGTAAAAATAGAATTTTTTCACAATTCAAAAGAAATACTGTTGAACTTTCGAAAAAAACACCAAAACAGTTTTCAAATACCTACCAGCAAATTTTACATTCCCAACATATAAAACACTGATTATCAATAAGTTTAACACATTAGACTAAAGAACTCTCCTCTACTGTCAGACACGTCCACCAATTCTCAATTCTCAATTCTCAATTCTCAATCCTCAATCCTCAATCCTCAATTTTCAATCAAAAAATAATCACTCCCCCTTAAAGTCAGCTGGACGCTTCTCAATAAAAGCAGTTGCTCCTTCCACAAAATCAGCAGTGTTAGATGTTTTTCCAAAATAGTCTACTTCATAATCGAATCCGTCATTTCCTGGTTCGAAATATTTGTTGACACAATTGATAACATTTGCTACGGCAATCGGCGCCTTTTGTTTTATTTTTTCTAGGATTTCCAATGCTTTTGCCACTTCTTCTCCTTGAGGAACGACATGATTTGCTAGCCCTAAGCGATGTGCTTCATCAGCTCTCAACATATCTCCAGTAGTCAATATTTCCATCGCTTTTCCTTTTCCTATCAATTGTATTAAACGCTGAGTCCCGCCATAGCCAGGAATGATTCCAAGGTTTACTTCAGGTTGTCCAAATTTTGCCTTCTCCCCTGCTACGCGCATGTGGCAAGCCATTGCCAATTCACATCCACCACCGAGTGCAAAGCCATTGACTGCTGCGATAACGGGCACATGGAATCGTTCTATTAAAAAGAAAATATCTTGTCCGCGTTTAGCGACTTTAGCTGCTCCTTCTGCCCCAAAATCCAAAAATTCTTTGATGTCAGCTCCAGCTACAAAAGCACGGTCTCCGGCTCCGGTAACAATAACTCCACGTAAGTCTTTTCGGGAAGGGCCGTCTACGCTGAAGAAGTGATTCAGATCCGTGAAGGTTTGGACGTTTAAAGCATTTAAAGCCTTTTCTCTGTTAATAGTAACAGTAACGATGTTGTTTTCTTCTGACACAAGTATATTCTGATATTCCATTGATTTGTATGTTTATTGTTATTTATAGTTTGTACTTATTTTGACTTTTCATTTCGCTTAATGTTTTTTTTCACCACGAATACCCGCCCCGAGCCCTTTAAAGGCAGGCAAAGCCGACTCAACATATTTCGTCGCATAAAGTTAGCACTAAGTTAAACTTAAAAAAAGGCACATCCACCTAATCCACTAATTCTTAATCCACTAATCCTCAATTCTTAATTCTTAATCCTTAATTCTTAATCCTCAATTAAATATCACCCCTCTTTCATCACGTCCTCAAAAACACTATGCATATTCTCAACATATTTCTCTTCTGTAAACAATTCACTTGCCTTCAAAAAACCACGGTGTCCCATTACAGGAATATCTTCCGGGTGGCGCAGGAAATAGCGCATACAACTGGCCAACTGTTCTTCTCCCTCTTCAAATAAAAAACCATCTTCTCCTTGAGTGATGAGTTCTGGTGTAGCACCACTTTTATAACCAATGACCGGTTTGGCAAAAGCCATTGCTTCTACAGTAACTCGCCCCATCGCTTCTTGTGCCGAACACATCAAAACCACATCAGATTGTTTATAAGCTTCGTCGGGTTGAGCAAGATAGCCGGCAAAGATAACCTGATCTGTCAGATCGTTTTTGACACAGTAGTTTTTTAATTTTTTTTCATACAAACGACGTCCTTTGCCGACAATAAGTAATCGGGCGTTAGGATATTCTTTTGCGATCTTATTAAAAGCTTTCAAAGCCATTGCTTGTTTTTTCGTTGGATGCAGCATTCCAATAATCAGGAAGGTAATGGTTTGCCCATTTCGAGGAAGCATAGCAATATTTTCCGTTTTCTTAAAATGAGCTTTTTTTGCCACACCATTATAAATCAAGGAGGAAGCAATATCACGATCTCCAATCACCTCTTTTCTAATGGCTTTAGAGATCACAATCACTCTTTCTGCTTTGGCCAACCACATATACAGTTCCATTCGCCCTGGGAAAAACCGAAGATCATAATCTTGTCGGCCAAACTCCCGGATGTGCCAGACATGAGGTATTTTCAAAGCTTCCGCCAAATAAGCTCCTATCGGAAGTACGGAGCTATTGGTATGAATAACGTCTGGTTTTAGCTGCTCAACAGCAATCATCAATTCTTTAAAAATGGCCTTATTCTTTAGATAACCAAAAGGTAACTTCCAGTATGAAGGGAATAAAAAAGTAGCGGCCCAATTTTCGTACTTATGAACTTCATATGGAATGGACTTCGCGCGTAGGGCATCCGTAAAAGGCCCTTCTTTAGGACACCAGACCATAACCTCCACTCCGCGATGTCGCAGACCACTAACCAAGGCCAATAAGGAACGATTCGCTCCAAGCATGGCACCATAATGTGAGAGGAATAATATTTTCATAAAAGTCAGGTCTACTTAGTTTTCTGATTCCTAAAAAAGAACGTCGCGTAAAAATACTTAGAAGCTTGCTAAAAGTAAGGAATTGTGCATAAATAAAAATTAACTTTGCGCTACTAATCCAATCCTATGAAATCAACTATTTTTAATATTTGCTTTTTTCTCTTCCTTTTTCTACATCAAACCCAATCATACGGTCAAAATCAACCTTTGGTTATCATTAAAGATGGAAAAATGCTAAACGTTGTTAAAGAAGGGGCCTCTTGGAGAGAAAAAAACGGCGCTGTCCTTGGTAGAGGGAAGTCCTCCACACTCTACGCCAACAAGTATATTGATGGGGGCGACTTCACGATGAAGATCAAAATGTCCTTAGAGGATATAGATAAGACAACCGCTCATTTTTGGTTTTTCAACAACCAATTTGGGTTTGACTCCAGCTACGATGACAATGGTGATTATAACAGGCTGTTTATGTATAGCCCTGTTATAGATGAATACCGTTATTTTGGACAAGCTGAAAACTACTTCCAGGCGGACCAACCTTTTGATTTTGAGATCAGACATTTAGATCAAGAGACGTACTTTTTGATTAACGATAAAATAGCTGCTACGATCCCTGACAGTTTATTTAAACAACCTTTTGTGGGATCTATTGCTTTACGTCCTTTGAGAAATAGCATAAAAATTTATGACTGGACCTTTGAAGGAAACTATTCCGATTTTTCAGATAACGATTATGTTTTCAAACGAGGTGAAGCAGGTTACAACTGTTTTAGAATTCCTGTTATAGTAGCCTGTAAAAATGGTCATTTACTCGCTTTCGCGGAAGGACGGCAGAACTCCTGCCAAGATAATGGCGATGTAGACATTGTCATGAAGCGATCTAAAGATAGTGGCAAATCATGGAGCGAGTTATCTGTGGTTTGGGCAGATAGTACCAATACCTGCACCTATCCTACCCCTATCGTAATAAGCAGCACAGGTAAAATTATCTTAACCTCGGCTTGGAACCTCGGAGAAGACCACTTCAAACAAATACTCGACGGAAGCGCTAAAGACAGTCGTCGAATTTTCCAACAAGAATCTGAAGACAACGGAGAAACCTGGTCGGAACCTAAAGAAATTACACCTTCTGTTAAGGAAGAGAATTGGACTTATTATGGTCTGGGTTATACCTCTTTTACTCAATTGCAAAATGGTCCAAAAGCTGGAAGATTGGTACAAGCAGCCTATCATGGAAAAGATGGAACCGATACATGCTATGTTCATCTAAATTATTCCGATGATCTTGGAAAGAGCTGGCAAATTGGAGGCATTTGCAAAAAAAGTGGTGTTAACGAAACCGAAATTGTGGAGCGTGCCGACGGAAGTCTATTGTTAATTATGCGCCACGATAAGATCTATCAAAGACAACGCCGAGCCGCTTACAGCATGGACGGTGGGCAAAGCATCGAACGAGATCATATTATTAAGGGCCTTGATGGTTTTATTTGTCAAACGAGCTTACTCCCTATTCCACAAAAAGATAAAGACGATTATCTCCTGCTAAGTAGTCCTGCAAACAACTACGTTAGAGAAAAATTATTGCTACGCTTAAGTAAAGATGGTGGGAGTAGCTGGGAGGAAGTTGAAGTAATTTACAAGGGCTACTCGGCTTATTCCGATTTGATCCATCTTCCCAACGATAAAATTGGTTGTCTCTTTGAAGCGGGAGAGATTTTTCCATATGATGGAATCGTGTTCAAACTGCTGACAACCTCTGCGACATTTTGATTTTAAGTTTCTGTTTCTTACAAAGACAAAGTCCATTAATTGTATTGCAAAAGACCATTCTCCATTCCATAGTGACTGAAAAGGCATCTTTTTTGAAAGATTCCAAGGAAATACTGTGGCCTCTCTCTGCTTACATCTACAAACAAAGGGTTAAATGGGGACTGTGCTACCTCTGTGTCATTTCCTAGCGCAGCCCTTAAATCCCTAAAGGGAAATCTACCCGCTGACACAGTTTATTGAACACTCTCGTTAAATGCAATCAATAATCATATCTCCATAACATTCGCTTCTTTCAATTGCCGCTCAATAATATAAGCTCCCAAATTAAACCAGCGTTCTGCATTATCCAATATCCAACCATCCGAAGAGACTACTATTTCTTTGCTTTTCGCCAATACCTTATCCGGATCAAAAACAAGCTCTGCATTCCAACGATAATCATTTTCCGCACTTAGCTCATAAAGTCTGGTCTTTAACCGACCACTATTTGAAACCGGTTGATCTAAATACCATTTGACCTCCTTCACTTCCAAGTCTTTCAAAGTACTTCCAATCAAGTGCAAGGCCTCCTCTGTTTTCATTACTCGTTTATACGAACCATGGACGCTGGAAATATCTCGATACAATCCATCTCTGGCTTTGAAAATGTAAGCGCCGGACAAGGCAGCTTCCAAGAGGATTAGCAAGTTAAAACCATCGATTTCAACGGTTCCATTTTTTAAATCCTTGATAGAACAAACTGATTTTGTTCTTAATCTATTTTCCTCATCACTTGTACTTATTCTAAGGATGGCATTTCGTTGTCGTTTGTTTAGCTTATAGCGATTCCCAACTACTTGCAAAGCAGAATTTGCAGCATATCCACGACTTAGCAAATGACATAAATCATCAACGGCAGCCGAAAATATCGGATGCCACTTTGGAGCAAACCATTTATCGTCGCTTGATTGTTTTCCTCTATTTCGAGTGGTCAATGTTTTGTTTTTTTAAAAACTAAAATCTAATACAAAATTATACGCAAAATTATCTTTCACTTCCTCCAACTGATAAGCACCATACCGGTAATAAACCCCAGCGCCAAGACCAATGTACGCAATTTTCAAATAAGGAATCCGTAGAATATTCCCTACCCTTACACCAGATTCAAAATGTCCTTTCTCCATCGCCTTTATTGGAATACCCTTATGAAGTTCAGGATGTTCCAAATCACCATAACCGATATTTTGCAATAGTGAAATTCGTGGTCGGAAATACTTTGTTTTTATCAACGGACCCGCCATTTCATAACTAAAATAAAAGTGAGCAAAACGATCAGAAGTAAACTCATAAGGCGCTAAGGTTTGGAAGGAATTATCAATTATGTTAAACCACGAATCATTGGCCAGGGTGTTACTTGTATACAATTGATGAAAAGGAACCGCCTCGTCAATCATTCCTGCTTCCAAGCGGTAGCTGATTTCGCCAAAGCGACGGATGGGGAAAAATTGAGTGATGGCAGCGGATATTCGGTTATAAGAGAATTCTCCATTAAGCGTTTTCAGGCCTCTGCTATATGCCAATTCAAGAATTGGAAAATACGATTCGGTTACAAAACGAGAGCCCATGATGTTTATGGTCTGCTCACCAAAAGCATAGCGGAAGTAAAGTCCCAGCGTTGAATAAGAAAAAGCCGTTTGTGCTACATCCCCTTCTTGAAACCGATAATCAAAACCTGGACGCCAATCGCTTTTTTCCAGCGATAAATCGAAGCTTAAAAAGGATAAACTTTGTCCGCGCAAAGCAATTCGTTGTGCTTCCATCTCATTCATCCGCTCCGCATAAAAACGATTCGAAAATATATTGTTATCAACAGTAAACAAAGCGGCTGCTTCCGCCAAATCTTTATTGTATTCATAAGTCAATAGTAACTTATCTTGAGGCAATAAATGAAAACGCAGTCCACCACCATACTTCCAAGCCTTATCCTCAAAACCATAGCCTCCATAAGCCATCAATGAAAACCATTTACTAAATCGGTCATTCGTCTCAAAGCCAGCACCCAATCGAATGTCCTCATATTCATTTAAGCTCAAAACCTCATCTAATAGAAAATCAATCTTTCCAATCGGCCATTTTCCAGTCATTAAAGCTTCTGCTCCTTTCAAAAATTGGTCAAAGTGCTTTTTCTTTCCTATGCTATCTACCACTTCATAAGTCAGTAGTTCCTTTTTGGTAAGTGGAAAAGGGCGACTTGCCAGCCAAAAACTATCACTCGAAAGATGGGCGTCTTCTTCCAACATCCAGGAGTCTCCAGCAAAGGCTTTCTTTTCCCATTTCGGATTCACCTGAACATTGCTAACATGACTCTTACCTGATATTTTCAAGCCCATCAATGGATCAGGATATTCCTCTACATGCAGTTCAAAGTTTAGCGCTGTTGGAAACCAATATTGAGTCTCCTCTCCTACCAAACTATATTCTTGCTCTATTTTCAAACTCACAAAAGCAGGATCTTCAGGCTCTGCAATTACATTTTGAATAGCATAACCCTTTGTATTAATGTACAACAGACCAGTTAAGGCGTCAAACTTCTTTCCTTTCCTGGATTTAAAATGAATGATATAGGTACTGTCTTTTCCATGATATAAAGTATCCTGTATGGAAAAATAATAGGCCGTTGTACTCCCCGGACTAATTGGATTAAGATAACTTTTATCTAAAACATCTAAATGTTCTTTATAAAAGGAAAATGGTTGAATAGCATTCGCTAGAGCTGCAAAAGAGGGATGCGAAAATCCGGATACTCGATTGTGTAAAACAATTTCCTGCAAATCCTGAGGCGCTTTGTGTTTTCGATCAGTTACAGATTCCATTAGAAAAAGATAATGTTCCTGTCGTTGCTTACTGAGTTCATCAACTCGACTATATCGCTTCTGTTGATATTTTCCCCAAAGACCTTTTCGCTTTTTAGGTGCTAGGGAATCTACGCCTAATTTTGCAATAGCTTCCTGATTCGGCATCCAGTCAAATACCACTTTGTTATAAGTATTACACCGATAACCTTCTTGCTTTTCAGGATTATTAAAATCCCGATTCTTCACCACTTTCTTAATGATCCTATGGGCTGGATTTTCCCCTGCCAAAACGGTGACTTCCTCAATTCCAACTGATGCAACTTTCAAGACAACCTTAAGTGATTCTTCACGGTTATCCGAAAGGCCTAAAGTCTGATTTTCATAACCGACATAGCTGAACTTGAGTTGATTTATCGGTTCCTTTCGCTCAATAAAAAATCGACCATCAATTCCTGTAGTGACACCATCTGTGACCTTATTGTTTATCAAAATATTTACAAAAGCTAAGGGTTCATCATATACATCTGTAACAATCCCACTGATTTCATATTGAGCGAAGAGGAAATTGGAGTGTAAAAAGAGGAGTAAACTGGCTAGAAAAGACCTTTTTATATTTGGAAAAAGGCTGAAAAATTGTGTTTTAGTTTGGAAGAACATAGTGTTTTTAATATCACTGAGAATAACAAATAAAAGAATCTTGATCCCTAAGAATATGGTTATGAACCATTTATGAAAGTTACTCGTAAATATTCCTAGTCTTCTAAGGGTATCTGCCTTGAATGTACTAAATTTGCTTCTTGCCATAACTTACAGCCCTCCACTAAAATTACTTGATTATCAAACGAGAGATCAGGAGGCTTATTTCTATTTAACAAACATAGTGATTGAAAATTAATAACTAAAAATTGGAGATTAATGAGGGGTATCGACAAATTACACTCCCTGATTATGAATTAGATTTATCAAATGGCAATCTTAATTTACATACTAAGTCTCCAATCAATCCATCCACTAATTCAAGAATACACTAAAAATCATGAGCACTAATAAATACCTCTGCATCCATGGCCACTTTTACCAACCACCTCGTGAAAACGCCTGGTTGGAAGCAGTAGAATTGCAAGACTCCGCGCAGCCTTTTCACGATTGGAATGAGCGCATCAACTTTGAATGCTATGCCCCAAACCGAGCAGCGCGTATCCTGAATTCAAATCAGGAAATCATCAAAATTCAAAACAACTATTCACACATCAGTTTCAATTTTGGACCTACGCTGCTCTATTGGATGAAGGAGAAAGATCCGGTTACTTATAAGCAAATAGTAGCGGCAGACAAACGAGCGCAGGAAAAGTACAGTGGGCATGGATCTGCTATCGCACAGGCCCATGGACATTTGATTTTGCCGCTGTGTAACGCCAGAGATAAAGAGACACAAGTAAAATGGGGCATCCAGGATTTCGAAATGCACTTTGGTAGAAAACCAGAAGGTATGTGGCTAGCAGAAACGGCAGCAGATGTAGCATCCTTGGAAGTCCTGGCTGCAAATAACATAAAATTTACAATTCTGGCACCACGTCAAGCGAAAGCAGTTAAAAAAATAAAATCTACCAAATGGAATGACGTATCTGGTGACCGGGTAGATCCACGTAGACCTTACCGTTGTTTTCTCCCTTCTGGAAACAGCATTGATCTGTTTTTCTATGATGGAAATGTAGCACAGGATGTTGCATTTAAAGGATTACTCAACAATGGAAAAGCCTTCGCTGATCGACTGATGTCTACAGCCGATGACAACGACACCCCTCAGATCATTCATATTGCTACAGATGGAGAAAGCTATGGACATCACCACCGCTATGGAGAAATGGCTTTGGCGGATTGTATAAATCACGCTGAGGACAACAATATGGCTACATTGACGACCTATGGAGAATATCTGGAGAAATTCCCGCCGACTTGGGAAGCACAAATATTTGACAACAGTTCCTGGAGTTGTGTGCATGGAGTGGAAAGATGGAAATCCAACTGTGGTTGCAATAGTGGTCGAGCAGGTTGGCATCAGGAGTGGCGTGGTCCTTTACGAGGCGCTTTTGACTGGTTACGAGAAAAGCTCATCAAGGTTTTTGAGAAGGAAGGTAAAAAGTTATTGAACGATCCTTGGGAGGCTAGAAATGCATACATCCAAGTCATTAATAATCGTGACCGTTCAGTGATAGATGCTTTTATGAAAAAGCATGCGAAAAAGAAACTTAGTAAATCCGAATTGACTTCCACCCTACGATTACTGGAAATGCAGCGAAACGCCATGTTAATGTATACCAGTTGTGGTTGGTTCTTTGATGAAATTTCTGGTTTAGAAACCAATCAGATTTTGCAATATGCTTTGAGGGCAATTGAGTATTGCAGCCAATTGACAGGTAAGGATTATGAAGCTGACTTTATGCGTTTGCTTAAGAATGCACCGTCTAATGTTTTTAAAGAAGGTGCAGAAAGCTTTAAGAAAAATGTATTGCCCAACCGAGTTGGCCTAACAAGAGCAGGTATGCACTTTGCTGTAGCTGCGCTCTTTGACGAAAGTCCGGAAGAGATGACGCTTTTCAATTATATAGCGGAGTCCGATTACATCAAGAAGGATAGCGTTGGTTCTCACAAACTCATTGTTGGAAAAGCTGTGATGAAGTCTAAGATCACCCTTTCCGAAAAGAAATTTCAGTATGCTGTTTTATACCTAGGTCAGCAAAGTCTCATTGGCTATATTCGCAGAGATTTCACAGACAAAGAATTCTCTAAAATGGAAGAGGATTTATTCCGTACGTTCCATAGCAACAATCTGGGAGAAGTTATTGCAGCTATGCCTCAGCATTTTGGTACAGAGAGTTATTCTTTTGATCATTTATTCCGAGATGAGCGTAGAAAGATTCTGACACAAATTACCAAACGAAATATGCTAAATGCGGAGTCTTCCTTCCGAGAAATTTACGATGACAATTATCAACTGATGTCCAGTATGGAAAGTAGTCAAATTCCAATTCCGAAGGCTTACCAAAATGTGGTTCAGTTTATTGTGAACGCTGATATGCACCGGTTCTTTACCAAAGATGACTTGGACATCAACCAACTAAAGCGGTTGAGTAAAGAAATTAAGAAGTGGAAACTTGTCTTAAGCAATGAAGATTCCTTTACACTAGCCGCTAGTGAACGAATCTATTATGAAATTCAAAAGATAGAACACTCTGATGATCCCGTTGGTCAGGTCAACAAACTAACAGAACTTTTACTAATCCTAAAAGAAATGAATGTTGACCTCAATATCTGGAAAAGTCAAAATCTCTTTTTCCCAATGATCAAAGGTTATCTTAAAGGAACCTGGGTTTTCTCTTCTACGGAGTTAAAAGATGCTCATATTAAGTTGAGTAAATTATTGGAGATCAATAGTGAACGGAAGGGAATGAAAGTGTAACAAACGGTAGACGGTTTGTGGAAAACGATGAGTTGCGGTATACTTTGAACGGCATTCCTTAGGATTTCATTTGGATAGATTCTATGATACTATTCTTATATTTGTAATTCACCATTTACCTAAACCCTTTGAGTTATGAAAAAATATTACCTACTTCTTTTCTGTAGTTTCCTTTTTTCAATTACAGCCCAATCACAAATTTCGCTTGATGCCAGTAACTTTCCGCAAGTTGGAGAAACTATTATCACTGTTAATGCTACAGTACCTGCATCCTTAAGTGTTGGAAGTCCAGGTGCGAATCAAGTCTATGATTTTAGTATGGTAGAACCTATTGATTCTTCCACTACGAATTTGGTAGATCCGACAACGACACCTGGGGGCGCTGATTTTCCAAATGCAACGCACGCCCTCGGAGATCCTGATTCCTATTTTTATCTCGAAGAAACAACCGATGCCATTCACCAGATTGGACTTTATGCTGATTTTATAGGAATGGGTACTTTCATGGCCGTCCACTTAAATCCAACTTCTAAGATATTTGAAGTTCCAACGACTTATAATACAGCATACACAGATGACTGGGGTTTTAGTGTAACAATAGAAGATCCCACTGGAAACGTTGATTCTATCCGTATAAGCTCACTTGCCAATCGTGAAGTAACCTTTGATGGCTATGGAACAGTTAGCACTCCAGATGGTACTTATGAATCCCTTCGTGAAAAAATCTATGAGACAACTACCACCATCACTGAGGCTTTGACATTTTTTGGATGGGTAGAAATTCAAAGCGAAACAATCGTAGATACTTCTTATGCCTGGTATGCCCAAGAAGGGAGCGGACCGTTGGTTAGTGTTGGGATTTTCAATGGTGCGATAAGTAATATATCTTATCTTGCGTTACCTCCTATTCCTATGAGCCCTGAGGCTAATTTTTCTGCGGAGAATATGAATAATGGAGTAGTTCTATTTACGGATTTGTCCAACCACCTTCCTATAACTTGGTTATGGGATTTTGGAGATGGAAATACTAGCACGGAGCAACATCCGGAACATACTTATGCTACTCTTGGAACTTACACGGTTTGCTTAACGGTTACCAATGACCTGGGTTCAGATACCGATTGCCAAACAGTGACCGTAGATGATGTTCCCCTTGCCAATTACACTTTTGATGTCAATGATCTTACTGTAGATTTCACAGATGCTTCATCAAACACTCCAACTTCTTGGCTATGGGATTTTGGAGATGGAAACACCAGTACCGCGCAAAACCCAACGCACGTTTATGCTAACTCAGATGGTTATAACGTATGCCTGACCGCAACAAATGCAGCTGGGTCAAATACAAATTGCCTTTTCATTTTTGTTCTTATACCTCCAGAAGCATCGTTCTCCTTCGAGCTACAAGATTTGGGGGCTGTTGATTTCACAGATGAATCTACAAACGATCCTGACAGTTGGTTATGGGATTTTGGAGATGGGAACACCAGCACCAATCAAAATCCTTCTCATACTTATACCGTTCCTGGGACTTACTCGGTCTGTCTAACCGCCACTAATCTTGCTGGCCCTCATACTACTTGTCTAAATATTGAAATAGAATTTGCCCCCATTACCGCTTTCAATTTTATGGACAATGGTGGTGGCCTTCTAGATTTTACAGATGTATCCATCAATACCCCTACGTCTTGGATGTGGGACTTTGGAGATGGGAATACCAGTACAGAGCAAAACCCTCAACACCTTTTCGCTTCCACGAATGCTTATAATGTCTGTCTGACTACGAGCAATAGCGCAGGTTCTGATATGGCTTGTTTGATGGTTGATGTCCTGATAGTTGGGATAGCTGATATTACTAATGATATTGATATTTCCCTTAGACCTAATCCAGTACAGGACATCTTGCAAGTAGAAATTAGTAGCAATGAGGACAAATTATTACATATGCAAATAATAAATGGCTTAGGCCAGGTTTTATTAAAAGACAAAATGAATTCAAATGGTACTTTCGAGCTAGATTTAACTGATCTAGGAGCTGGAATTTACTTCTTAGTATTGCGGGATGAAGACAACAAATTGTGGACTCGGAGAAGTATTGTTAAGTAAGTCTTGAGTAGAGCGATGGAAAAATAAAGTATTGGAGTTAGGTATTTCAGGAGATCACGTTTTTCTAAATAAAAAATTGACAGATGGATTACTCAAATATTTCAACCTAACTGGCTATCCAAGTTATGTTTTTATTGACAAAGAAGGAAATTATGATCCTGATTTCATTTCTAGGATATCCTCAATTAAACTTAATAAACTAAAGGAACGTTTGTGAAAAGAGAATCGAAACTTTGATTAAAGATTTGGTCGGGAATAATGGAAAAGTAAAAGTTTGTCTTTTATTGATGAAAATAATTATTAGTTTGAGTTTGCAAAGGCAAAAAGTTCAACCTAGTAATCAATAAATATGCATTATTGTCAAACCCTAATTTTCCTGCTCCTCCTCCCCTGCTTACTATTCGGTCAACACCAATTAAAGAAAAAATCTGAGGATATAACTCAACCTAAAAGAATTTCCTTTGGTCTCCACCTTGGTTTAAGTTCTTCTGATATTTCCGCCAATCGAATTGCATTTCCAGAAACAAGAGTTGATCTCTCCCAATTGGATCGCCAGCGAGCAACCAATGGCCGTTTCGGGCTACTCCTCGTCTTTCATCTGTCAGAAGATTATGGCCTTGAAACGGGATTGATCTATGAAAAATTAGGTTTGAAAGCCAAAGGCCTCTATGATCTCGCGCTGATGGAATATAATTTAAAAAGTACTTCTTCTACTCATTTCTCCTATGAGTATCTCGTCATTCCGTTACTCTTCAAACGAAACCTTCCACTTCAAGAAAAAATGCACTTGAGTTTTCAAGTCGGGCCTTATCTAGGACTATTACAAAGTACTTCTTATGGCTTTGAAGTCACCGACCTGGTTATGAATCCAGATGGTAGCTTCCGGGAAAGCATGAGAAAAGTAGGTATCTCTTTGGATGATTTCAGTAGAAAGTTGGATGTTGGTTTGCAACTGCAGGCAGGAGTAGAACGAAGCATCTCAGAAACGGCTTCTCTTTTTACTTACGCGTATTATTCCAGAGGACTAAGAAGTGTCGATGATTTTTCTGAAGCAAATCTTGAAGGAGCTTCGGATGGAATGAACCGAGTATGGGGACTCTCCTTGGGAGGGTATTTCAAGATGAAATGAGGAAAAGAATGCTGATCTATAATTAGTCGCCCAGTTATCTTTTATTTAGTTAATTAAAAAGTCTTAACAATAAATCTTCATTTTATCCGCTAAGTAAGAACAACAAAAAAATAAAATAACAGAATCTTATTTTTTCACCTTTCAAAATAAAGCGATGACAATACTAAAAAAACTAAGCTACCTGGTAGCACTTAGCCTTCTTATTCTTAGTGCCTGTAAAAAGGACAAAGACACCTCCATAACGGATAATTCCAACTATAATCCTCCAACGAAAGTAGCTATTATTCCCGAAGAGAATATTACCTCTTCCATCAGAGGAACCATTGTTGATGAAGGAGAAATACCAATGGAAAATGTTACGGTCCGTGTTGGGAGTCACCAGACCCAATCCGATGTGAATGGTTCTTTTGCATTTGAAAATATTCAAATGAATAAAAATGGTACACTGGTTTATGTAGATAAAGCGGGCTATTATTACAATGGAAAAGTCGTTACGGCTAATCCTAACCGAACTACCATTACCAAATTAATGCTTATCGAGCAAGTGCTCTCTTCTTCCTTTGCGTCCTCTGTTGGTGGTACAACAGAGCTTACTGACGGTGCAAAGGTAGACATTCCAGCCAACGCCGTAAGCCTGGAATCCGGTGGTGCCTATAATGGTACTGTAAAAGTTTATGCCACTTGGTTAGACCCAACTGCCGATGATTTAACCCAAAGAATGCCTGGTGATTTAAGAGCTCAGGATGAAAATGAGGATGCGGTTAAGCTGGTGACCTATGGTATGATAGGCGTTGAGTTGAAAGGGATTAATGACGAGGATCTAAACTTAGTCGAGGGACAAACAGCGACGATTGAACTGCCTGTTCCAGACGAATTATTAAGCGATGCTCCAGCTACTATTCCGCTATGGCATTTTAATGAAACCACAGGTTATTGGGTAGAAGAGGGCGAAGCAACTTTATTGGGGAACACTTATGTCGGAACGGTGAGCCACTTTTCCTTTTGGAACGTTGACTGGCCTTATCCACTTGTAGAAATAGAAGGCTATGTTACCAATGAAGGACAAACAAATCTTAGTGGCGTTGGTGTTGAAATAACTTTGACTTCTGGTGGAATGGGCGGATACCAACAGACTGACTCTGATGGCTGGTACGGCGGCTATGTTCCACAAAATGAAGATTTGATACTTACTCTTTATGACAATTGTGGAGTAGAACTGCATAGCCAACAAATAGGGCCTTTCTCAGACAATACTGTTATTCCAACTATTGCAATTCCTCTTTCAAATTCTAGCCTGGTCAACATAACAGGAACGCTACAAGATTGTAATAACAACGCAGAAGACGATGGCTATGCACTTATTGAATTTGATAATGGCTATGAGCCCATCTACCCTTCTTCTGATGGAAACTTCAATGGGACCATTAGTGTTTGTAATGCATTGAGTGTGACGGTTTCGGGCATAAGTTTCAATCCATTTTCACAGGGTACGACAACTGTGCATGACATTGAAGGAATTAGTGACTTGGATGTGGGGACTTTGACGACTTGTTGGTAGTAGAGGTATTGGCTATTTACGACCGATAAATTGTAATACTATTATAGTAAATTAAAAATTGGCCATCTTCAATAAAAGAAGATGGCCAATTTTTATTTCACAACTATTACTTCAACTACTTCACCACCTGCAATTGCTTCACTGCAATATTATCGCCTACTTTGAAAGTAACAACATAGCTCCCTGTGGCCAATCCATCCAACAACAAGGTCTCCGTTTGCTCTCCTTGTATATTTGGAAGCAAAGTAGATTGTAACATACGACCTTTAAAATCCCAAAGGCTAATGGTTACGTCTGCACTTTGTTGGAGGTTCATTGTTA
>CAZDTI010000191.1:0-16290 GCA_964508085.1 uncultured Saprospiraceae bacterium | reverse complement strand
GATAATTTAGACCTTTATTCCTCGATTCCGCTTCGCTTCACTCGGAATGACAGATTTAAACTTACGTGCACACTCTACTTATGGGATGACTCCTTTTTTTATTAAATCGGCCTTCAAACCATGGGACCAAAATGTTTATTTCGTCTCAGGATAATTCGCTAACTTTGGTAAATGAAGAACTCGATTTCGCGTAAGTTGATTAAGCTTACAAAGTGGATAGCTTTTACTTTCATCGCTTTCAAAATCTTCTTTTACGTTATGGGGAGGCTAGATATGAAAAACACAATCAAGGAGAAAAGTGGAATTGAAATATCGTCTTTTTTTAATACAATTGAAAACGAAGTTTACCATACTCCTAGTGCTTTTGACAGTGATTATACTTGGGATTACACAGTAAGAGTAAGTGAATCTGACTTTGAATCAATTGCACATCAAATTAAGAATTCAAAATTTTACAATTCAGCAGGTGGTTATAATTTAGCTGAGCCTATTTATGATTCATTAGAGATTTATGACCTCATGGGGTTTTGGACTTCAGAAAAAGATATCTTTAAATTTTATGCCGCAAAAAAAGAATGGGCAGAAACAACAACTATAGAAATCAATAAAAAAGACAGAACAATAAAGGTAAATTTGGTACACCTTTAAGAAAGCCAGAGGGAATGGAAAAATATAAGGTAGTACTATATTGACAAAGAAATTCCAGAATACAAATGGATAAATTATGTGTCAGAAATTTTGAATGAATAAAAACGAAAACATGAGTGTAAGTTTTTACCAAATAATGTATTCCGGATCGAAAGGGAATTTTGAAAAAGCAAGCGATTCTAAGAGTGCGGCCATTTACAAATTAAATGCACTGGCTCAAGGAGCTTATTTTCAGGAATATGCAAGGTCAAAATACAACTACGATTTATATAACTTTGCTTCGGATGAAAACTTAGTCGAAGAAGCTGAAATGCCTCCTTTGAGTAAAGAACATTTAAGTCCAGATGCCATTTTGAATGATCTGGGAATCTATAAAAAGTTATTAACTGATATTAAGTTGGAATTAGAAAATCCGCAAGATGAACTCCTTTCCAAAGAGATAGAACGATGGTTTCTCGACAAGGAGAAAATAGTCTGGATCGAAAATGAAATTTCGGCGCTTGAAAACGTTTGTTTCTATGCAAAAGAAAAAAAGTATGTTATTAAATATGCTTGCGACTATTAACAATATAAATACGATACGACCATGAAGGAGAAAAAGAAAACGGGATATGAATTTGCATTAGGGCTTGCCGCCGGAATTATTTTATACAAAGTGATTTTTGACTTTTTGTTACCTATGTTTTTTAAGTAAAGTTCTTTTCAGGTAGTTTAGGATTTCTCCGCTGGCTAACTCCCAATAAGTTCCGTCAATCTTTCCGCATGATTTTTCACATTAGCTCGGATGACTTCACTGTCCGCATTGTCATAAACCATCATTGCCTTTGAAAAAATCGGCGGTAAGAAATTCATTTAAACCAGTGATCGAACATAAACTAAAACACTCAACATGAAATATGCTAACCTACTATTTATTCTAGTTATCAATTCTACGATCCTTGCGGGAACTTTAAATGCCCAAAATACGTCCGATGAATATTGGGAAGCCTTAGGTCCCGCAATGAAACACTACGACAATGCAGAATACACGCAAGCCGCAGCAGCTTTTAAAAAAGTCTGGCTGGAAGCAAATGATGAGGAAATCGCGAACCACAGATTGTATGCCGCCGCTTCAAACTGTATGATAGACAATGAAAAAGGAGTGGAAGAAAACTTATTCAAAATTGTTGATGTCGCAACGAAAGATGACATTCGGCGGGTATTGGTTAGTTACGAAATATTCAACAAATACGAAACCACCGATTGGTGGAAAGTGCTTGAGGAGCAAATGAATCAACGTCTAAAAAATTTAATTGCGCATCATAAGAATTTGAAGATCTTCAAAAAAGGACGAGACATTAGTTACAGCGCCATAAGAATTAATGCAGCTGGTGATACCCTTGCCAATACCGTCATAACAATGATTCCCGACGGTACAGGCTGGGGAGATGAAGCGGCCTCCGCTCAAAGTCAAGTCATTTATGAATACGAATTCAGCACAGCAGATTCAATAGAACACATCGAAGAACTTCATTTAGTAGTTCATAAACGGTTTTGGAGCAAAAGAGATACGACTGGCGTTATAGAAAATTCAAAGACGGTATGGATTCATCCTTTTAGAAATAATGAGTTTTTCAAAACAGAATTGGCGCCTTTTCCTATGTTTAAATTTCCTATTTCGGATTCCTTAATGCAGGCTTCAAAATCAAAAATAGTCATCTTGAACAATTGGGGCTCCTACACAAAAACGGAAACCCAAGAAAGATATTCTTATTTGGGGAAGGAGCTTAAAAATTATACCGGCACCGGAGAAATCAATTGCCATAAATTAGCGGGTACTGGAGATAACACAAAATTTGGAATCAGTAAGATCGAATACTTTTTTAATGAAGATTTTGGTTTTACGGAAATGAACTATCTGACTTATGATGGGGATAAAATATTATTTAAAATAATAGGTGTAAAAGAAAGAAATAATGGATAGACCAAAAGTAGGCGTTGGAGTAATCATACAAAATCAAAACAATCAGATATTGATTGGAAAAAGAAAAGGCGGTCATGCCCCTTTTTTTTCTATCCCCGGCGGGCACTTAGAAAATGGAGAAACCTTTGAGGAAGCTGCCATTAAAGAAGTCTTTGAAGAAACGGGATTGACGATTAAAAACCCAACCGTCTTTTGTGTCACCAACAACTTGAGAACGTATAAAAATGAAAACAAACACTATGTTTCTGTCAACTTATTTACGAATGAGTTTGAAGGAAACTTAAGCGTCAAAGAACCGGACAAATGCGAAAGCTGGGATTGGTATGAGCTGTCGGAAATACCCAGCCCACAGTTTGATGCGAGTGAGTTTGCGATTGAATGTTTTAGGAAAGAGGTCTTCTATCTTGAAAATCAACATAGCTAATATAAAAGGAATAGCTCTCTCCTGAATCGCTTCTAACAAAACTAAACGAGAACCATTCACCTAAAAAATACGATACTTCACTCCCCTCTTCTCTCCTTTCATGTTTTTCAAAGCTTGCTTTTCTAATAATATTTAGATATTACACTTGTTTACATTTAGGTTGACCTATCTTTACTATTCATCAAGCTAAGGGCAACCATATTTTCAACATGCAAAAGAACAATATACAATACTTAGGGTTTAAGGACTATTGGTTTACGGTTCTTGGAATTTTAGCACTCGGCTTTCTAATTCCTCAGATTTTCTTTGGGATTAAAATAAATGATCCTAACTATAATTTTTCAATGGAATGGCTGGAAGCAAGCTTTTTTGCTGCATGCTTTTGGCTAAGCAATAGATTTCTAATGATTTGGTATAGAAAGAAATACCCTTCATTTGGTGAAGCTAAAAAAAGAATAGTCCTAGCGACAACTACTGCTATTATTTTGTTGCCCATCACCAGTGTGTTCGCAACTACTATTATTAATTATTTTTTTGATTTTTTCCAAATATCAAATCTAAATCGACCCACTCCCATAAAAGGCTTTGGGGCTTCCATTACTTCTACTTTTTTCATTTTAGCAATTTATGAATCCGTGTGGTATTACAGTCAATTAAAAAAATCAATCCAAGAACAAGAGCGCGTGAAAGTTGCTCATGTCCACAGCCAATTAGAGGGGCTTCGAAATCAGGTGAATCCGCATTTCCTGTTCAATAGTTTAAACACACTCAATCACATTGTAGAGTATGAAGACAAAACCGTTGCGAAAGACTTCATTGGCCAATTGTCAAAAGTTTATCGATACATTTTAGATAGTCGGGATGAGCCAACCATTATTTTGGAAGAAGAATTAGCCTTTGTCAGATCCTATATTGCCATACAGAAAGAGCGATTTTTCGAAAATTTAAAAGTCAACATTGATATTCCCCAACAATATATTCACAAAAAAATAATTCCGCTCAGCCTACAACTGCTAATCGAAAATGCGATCAAACACAATATTATATCTACAAAAAAACCACTTACTATTTCGATTACGATCGATGAAAAAAAAAACCTCCTAAAGGTTACCAATTCTTTACAAAAGAAATCAAAAGTCATTTCCTCTACCAAAGTAGGTTTAGAGAATATTAAAAAAAGGTATCAGTTACTCAGTTCAGAAGAATCCGTAACTATTGAAGAGCTTGAGGATACCTTTCAAGTTAGCCTTCCTTTATTATAAAAAAACACGACCGTCATGGATATTCTCATTATTGAAGATGAAATCAGAGCCTCACAGCAGCTTCAAGCAATGCTACAAAAACACTTTCCTGAAATGAATATACTGGAAGTTTTGGAAAGCGTAGAAGATAGCGTTGAATGGTTCAATAACCAAATTTCTCCAGATTTAATTTTAATGGACATTCAGTTGGCGGATGGCTTGAGTTTCGAGATTTTTCAAAAAGTAGAAATTGAAGCACCTGTCATTTTCACCACGGCATACGACCAATATTCCATCAAGGCGTTCAAAGTCAACAGCATTGATTATTTATTAAAACCAATCCAGGAAGAAGACTTGACCAATGCCTTGAATAAATATAAAAAACACTATTTAAAGGAATCAAATACAACTATAAATCCCGCTACCATCGAACAACTTTTACAAAACTTGTCACCCGACAAGTCACGAAAACGCTTCATGGTTAAAGAAGGAAACTCCATGACTTTTGTTCAGATTGATACCATCCACTTTTTTTATTCAGAGGATGGCATTTCCTTTCTGGTTAACAACAAAGGACAACGATACATCGTAGATCAAACGCTTGACGCCATTGAAAAAGAGATCGACACCAGCCATTTCTTTCGAATCAACCGTGGGCAAATCATAAACATTAATGCAGTAACTAAAATTCACCCTTACTTTAATCACCGACTAAAATTAGACCTAAAAGAAAATTCAACATTAGAATTTATAGTTAGTCGAAACCGTGCAAGTGATTTCAAAGGATGGGTTAATCAGTAAGAACTTTATCCAGCATTTCTTAGTACACGGTGTACTTAGCTCCAGTAATAAAAGTTAAAAACAGTTCACCTCTATAATACGACGATTCACCGGAAACTACTTTCACATCCTTCCATTTCTCCTCATTTTGCAGCAAAAAGGGACTCAAGGCTAATAACGATCCGATTTGACTGGACCCCATTTGAGTTATTGCTCTTTCATCCCCAAGGAGTCAGAGAATAATAAAGTTCTGATTTAGAGGACGTTTATTTTGTGCTGATCGAGGCAAACAAATTGAGCATAGCCGTAGCTACGTGATATTTTTTTAACGAAGGACAGCGCAAAATCAACAACTATAAACCGGAAAGTTATTATTTACTGAGTCCTAAGCAACAATTTATTCCACTCCTTTAAAAAATTAAAAATGAGACTTTTACTCTTATCACTGGCTGTATTGTTTTTTTCGATAAGCACTAACGCACAAACCGTTACTCAAACCGTCAAGGGCCAAATCATTGACCAGCAATCGGAGATTCCTATCATTGGGGTAACCATTCTATGGCTCAATGATGCTCAACAGATTGGAGCGGTTACTGATCTGGATGGATATTTCAAACTAGAGAAAATCCCCGTCGGACGTCAAGCATTCCAAATCAGTTATCTGGGATATGAGACCATTACACTCCCTAATGTTGACATTAGCTCAGGGAAAGAAGTGGTACTCAACCTAAAGATGGTAGAATCCCTGGAGACACTTAGTGAAGTGGTCGTCACCGCCAAAGTAGCCAAAGACAAAGCCATCAATGAGATGGCAACCGTCTCTTCTCGTACCTTCAGTTTGGAAGAAGTCAATCGTTATGCTGGTGGACGAAGCGATGTTGCTCGATTGGCAGGAAACTTTGCGGGTGTAGCTACTGCAGATGACTCTCGTAATGATATTGTTATTAGAGGCAACTCTCCAAGTGGTGTACTATGGCGATTGGAAGGAATTCCAATTCCGAATCCGAATCACTTTTCTACTTTTGGAAGTACCGGGGGCCCGGTGAGCGCCATCAATCCGAACGTATTGAGAAACTCAGATTTCCTGACCAGTGCTTTCCCCTCTGAATATGGGAATGCGACTTCCGGTGTTTTCGATTTAGGTATGAGAACTGGAAATCGGGATGAGCACGAATTCACTTTTCAGATGGCTGCCTTCAGTGGATTGGAAGGAATGGCAGAAGGGCCATTGGGAAATAAAGGAGGTTCCTATTTAGTCTCCGTTCGAAATAGTTTTATTGCATTAATTTCACCGCCCCAAACCTCAGCGACCCCTGATTATTCTGACATCTCCTTTAAAATAGATTCGCCGAATGGGAAGTTCGGAAAATTTAGCTTATTCGGAATTGGAGGAAGAAGTACGATAGATTTTATTGGTGCAGATATAGATTCCACTGATTTGTTCTCCGAGAAGGATCAAGACCTTTTGCCTAGATCAAGATTCGGAGTCCTGGGCCTTCGTCACAATAAAATTATCGGAACAGATGGCTATATCCGAACGGTTGTGGCAGGAAGTGCAGTGGCTACTGATGTCACGATTGACAGGTACTATAATTTAGGAACGATTGAAGAAACTAAGGTTCGATATGGAGAAGTTAACGACAGTGAAAACAGAATCTCCGTGTCTTCTTTTTACAATAAAAAATTCAGTTCAAAAACAACTTTGAGAACCGGTTTCCTTTTGGAAAATCAAAACTTTAGTTTACTGAACAAAGACTCAGAAGGAAATCCTGATTTGAATGAAGACGGTTTTTCAGACTTACTTGTTGAATATGAATTTGACGACAATGTGGTCACCTTCCAACCGTATTCGCAAGTACAACATAAGTTTAACTCCAAGTGGACTTTAAATGCTGGAGTACATGGATTCTATCATGGCCTAAGTGAACAGTTTGTTATAGAACCAAGAACTTCCTTGACATGGAACTTTGCCAAGGCACAAAAATTAACCTTTGGTTATGGCTTCCACAGTCAGTCTCAACCCCTTGCCATTTTACTAGCAGAAAGTATGGACTCAGAAGGCAATTCGGTTCAAACCAATAAAGATTTAGAATTTACCAGAAGTCAGCATTTTGTATTGGCTTATGATTATGCCTTTGCAAAAAACTGGAGAGCTAAAGTGGAGGTCTATCATCAAGCTATAGCGAATGTCCCTGTGGATCCAAACCCTTCTTCTTTTTCCTTATTAAATCTAGGTGCTGATTTTGGATTTGAGGCTGGTAAAACTAATTTACAAAATGATGGAACCGGCTTTAACCAAGGTGTAGAACTCACCATTGAAAAATTCTTCAGCAATGGATTCCATGGATTACTAACTGCTTCTATTTTTGAATCTAAATACGAAGGTAGCGATGGCATTGAGCGGAACACTGCCTTCAACAATCAGCATGTAGTCAATTTGTTAGTAGGTAAAGAATGGAAAGTAGGGAAGCAAAAGCAGAACGCTATTTTAATTGACACTAAATTAACTTCTGCCGGAGGTCGGTATTATACTCCAGTAGATTTAATGGCTTCCAATGCTGTAGGTTTTGAAATAAGACAAAATGATATTGCCTTCTCCGAACGCTATGATGATTATTTCCGATGGGATATAAAAGTTGGTTTTAAGCTCAACAGCAAAAAGCGAAAAATTTCTCAGCAAATCTTCATGGACTTTCAAAACATCACCAATAGAGAAAATATTTTTTCAAGAGATTATAACCGATCCAAAAACCAAGTAGACGAAAGGTATCAATCTGGTTTCTTCCCTGACTTTTTATATCGAATACAATTTTAAGAAATCATAACTCCCCTAGAGTATTGTTAGAAATTAAACTTTTATTTTTTAGGTATTTTCAAAGCCAATGCAGTTACTGTGTTGGCTTTGTCTTTTATAAGTGGTTTGGTGATTCTATTGAATATGAGTAACTTCGTTGAGGTGCTGAGCGTTAGCTCAAAACAAGAGTACAAAACCATTAGCAATTAACCATCTTTAAACCTATACAATGACTAACAAAACAAACAAAATCATCTATTTGATTTCAACAGGATTACTAACTGCTTTAATGCTGATGTCCGTAGGCATGTATATTTTCAACTATGAAATGATAAGCGCGACATTCACCAAACTTGGTTTTCCTACCTTTATTATATATCCTTTAGCCGCTGCAAAAATCTTGGGACTAATAGCCATTTGGACAAAAAAATCAAACACCCTGAAAGAGTGGGCTTATGCTGGATTTTTCTTTGACTTTGTCCTTGCTGCTGCCGCTCATATCAATATCAATGATGGGGAGTATTTGCCGGCGTTAGTTGCAATTGTATTATTATTGGTCTCTTATAATTTTGAGGGCCGTTTTAGTGGTGAGGAATAGATATCCGATTTAAGTTCGCGGTATTTGGTCTTAAATAAAGGTTCTTGATCGAATAAAGTTGAAATGTTCCTTAGAAAAAAACATAAATGATTTTCCCTTTCGTATTAGAATTTAATATCAAAACCAAACTTAGCTCAGAAACAATGGAGCGCAAAAGGGCAATTATTCAGGAGCGAATAAAAGAAAGATATAGAGCACAAGATATAAATTCATTTTACGTTTATAAGAGCAGGGTCTATTTTGAAAATTATTTCCTTTTCAATCGACAACTAAGATATCATATGCTCGCCTTCATCGGCTCAGGATTCTTCACATTGAGTCCTCAGACGTCTTCGGTCAAGTTTAGCTTTTCCATGTTAATGATATTTAAAATTTTGCTTGCCTTGGGCTTAGTCATTTTTTTCACATCGAAAAATCCATTTTTTGGTATTGAAGTTTTCTTGCTGTTTTACAGTCTAAATTTAATCTTCTCTTATTTCCGATTAAATTCATTTGTGAAATCCATAATTAGAGATATTGAAGAGCAAGACGTCTTGAATGGTTTGAAATCGATAGAATTTTAAATAAACTTACCTCAATTTCATAACGCATTTCATGTGTTTCTAAAGTTGAAAAAATAAGAAAATCAATAATGAACGAAAAAATAAAAATCAAAAAAACAGAATTACTTTCCGACAACTGGTACACCCTAAACAAAGTAACCTACGACTACCAAAAGAAAAATGGCGAATGGGAAACACAATCCAGAGAAGCCTATGACAGAGGAAACGGCGCCACTATTTTACTCTACAACCAAAACAAAAAAACAGTAATTCTAACCAGACAATTTCGATTACCAACATTCGTCAATGGAAATGAAAGCGGAATGCTAATCGAGACCTGTGCAGGATTGCTGGACAAGGACAATGCAGAGGATTGCATCAGAAAAGAAACGGAGGAAGAGACCGGTTACAAAATAACGAAGGTTAGAAAAATATTCGAGTCTTACATGTCTCCGGGTTCCGTGACGGAGATTCTATATTTCTTTGTTGCAGAATATGATGAAGGCATGAAAGTAAGCGAAGGCGGTGGGTTGGAAGAGGAACAAGAAAACATTGAGGTTTTGGAATTAGATTTTGAAGAGGCTTTTAATATGATTAGCACAGGAGAGATCAAGGATGGAAAAACAATTATGCTTTTGCAGTATGCGAAGATTAATGGATTGGTTTGATAAGTCATTAAGCAATTATAAAACGCATGAAAGAAATAGAAAGATACATTGAGTCCTACCTTGGAATTGGCGGTAAAGACTTATCACCGATTGGCAATTTATTCCAAACCCAATCCCTTAAAAAAAATGACTATTTGCTCAAAGCGAATCAGTATACGACCAGCATCAGTTTTGTAAAATCTGGCTACCTCAGAATGTTTGCAATGAATGAAAGTGGTGATAAAGAAATAACCCAGTGGATTTCTAACCAAGGTATGTTCATTACCGATTTGTCCAGTTTTATTTTCGGTACTCCTTCCAGGTGGAACATTCAATGTTTGTCTGATTGTGAATTGTACACCATTTCTAAAGAAAAATACCAAAGCATTGGAAACATTGTGGACAACTGGGCGGAGTTAGATCGCTTATTTATTGCCAAGTGTTTTATTGCTTTAGAAAATAGAGTTTTTGGCCAACTGTCCATGACCGCGGAGCAAAAAGTCAAAAATCTCTTAGCTATGAATCCCGAGATATTCCTCCAAGTTCCTTTACAATATATCGCTTCCATGCTTGGCATGACGCCCGAAACCTTGAGTCGGGTTAGGAAAAAGATGACTTCTTGATTTATGTCAAGAGATGTTGTTTTAGTATGACCGAACTTTGTATTAGATCAAAAGAACAATACAATGCAAAAGATCATCATCACTATTATTTTCACAACATTAACAACATTTCAAGCCATGGCACAGAAAGAAATTAAAACCGCTATTCAAATAACAGCTACACCAGAACAAGTATGGAAGGTATTAAGCAATTTTGAAAAATACCCCGACTGGAATCCATTCATTACATCAATTAAAGGAACTCCTTTAGTAGGCAAAAAAATAAAAGTAACCGCTGGCGGCATGAAATTCAAACCTGAAGTTCTTGCTTTCGATGAAGAGAAAGAACTACGTTGGAAAGGGAAACTTCTGGTCAAAGGTTTATTTGATGGAGAGCATATTTTTCAGATTATAGACAATCAGGATGGTACCGTTACCTTCAAGCATGAGGAAAAATTCAGTGGAATTTTAGTTGGTTTGTTTGCCAAAAAATTGGACACAGAAACTAAGGCAGGCTTTGAACAAATGAACAAAATGATCAAAGAACGTTCGGAGGAAAATATGCGTATGCTAAGCCATATTTAGTTTTGGTGACAAACTTATGGTGCTTTTCTTTGTTAAAACCTATGTAGCGATAATGAAGAATCTAGTAATTTAGAAAAAATGCATCCATTTAGAGAATTCATCTTAAGATATGCCAATCTCTCGGAACAAGATTGGAAACCAATTGAAGCTTCTCTTCAAAGAAAGGAATATCAATCTGGGAGCCTCATCCTGGAAGATGGAAAAATATGTACTAAACTGTATTTTCTAGAATCTGGATTTCTACGCTACTTTATCAATCGAGATGGAGAGGAGGTTACTAAATATTTCACAGAACCGCCCTACGCCTTCACTTCTCAAAGAAGTTTTAACAATAACACTCCGACGAATGACAATATCCAGGCATTAGAAGATTCCGTTGTCTGGGAAATAGACCGAGCGGATGCACTGGAGTTGTTAAAATTACCCAATTGGAGTGAGTTTGTTAGAAAGCTCGTTCAGGAAGTTCAATTTTATACGGAAGAGATATTAGAGACTTTGCAAAACGATACCGCAGAAGAACGATACATCAAAATGATAGAACAGAATAGTGTCCTGCTACAAAAAGTCCCTCAAAAACACATTGCCAGTTATTTGGGCATTGCGCCACAGTCATTGAGTAGAATACGAAAAAAATATTACGACGAAAAGACGAAGTTAACATAGGTGAAGTGTAGTCCTTTCTATAATCCTGATTTTTGTAAAAAATAAAAATTATGCGATTATCACTTCTTTTCATTTCTTTGTTGTCCATCCTTCAAGCGCAAGCGCAAGAAAATCAAGCCACCAATAAACACTTTTGGTACTCCATGGAAACTTCGGCCAGCCCGGAACAAATCTGGGCCATCTGGACCGATGTTAAAAATTGGAAAAACTGGGATACCGGACTAAAAGACGCCTTTATGGAAGACGAATTCCAATTGGGGAAGAAAGGAAAGATCATAAGTTTAGAAGGTCGGAAATCTAAGTTTAAAGTTGTTGAATTTAAGGAGGGTTTTTCTTACACCATTAAGACCAAATTGCCTTTGGGAAGTCTTTATGTGAAAAGATATCTAAACACCGAAAACAATAAAACGACTTTCACCCACGAAGTCTGGTTCAAGGGATTAACGAGAGGAATATTTGCTAAAGCCTTTGGCGGAAATTTTCGTAAAATGCTGCCAGAAGTTCTTCAAAACATCAAACAAATAGCGGAAGCAAATGAGTCTAATTAAAATCGTATATCTCGCTAATATTCTTGTTGCAGGGTGGATCAGTATCTCTTGTTTATTTTTTCCAAAGACCGCAGTTGTTACTGTTTTCACAAATGCTTTTCAATACTCAGAGTTCATCCGGTTGGTGGGTGCTTTGTGGTTTGCCATTTTCATCCTCTCTATTTTAGGCATTTTCTATCCACAAAAAATGAGTCTCGTTCTTTTGTTTCAGTTGATTTATAAATCGTCCTGGCTAATTTTTGTTGCGCTGTCTGCGGCCATTCAGGGAAATCCTTATCCTAAATCTATGGCGGTGTTTTTTATTTTTTGGGTGGTCGTTTTGCCGTTTGTGATTCCTTGGAGGAGTTTGTTCTTAATTCCGTAAGGGCTCAAAAAGACGTATTTGGTGAGCGCGAAGCTCGCAAAGTTCGCAAAGCACTTGAACGAACTACAAACCCTAAAACAATTAATTTACGACCACATTATAAGGACTTTGTGCCCTTAGCGAGCTTTGCGTTCACCAATACATTACAAAAGGAAAAAGGTCTATTCACATTTCGGGCTGACAAGACTGCCTGAGAAAAAATATGGTACTGGCTTTGCCAGCCTAGGTGTTTAAAATCCGCGAAAAAAGAGCATCCCATCCTATAAATTCATTTGCAGCTTGGTTGCGATATCTCTATGTATTAAAAAATTACGTACCAAGGGCTACATTCAAAGTCCGCATAAATAAACGCCACTTTCTTTTCGCAAGCCCACAATAACAACTCAATAACAAGTTTAACCCTTCAAAGAATGACATATCCAATTTAAAATATTGTACCTTTCTCCATTTACAACGTTCCAATTTTTATAAGTCAAAACAATGAGAAAAGGCATCCCCTCCCCTGCTATACACCCCATCAGTTTCCTCCTCGGATTTCTCTTCTTCCTTTTCTTTTTCACCCAACAATGCGCCCCCAACAAATCGGTGGATGATCGTTCCCCTTTAGAACAACAACATCCAAACAACCTTTTCCAAAAACAAAAAGGCGCTCACATTTTTGGTCGTCTGGATTCTACCAATATCCAACCCTTCCTCCAACAAAACATCGACTGGATTACCCTCGTCCCTTTCGGAGACCAAAAAGACTATGATAGTCCGACTATGAATTACTACAGAGGAGATAGCCTGGAGATGGCTCGCAGAGATTCTGTCTGGAAAAGTCAGATAGATCTAGCGCATGCCTATGGCTTCAAAATTTTTCTAAAACCGCACATCTGGATTTATGAGACTTCCGATGGAAAGTGGCGTTCTGATATTTTCCCGAACAATGAAGAAGATTGGGAAAGATGGAAAAAGAGTTATCGTGAATTTATTTTGTACTACGCAAAAATGGCTGCAAAGAATAAGGTCGAATTATTTTGCGTCGGTACAGAACTTACTCGACTTACTATTGAAAAACCTGACTTCTGGAAAAGTCTCATCCAAGAAGTTAGAAGTATTTATTCCGGTCAAATAACTTATGCCGCTAATTGGTATGAGGAATTTGAAAATATTACTTTTTGGAACGACCTGGACTTCATTGGCATTCAAGCCTACTTCCCTTTGACTAACAATATGTACCCGACTGTTGATCAAATTTCGAAAGGTTGGGGGAAATACCTACGTACGATAGAATCCATTCATCAAAAATACAAACGGAAAATACTGTTTACAGAACTGGGCTACAAAAGCACCCCTGATAGTGCCATCGAACCTTGGCAATGGATTGATTATTCAAATACCGAAGACAGTCCTGTCTCGCTAGAAACGCAAGCGAATTGTTATGAAGCTTTTTTTAATACGGTTTGGGAAAAAGATTGGTTTGCAGGAGTTCATATTTGGCAAATGAGGAGTGACTTTAAAAAAGGCCGTGGGAAAAGCAGTCGGGATTTTACGCCGCAGGAGAAACCGGCAGAGGAAATTATTGCGAAAGCGTTTGAATAAAAAACAAAAAAATGAGATCCTCTTACTTTTTCTTCGACATGGAGCTGTCAAGCAATTCTCCCTTAATCGATCGTCCTGGCCCCATTTGGGCTTCAAAGCTTTTTGCTTTATTCTTTTTATCCATTCCGAATAGCAATAAGCCGTTTGAAGGTTGTATTACAAAGGCATTTTTGTATACAGGCAATAAGGTTTGTTCTGGCATACCTGTATCATCCGACCAAACAATCAATTGACCATTTTCTACTTTTACATTTATAGTCCCGCCTGTCGACACACTGAATTTACCAACGTAGGTTGCCATCTCTTTTTCAGATAATTTCAAGGGTTTTGCAATAGGGTTAAAATCTACTTCCAGCGTTTTCAATACATTCACTGCATTTGCATTTCCAGGATGAATTTCGACTGATTTTTTATAATTTTTGATCGCAGACTTCTTGTCTTTGTTAGCCAGGAGTGCCTCTGCTAAGCTATCATAAGTATTATACGATCCCGGATACTGTTTTACATTGTCCTGAAATATTTCAATGGCTTTATCAAGTTCACCACCTTGCATCAATTCATATCCGAGGACATTGATGTCTCCTTCAGAAGGCTTCATATCAAAGCCAAGTTTCGTAGACAACATAGTATAATGTTTATCGATACCAGACATGCCTTCTTCAACATATAATTTCCCAAGGTCTACATTATACCAGTCTTTAAAAACAGCTTCCAATCCATAATAGGTACTTCGATGTGGTACAGAACCATGCGTTTCCTCCTTCATTACTTTAAAATCCCATCCGAATGTTTTGGGCCTTTTTTCTTCAAATAAAGCAGCCAGTTTCATAGCACCACCAAGCATGGGGCCATCTTCATTGCCCATCGTCATATAAAAGTAACCATCAAAAGCTGGTTCGGAATCTAAAAACTTCTTGGCCCTGTCTACAAGTGATTGATCGTCCCACCACATACTCGGACTGATAGCAATATAGGAATCATAAAGATCACCTTGAGTGAGCAAAGCCTGCACAGCGAATATACCTCCAAAGGAATGTCCCACCAACATTCGATAATCATTGGTATTGTATTGCTTGTCGATATGCGGAATCAATTCCTCTTTCATAAAAGCCAGCATATTGTTTGCGCCACCTGCTGTCGGCATATTTTGGACTGCTTCTTTGTTTTTTTCTATCGGAGGGGTCAGGTCACGAGTACGATCGGTCGTATTAGGAATAGCTACAATCATCATATTGGGAATACGCCCTTGACTTTTCAGGAAGGAAACAATGCCCGAGGTATGATGAAAATGAAAGTCACCATCCATCAAATACATAACCGTAAGTGGGTTTCCATTAGGTTGATAATCATTGGGCAGGTATACCTGGTAAGGACGCTCTTCGTTCAATATTTTCGAGCTAAGAGAAAAGGATTGGCCAATTACTATTTCTTTGCCTTTAGGTTGAGCGACTGCAATGGATAAAGCAATAAATAGAAACAAACAACTCAGGTAGGAGATTCTCAATTCTTTCATAACTAGTTTTTCAGATGATTAATTAGACTTTATTTTATAGACGCTAATATACATTTTATTGACTAGTGGGTTAAGCCTTTCTTTTAAAATTTCATGTTTAAGTAACAATGAAAAATTAACATACGCTTCTGCAATGGATTAATTAGCGTAAAAGCCTTGTACATCTTTCTTTTGGGGTGACTTGTCCTTTAAATTATCTATCTTTTAAAAATCAGAAAACTAGTTCTTCGCCATATAGAGTGGGTTTGGATTTTAAATAATGTTGTACATTTAAGACTACTAGAAAAGCCCTTGACTCACCGCTACTTATTAATTCTGCATCTCCGACCAATAATATCGAACACCAATTCCCAGTCCTACATTAAGATATTTTTGACCTAAAACATTATCGTCACTAGTGATCGAATTTAAATTTGATTTTACTTCCGGGCTAGCCCAAATCCCAATTTTATTCGTAATCTTATAAGTCACCCCAGCAGCTCCTAACAAACTGACTCCGGTTCGTTTTTTAAACAAATCGCTCTGCTCATTCAAGTGTAACAATTCATTGTTCACACCAACCATATCCCCCTGAGCCTTAAACCAAAGATTCATCGCTACACCCCCTTCTACGAACCAACCCATTCTTTTGTCTTTTTTAGTAGACTGGTAACCAATCAAAACTGGAACATCAATTCTGTGATAATGATTGTATATTTTTTTCCGTAGCCAGTTTGTTGTGGTGATGTTCCCTGTTCCTCGTCGGCTAACCGTCAGGAGCATCGTAGAGTAGTTGAAGACCAACAAGCGCTGGT
>CAZDTI010000190.1:5064-16337 GCA_964508085.1 uncultured Saprospiraceae bacterium | reverse complement strand
ACGAAAGAATTCGCCTCTGTCACTAACTTCACCAACTTTGCTTGCAAATCCTCATAACCTACAATGATAATGTTATCCGCTACATTTATGAATAAAGCTTCTTGATCAAAATCGGAATTACAACCAGAAGTTCCATTACTTTCATCATCACTTTTACAAGAAATGGCGAGGAGACTAATTCCTAAGAAAAGAAGGCAAAGTGGTTTTAAATATTTCATGATTCTTATTTTTTAAACAAAGATTCTACAAAAGACTACAACTCTTCTTTCAAGTCATTCAAACCATAATAATCTGCTAGATCATTTCTTGCCTCTTCTACGCTCGCAACAGTTACATTATTAAAATTCAAAGTAGACAATACATCCGTGCTTCCTATTTTGATTAATAGCTGACCGATCTGCGAATTTGAAATTTTCTTAGATGGATTAAATTGCAAGGAATAAATAAATCCAGCGGCTTCAGACAACTGATGTCCTCTCAACGCTATATCATCAAAATCACTCATACCTCCGTTCAAGTAATGTAACGCGGTACCAACAATAACCTGCTCCCAGGCTTCTCGTGCTTCTTCTATTGCTTCGTCTCTCCTTAATAGGTCATTGTTAGAAATAGCTGCACGTCCTTTCAGAAAAGCGTCCATAACGAGTTGATCTGTTCCCATCAATGCATTTCGATCATGGCAATAGTCTCCCCAAAAATAAAGCGGTTCGGTATCTGCTGGAAAAGTTTTCGGAACTCCGAAATAACCAAAAGCTTCATCCCAAGCATGTTCCATTTCTGTTCCTTTTCCATCTATAATGGCTACATTATCTCCGCTCATCTTATCATCCCCGAAATAAACAGCCGTAGATTGATAATACAATAAAGCCCCCATCAAACCTTTTGAAATAACCTGAGCATACTCTACCCCGTTCTCGTTTAACAAATAATTCTTGGTTCCATCAATTGAAGAAACAACAGCTCCTAAGCTTCCAGGCTGACTGGTTGCTGCGAGTTCTTCCAATAAGGTTGCAAAAGTCTCTTGCACTTGTTCGAAGGTTTTACCCTTGATTTGCTTAGAATCTTCATAAGTTCCGCTCCAGCCTGCTGAAGCTCCATTCGTATACATTCCTTGCAAACGGTTGGCATCCAAAGCAGTACCTGCAGTGTTAGCTGTTTTCATATAGCTCGTCAACTCAGCCAACATTCCAATGCGTTGCTCTTGTCCACTATAACTCACATTGTCAAAGTCATAAGTCGTAGGGATAACATAGTCTGTTGCAGTATTGTCATCATCTTTGCCACAAGAACTAAACAACACTAAAGCACAGAGAATCAATATTTTAAATTTCATTTTTTTATTTTAAAAGAGGTTAACTAGATTTAGTCTAAATAAACTTATGGCCGCAAATATAGGACAGCCAACGTTCTTAACCAATACCAAAGGTTAGGTAATTCTGGTTTTATTTTAGGTATTTGAAGAGCCACTATGAACAGATTGTTAACTAATAGAATTGAACTCACAGTTGAGATTGAATTTGAGGTTGAAAACGGTACCTTCGCGCCGTTCTTACCAAGTCAAAGCATTCTTTATTCACATTTTACATGGAATCAAAACAGAACGAAAGCGTTAGCCTCTATAGTTGGTTTTTACTCATTTTGCTCAGTCTGACCTGGGGAAGTTCTTATATTCTGATGAAGAAAGGTTTGCTTGCCTATCAACCGGAGCAAATGGCCAGCCTTCGCATTACCATTTCCATGCTTTGTTTTTTGCCTTTTTTCTTTCTACGCTTTCGCAAAATTGATTGGTCAAAGTGGAAGTACTTCCTTATCATCGGTCTGTCTGGGAATTTTCTTCCTTCCTTTTTCTTTGCTTTTGCAGAAACAGAAATCAGCAGTTCTTTGGCTGGTGTCTTGAGTTCACTCACTCCGCTTTTCACCTTATTATTAGGGTTGCTCATATATGGTGTCCCTTTTACTTGGAATAAAGCAGTTGCCGTAGGGATTGGATTAGCTGGAGCGGTGGTCTTAGTTCTTTATGGTAGCGGGGCCAATTTCGATGGTAATAAGTGGTATGCTTTATTGGTCGTTTTAGCGGCTATGATGTATGCACTTAGTTCAAACACTGTAAAAAAACATCTTGGAGATGTAAATCCAATAGATATGAGCATTGCCAGTTTTATTATGGTAGGCTTTCCAGCAATGATCTACTTATTTAATACTGATTTTTTATATCGACTTCAAACACATGAATCAGGTTGGTCTTCATTGGGCTACATTTCTATTTTAGCGATTGCCGGAACAGTGATTGCTTCTATTCTTTTCTATAAGTTGGTTCAACTTACAACGCCCGTTATTGCTTCGATGGTGAGCTATCTGGTTCCTGTTGTCGCCCTCTTCTGGGGGTTTATGGATGGAGAGACTATTTCTGTTTTTCACTTTTTGGGAATGGGTTTGATATTAGTGGGGGTTTATGTTTCTAAAATGGAAAAGGGTAGATTAGATGGATAAGGCAATCGTTCAAAGTCTTTTTCCAACCGCAATCTCTTTATCAACCTCAAATACAACCGCAACTTCAAGCCTGCCTAAGCACATTGGCGGAGCGCTCCCTTCGCTAGGGGCTCGTGCATATCAGGAATTGAAATTCATTTTGGCTTCTCTTTAACATATTAAATCTTTGGAAATTGAATAGGATATTAAGGGGACCCGTACTAAGGGAATCCGCCGATTAGCCGACAGGTTCAAGTTGACATTGCTCTTGAAGTTGAAAAATCTTTTCCCTATCTTTCCGTCACAATTATCCTAAGCACTTAAACAAACTCAGGATCATAAGACCATGAAAATTCCGACGCTTTATATTTCCGAATCCAGCATTTCTGGTAGAGGCGTTTTTAGCACAGAAGACATTCCGGCTGGATCTGTCATAGAAATCTGCCCTGTCATTCTCCTACCGCCCGATCAAATAGCCGCCATTGAATCAACCGAATTATTCGATTATTATTTTCAATGGGCCGAAGATGAAAAATCCTGTGCGATTTGCTTAGGCTACGGTTCTTTATACAATCATTCCTTTTCCCCCAATGCTCGGTACTATACGGATTTTGAATCGGATACACTGGACGTAATAGCCTTATTGGATATCCCCGCTGGAGAAGAAATTACTTTTAATTACAATGGAGAGCCAGACGATTTGGAGCCAGTCTGGTTTATGGAATCGTGACTAATAAATGTCAATCGAAATCGAAATCAAAAAACCAATACGCGGGATCAACAATAGAAGGAATTTTGATTTTGACTATCATTTTAATTTTGATTGTCCCTCCCGCTGACGCACCACTTCATACAACATAATCCCTGTGGCCACCGCTACGTTAAAAGAATCGGTTGTTCCTATTTGAGGAATGATAAAACACTCATCCGCTTTTCGCAAAAGGTGTGGACTTACCCCTTCATCCTCTGCACCTATGATATAAGCTGTTGGTCCTTCCAGGTCTAATTCCTGAATTTTCTTTTTACCTCTTAAATCACTAGCTAGTACTTGAATGCCAGAAAGTTGTAAAAATTCAACAGCGGACTGTATGGTTTTCACTCTGCACACTGGAATCTTTGAAAGCGCACCTGCCGATGTTTTTAAAGCATCTGCATTGATGCGAGCCGTTCCTTTCTCAGGAATAACGATGGCATCTGCTCCACAACATTCAGCGGAACGAGCTATGGAACCAAAGTTTCGGACATCAGTTACACCATCCAATAATAGAATTAAAGGCGTTTTCGAGCTCTCATAAATCATAGGAAGCACATCCTCTAACTTATAATAAGCTATAGGAGATAATAAGGCGATAACTCCCTGATGATTCCCTAAGGTAATCCGATTGAGTCGATCTTTCGGAACCATCTTCAAGGGAATATTAAAATCTCGGCAGAGGTGCCTCAACTCTACTTCAAACGCACCACGAGTTCCTTGTTGTAGCATCACTTGGTCTATTGACTTACCTGACTTTATCACATCTACTACAGGGTGCTTCCCGTATATAATACTTTCCTTTTTCTCTTTCATATTTATTGTTCTTCGACTCGCTGCGCTCGCTCAGAATGGCAGGAGATTATTTTAATCTATTAATCATTTCCGTACGCAAAAATCTATTGATATGGCTCTCAACTCCCTTGTCCTCAGAAGATTTGTCATGTTTTTAAACAACCTCAATTTGTAAAAACAGCAACCAGATTCGAGAGTGATTCCTCTTAAACTTCAACCTTAAATGCTATGTAAAATGCAGATTCCGAGCAATTTGATGCAAATGTCGCACAAAATCAGAATTATTAGCGCATACCCGCTACTAAATGGTTCAAAAAAAATATATTTTTAGCTTCGAAAACAATCGAAGATTAAATTCCCCATTTTGAGGAAGTTAATTTATTTGTATCTATTCTTTTTTTAAACAGAACTTTTTTTCACCATCAAATCGCACATCGGATGAATATTAAATCTTTTACAATTCTACGATGCCTTAGCCTTTTTGCCTTTTTACTTTCGGCAAATTTGCTCATGGCTCAATCTCAAACACCACTCGACATTGCTCTCAGGCATATCGAAGAAAACCACAAAAGCTGGGAACTCTCCAAAGAGGACGTCTCAGACATTGCCGTAAGTGACAGCCACATTAGTTCACTAAGTGGTGCTGCGCACATTTATTTCCAGCAGCAATATCAAGGCATTGGCATTTATAATGCTATTCTCAACGTAACCATCTCCGACCAGGGAGAAGTGCTCTACACCGGAAAAAGATTCACTTCGGGATTAGCAACTAAGGTAACTACGACTACACCAAGCATCAGTGCTCAAGATGCTTTAGTCGCTACACTTAATGCCTTAGGAAAAACAGTTCCAGCCTCTTTCACCGCGAAAGAAGAAACAAACAATACCATCGTTTTTGACAAAGGAGACATTTCTGCTGACGATGTAAAAGTAATGTTGAGTTACTTCAAAAACAAAGAAGGTAAGCTTATCTTGTCTTATGGTCTATACATCAACCCTACTGATGATCTTGAAATGTGGCAGATGCATGTTGATGCGACTACTGGTGCAATAGTCAACCAGCAAAGCTTAGTTGTTAAATGTAATCACGATCACGACTTAGGACACCGACACAGTTCTTCCTGTAACGACCAGATTGTAGCTCAAGAAAATGCTGTTAATGTAAATGCCCTATTGGCGAAAAGCAATAGCAGCGTTATGCAAAACTCTTACCGTGTATTCAAATACCCAACAGAGTCGCCTACACACGGTCCTCACGAAATAGCAACCAACCCTGAAGATTTGACCGCTTCTTCTTTAGGCTGGCACGATACCGGTAATAACCAGTACACCATTACTAGAGGAAACAATGTTCACGCATTCTTGGATAGAAACACAGACGGTGTTCCTGATATTCCAGAACCAGACGGAGGTGCTACTTTAGATTTCGACTTTCCATATGATATTGCAAATGACGAGCCTACTGATGTTCAGGATGCTGCAACAGTTAACTTATTTTACCTCAATAATTTCCTACACGATTTTGCCTACAGCTACGGCCTTGATGAAGCTGCTGGTAACTTCCAAGTAAACAACTTTGGTATGGGTGGCGCTGGAAATGATCAAGTGCAGGCACTTGTTCAAGCAGGTGCGGATAATGGTGCTATCAATAATGCGACTATGGGAACTCCTCCAGATGGTAACTCCCCTACCATGAGCATGTTTGTTTGGGATCAGGATTTAGGTGGTGGAAAATTGGAAGTTACAGCACCATCTTCTATCTCGGGAGCTTATAATACTGCTGATGCTGCTTTCGGTCCAGACGTAACATCAACTCCTGTTTGTGGAGAAGTTGTTATCGTTAATGACAATGTTAATAATCCATATGCAACAGATGGTTGTGAAGAAGAATTCGCTAATGGTGCTGAATTGGAAGGAAAAATTGCATTGATTGATAGAGGTGGATGTTTCTTCCAGGACAAGACTTTACATGCGCAAGCTTACGGAGCCATTGCAGTTATCCTTTGTAACTTTGAAGACGATCCAGTTGCGCTCGGTGCAGGTGGTACCGGTGCAGACCCAACCATTCCTACTTTGAGTATTGGTAACACAGATTGCCAGACTATTCGTCAATTTGCAAATGGAGATTTGGAAGTTTGCTTCGTTGATCCTGACACTGGTGGACCTGCATTAATTGATGGTGACTTTGACAATGGTATTGTTGCACACGAATTCGGACACGGTATTTCTAACCGTTTGACTGGAGGTGGTAACAATACAGGTTGCCTTGGTAATGCAGAGCAAATGGGAGAAGGATGGAGTGACTGGGTTGCTCTTGTCGTAACGGCTAAAGAGGGAGACACAGGTGAAATGGGAAGAGGTATTGGAAATTACGCAAATCGTTTAGGTGTAGATGGTGCAGGAATCCGAAGATTCCGTTACTCTACGGATATGAATATTTGTCCATTGACTTATGCTGATGTTGCGTCGAACCCGGCAGTACATCCTTTGGGAGAAGTTTGGTGTGCTGTTACTTGGGATTTATACTGGGCCTTGGTAGAGCAAGATGGCTGGAGTGCTGATCTTAATCATGGTACTATGGGTAATAATAAAGCAATTGCTTTGGTAATGGAAGGAATGAAGATTCAGCCTTGCCAACCTGGTTTCATCTCAGGTAGAGATGCCATTCTTGCTGCTGACGAAGCACTTTACAATGGGGAGAACCAATGTCTGATCTGGGATGTATTTGCCAGAAGAGGAATGGGTTTCTATGCGGAAGAAAACGACACGGATAACACTGGAGATCAGATCGAAAGCTTTGAGCCAAGACCAACTTGTGTGGAAGAATTAAAGATCAACAAAAGCGTTTCTTCTTTAATTGAAGCTGGTGATGATCTTAACGTTACGCTTTCTGTTATCAACCACATACCAGATCCAGCTGTACGAACTAACGTATTGGTTACGGATGAATTGGTAGATGGATTGAGCTACATCGATGGTTCTGTTTCTTCAAACGTTTCAGATGTAACTCAAAACGGAAACACCCTAACTTTCACCATTGGTGATATGAATTACCTTGATGAATTGACAGTTACTTACAAGTTGGCTACTGACCCTGCTAACTTCTCTATCCGAAAAGATTTTGATGATGTTGAATATGATTTCGATGGTGCTTTAGATTGGTGGACAACACAGATCGTTACTCAGGCAACCAACCAATTCCTTCTTTCTGACAATGAGCCATACGCTGGTGACCAATGCTGGTTTGTTGCTGATGAAGCCATAGAGTCTCAGCATCGACTAAACGGAACTCGATCTTTCACAATAGATGGTGACCGTCCAGTTATCCGTTTCTACTCTAAATACGATACTGAAGGTGGTGCCGATGGTGGGTTATTTGAATTCTCTACTGATAACGGAAATACTTATCAGCAGCTGGGAGAAGACATGATTCGTAATGGATACCCTGCTGGTATGCAGTATGCTACATTTGTGGTTCCTAACTTAAGTGCCTTTTCTGGAAACAGTGACGGATACGAAGCTACTTATGTAGACATGTCTGACTATGCTGACCAAACAGTACGATTCCGTTTCCATTTTGCTACAGATGACAATACGGCTACTGGTGGTGGATGGTGGATTGATAATATCGAATACATGGATATGATCAATTACAACACCACGGTATGTGTTACTTCTGACCAAGGAGATAACAACTGTGCAATTGCTGATTCAGAAGGAACCATCATCGAATCTCAGTTATTGGTAAGCACTTCTAATCCTGAATCTTCTGTTCAGATGGGTGTTTATCCTAACCCGGCTAATGATGTTGTTAATGTTTCTATTGCAACTAAGCAGAACCAGGATGTTAACCTAAGCATCGTAACGCTTGATGGCAAGACGGTAAGAAGCAGTACCATTCAAACTTCTGTACACACTCAACTTTTCGCCCTCGATGTAGCTAGCTTACCTGCTGGTTTCTACCTCGTAAGAGCAGCGACTAACGATGATGTTGTGGTAGAGAAAGTGGTGATTAAATAATAAATAAAAGTTAACTGCTTATAAACAGCAGAATAATTTTTTTAGGTAAAACGGCTATTCAATGAAAATTGGATAGCCGTTTTTATATTTTTGCAAAGTGTTAAGGTACTATTTACTTTTTGCCCAAATTGTTTCCAGATCATAAAGAGCCTGCAAAAGGAGGAGCTTTCAAACACAGACATATAAATTAAACCCATGCAAAATACATTCATAAAACTTAGTCTATTCACTTTCATCCTTCTTTGTTCAACTTGTAAAACACCAATAAAAAAAGAAACTGCTACAACAGCGAAGACAGAAACAGGAACCTCTAAAGTGAATCCCATTAAAACAAAAGCTAAAAATATAATCTTACTAATCGGCGATGGCATGGGATTATCCCAACTTTCTTCTGCTTATTATTATGGTGACAAAACGCCCAACTTTTCCAGATTCAAACATATTGGTTTACACCAACCAATGCCCATTGGTGCTAAGATCACCGACTCTGCCGCTGGAGCAACTGCTTTTTCGACAGGTTACAAATCCTACAACGGAGCCATAGGCGTAGACAAGGACACTACCTCCAGAGAAACCATTTTGGAATGGGCTGCCAAAAATGCTAAAAGTACCGGTGTGATAGCAACCTCTACTATCACACACGCAACTCCTGCTTCATTTTATTCACACGTACCCAGCCGTCAAATGCACGAAGCCATAGCAGAGGATTTCATCAAAACACCCATCGACTTCGCCGCAGGAGGCGGATCAAAACATTTCAACAAAAGGACAGACAATAGGAACTTATTGGATAGCTTAAAAGCAAAGGGCACCATTACCAATATAGAAAAACTAGGTCAAGATCATCAGCACTTACAAGGTAACAACTATTGCTACCTCCTCGATCTGGACAGCCTCAATAGTAAAGAAGGTGGCCGAGATGATTTCCTACCGAAGTCTACAAATCTTGCGATCAATTTTTTATCAAAAGATGCTGACGGTTTTTTCCTCATGGTAGAAAGTTCTCAAATTGATTGGGGTGGTCATAGTAACAAAGGAAGTTTCCTTATCAAAGAAGTTCTAGACTTTGACCAAACCATTGGAGCAGCCCTCGACTTCGCAGACAAAGATGGCAACACCTTAGTCGTCGTTACTGCCGATCATGAGACGGGCGGTTTTGCATTGTCTTCTACTAAGGCTTTTGGTAAAGATAATTATAAGGGCATACAACCTACTTTTTCTACAGGAGGACATACTGCTGCACTGATTCCGGTTTTTGCTTATGGGCCTGGTGCGGAAGAGTTTATGGGGATTTATCAGAATAGTGATATTTTTGGGAAGATGATGGGGTGTTTTCGGTAGGGGCTGACTTATGCCTCTGTTCGTTCTCGTTCTACTGACCTTCGTGGGAGTCTTCATTTTTTGGTGAGCGCAAAGTTCGCTAAGCACGCAAAGACCTCAATATTGAACTGTTATGATATGCACTTTCAACTTGAACACCGTTTAGTAAACATTCCCCCTTCGCTTGGCAAATACTCTTGCACTTAGTCGACCCATCTCGATGCCTCTTGCTACAAAAAAAGCTCGTCCGGCTTTCACCAAACGAGCTCCTTAATATCATAACAATCCTATCACAAATCTAACTTCTCTTTAACTAGGATCATAAAAAGTCATTCTTACTCCTCCTCCCCTTTCGACTCCTCCTTTCCAGCATCTGCCACAGCAGCCTTCAAGTCCTCTATCTTATCCTCTACCTTTTCAGAAACTACTTCTGCTATCGCCTTCACTGTATCAACCGCATCTTCAAAAGTTTCGCCCAAAGTCACTCCAATTGCGCTCATCAAAGTTTCTGAAGATTCAGGCGCTTTTTCTTCTTTTGCTTCTGTCGTTTTCTCTTCCGCCTTTTCTTCTACTTTTTCAGCAGTTGGTTCAACTTTCGCTGCTGGTTCTTCTTCTTTATTTTCTGCTTTAGGAGTCGCCGCTTTTTTCCCTGCTTTTGCCGCAGCAATAACCGCTGCCGCCTTCTTTAAATCTTCCGAATCAGCAGCATGCGTTTCTTGATTCTCTGCTATCTGAGCTGCAATTTTTGCCTTTGCTGCTTTCTTCGCCTCCTCCTTCGCTTTATTCTCTGCCGCACGTTCTGCATTCTTTTTATCTCTTACTTCCTGAGCCGCCATCTTACTTTCCAGCTCGGTTTTAGTCTTGAGCATATCTTCCAATTTTTCATTCTTGGAATTGATGCGCTCTTCGATCATTTTTATTTTCGCCTGACGAATTTGTGCTTCCAGCTGACCATCAGAATCCTCAATACGTTTGTTTTGAAAATCAAAATCGTTTCTATCTCGCTTAATAGACGTTTCCATCCGACCAATCGCACTCATCAAACCATCGTATCTTTTTTTAAGTCGATCCATTGGCGAATTGCCAGAAGCGGCATCGCTACCGTAGCGTTTTTCTTTCACTACTTTGAACAACTTGTCCATTTTATTCCAAGCTTTATTCCGATGCTCTCTCGTCAGTTTAACCTCTTTGAAACCTCTTTGAATATTTCTCAATTCATTGAAGATCGATTGCAAATTTAATCCCTTGGCGACTTTCTCTTCTACACCACCTAGCGTAGTCATGAATTCATCGTATGCCGTCTTAGAATTCGTTTTGAACTCTTCATCTAAGGTAGAACGTAATTTTTTCAAATGGTCAAATAAACCATTGGTAGATTCCCTTAAGGTGTTCGCATGTTCACGGAAGAGGTTCCGTTCTTGAATTTGGTTTTGCACCTTCGACCAGAAAACCTTCAAGTCTTCCCATCGGGCAGATTCGTAAACCTTAAGTCCTTCAATTTTTTCCTTGAGCTCATTCAGTTCCGACTGATAAGTCTCGTTTAGTTTTGAGGAAAGCACTACGAAGTGCCATTCAGTTTGTGCGCGTTGCACCAAATCGCCTCGCTCTACTTTTAATGTTTCTGGTAATAATCCTTCTGTCGCAGAAAGATTTCGTTCTTCTTTATGGTGGCCTTCTGGAAGAGGACATTCTTTGTCGTTCCTCCAATTGTCCATCATTTGATTGTAGAAATCTTCAGAAACCAGGTTATCTGGAAAAGTGAAGAGGTCTACTTTGTTGTCTTGCGCACGAAGCTGAAGTGCAATCAATACGCGTTCGTCTTTTTCGTTGGTACCCCAAAGTACAATCTTGGTTTTCATAAATACGGTAACTTTTTAATCGTTAAACAATGTAAATTTATCAACTATTAACTTTTAAC
>CAZDTI010000190.1:0-4964 GCA_964508085.1 uncultured Saprospiraceae bacterium | reverse complement strand
GTTCTTAGATGCTGGCTGTCCAATTAAGTTTTCAGCCAATAAGTGTTCTGCTATTTGTACGGCGTTAGTTGCGGCTCCTTTTCTGAGGTTGTCAGAAACGATCCACATATTCAATGTGTTTTCCTGTGAGTCATCTCTTCGCAGTCGACCTACGAAGACTTCATCTTTATGCTGAGAAAAAAGTGGCATTGGATAATTATTTTTTGAATTATCGTCTAGCACTACAATCCCAGGGCTTTTCCCCAACAATTCTTTCACGTCAGCTACTTCATATTCCTTTTCAAATTCTACGTTTACTGATTCGGAATGTCCTCCTTGAACAGGCACCCGAACAGCAGTCGCTGTGATGGCCAAACTTTGATCACTTAGAATCTTTCTAGTCTCATGTACCAGTTTCATTTCCTCTTTGGTATAATCGTTTTCTAAAAAAATATCACAATGAGGAATACAATTGTCAAAGATCGGATGGTGATAAGCCATGTTTTCCGCCTGTTCTCCTTTTTTCTCTGCCTCATACTGATCCACCGCTTTTTTTCCAGTCCCTGTAATGGATTGATAAGTTGAGATCACCAATCTACGAATCTTATAGCTTTGGTGCAAGGGGGATAAGGCAACAACCATCTGAATGGTCGAACAATTTGGATTTGCTATGATTTTATCTTCAGCAGTCAACACCTTTGCATTCACCTCTGGGACTACTAATTTTTTTGTTGGATCCATCCGCCAGGCGGAGGAGTTATCGATAACCGTAGACCCTACTTCCGCGAAACGAGGTGCCCATTCTAAAGAGACAGAACCTCCTGCTGAAAAGATGGCGACATCTGGCTTAGCAGCCACTGCATCTTCCATCGATATAATGGTATGCATTTTACCTGCAAATTCAATCTGTTTTCCAACAGAACGAGCGGAGGCAACGCCCAAAAATTCAGTGATTGGAAAATTTCTTTCTTCTAAAACGGTTCTCATTACCGTGCCTACAAGGCCTGTGACGCCTACTACTGCTACTTTCATAATGTGATTTTTCTTCTTGTTTACACAAAAAATCTGCCGTGTCTAAAACTTTTGTAAAACATAATATTCATTTAATACCAACAAAGATAATCGCAAAACTCTTTTATTGCTATTTTTGAGACATGAAACAGATGATATTTTCTTTACTACTGTCTTTCACCCCTTTTTTGCTTTCTGCACAACTTCAGGAAAACTTCCAAGATGGCAACTTCGACAGCAACCCTACTTGGTCTGGCAACAATACTTTATTCGTTATAGATAATGAAATATTAACCCTAGATGCAGATACCGCAGGTACCGCATTTCTTTCTACCCCTGTAAACATAACCGACAGCACCTCTTGGAGTTTTTGGATAAAACTCGACCTTAACCCTTCCGCTACGGGAAACTTTCCCAAAATCTACCTTAGTTCTGATAACAACGATCTAAGTGGCCCAATCAACGGTTACTTCCTCCGTATTGGCGAAAGCAATGCCAATGATGCATTTGAACTATATCGTCAAGATGGAACTGACGAAACTTTTCTCCTCCGATTTAGCACCGAAGGCCAAATGGGGGCATCAACAAACAATGTCGCTCGGGTTCAAATAACGAGAAACGATAGTGGACTGTGGCGTTGTGGGGCAGATTACACTGGTGGTACTTGCTTCTCTGACGAAGGTAGCGTTACCGATAACAACTTCCCCACAGGAACACACTTCGGCTTTTTCTGCAAATACACAGTGTCGAATGTTGATAATTTTGCTTTTGATGACATTTACATAAATGCTACTACCCCCGGTTCAAATGACCCTTTGGACTTGGAAAGCCTATCTCCTATTTCTGTCGATGATCTTCAATTGTTTTTTTCTAAAACAGTCGATCAGGCTAGTGCTCAAATCGTAACGAATTATAGTATTGAAAACAGTGCAGGTGGCTTTATTGGAAATCCGACAAGCGCCACTTTGGATGGTAGTGATCCTACTTTGGTTCATTTAGACATTAGCAACCTCGTAATCAACAGTGGCGAAGACTACAATGTCGTAGTTAATAATGTCTTGGATTGTGGAGGCAATAACATAGGCACTAACAATAGTCTTCCTTTTCAGATTTTTGTGACAGAACTAGCGGAGCCTTTCGACATTTTAATTAATGAAATCTTTCCAGATCCCGATACGGATATTAGTAACTTGCCAGGTGAAGAATTCATTGAACTGTACAACAGGAGTAATAAAGCCATCAATCTTCAAGGTTTTCTTTTTAGTGATGCCTCTTCTGAAACTACCTTATCTCCTTACGTGTTGGCAGCCAATAGTTATGTAATTCTTTGTGCCACGGAGAATGAGTCGCTATATAGTACCTTTGGAGCCGTTTTAACCGTCGATGGTTTTCCGGCCCTAAACAATACTGGAGATGATCTGACTTTAAAAGATCAAACTGGAAATATTATCCATCAGGCTTTTTACACGACTGCTTGGTATCAAGACACCGAAAAAGACAATGGCGGTTGGACTTTAGAATTAGGAAACCCCGAATTGTATTGTCAAGGGGCTTCCAACTGGAGTGCTTCTAACAATAGTATTGGCGGAACACCTGGCAGTCAGAATTCCACCTTTAACAATACTCCTGATACAGAAGGCCCGAGGTTGCTTGGCGTAATTCCATTTAGTGAAAATCAAATTCGTCTGATCTTTAACGAAATCATTACTGACGTTTTAAGTCCAGGCTTATTTCAACTTTCTGGAGCCACCGGAGGTATTCAAAATGTATTGTTAGAACAACCTGAACAAAACAGTATTTTACTTAGTCTCTCCGCTCCTTTCTTGCAGGATAAAACCAATTATACCATTTCGCTTCAAGCTGGCTTAACCGATTGTAGTGGCAATACGATTGCTACTGATTTCAATAGTGCTGAATTCACCTACTACTTACCTGAAGCCGCAGAAGCTTATGATATTTTGATTAATGAAATATTCGCTGACCCTACTCCGGAAATTGGTTTACCTGGGGCAGAGTACATTGAGTTATATAATCGTTCTGATAAAAACATTAGCTTAGCAAACTTCATTTTAGCTGATCGCGATGATGAAATTTTGTTACCTTATTATTTACTTCAAGCCGGCGCCCATGTGATCCTGTATGAAGATGGTAGTGGAAGCTTTGGTATTTATGGTGATACCCTTCCCGTAGATTTTCTTTTTGGATTGGGTAATACGCAGGATGATCTTGAGTTGATGAATCCCGCCGGAGATATTATACATGCTGTAAACTACAATATTGGATGGTATCAGGACAGTGGAAAATCGGATGGTGGTTGGTCATTAGAAATGATTAACCCCAACAACTATTGCAATGTGGATAATAATTGGCGCGCTTCTGTAAACCCTACTGGAGGAACTCCGGGCATTGCCAATTCCATCATCGAGGACACCCCTGATGAAAGCACACTTGATCTAATTTGTGCCTTCCCTAATTCACCAAGTCAAATCAACCTCTTTTTTAACAAAGCGGTTAAACCAGACCTATTATTAGAAAATTACAGCATTGACGGTTTTACCATTAGTAGTATTGAAGCTGTTCCTCCTCTTTTCAATAGGGCTATAATGAATATAGAGCCCGCAATGGAGACAGGAGAGATTTATACCCTTTTTGTGAAAACGGCACAAGAAGATTGTAGAGGTAACAACATAGGTGTATTTAATGAAGTGCGTATTGCCAGACCGGATGTCTTGGCCCAGAACGATTTAGTGATAAATGAAGTACTCTTCAACCCGGAGACTGGTGGGACCGATTTTGTAGAGCTTTTTAACCGTTCCAATAAAGTCATTGATTTATCCAGCCTCTTCATAGCCTCCCGTAATGATAGAGACAGCATTGATGCTCCAGAAGCAATTCAATCAAATTGTCTACTGTTTCCATCTGATTATATTGTACTCACAGAAAACCCACTTGATATTCAGAATCGTTATCAGAACACTTCTTTTTATGCCATGACAGAAACAGGTTTGCCAACTTATGAGGATAAGGAAGGAACGGTCGTACTCTATACACCTATCTTCGCAAGTGCCTTTATAGTTGATGAATTCAGTTATATGGAATCCATGCATTACCCCCTTCTCAGCGATAAAAATGGAGTTTCTCTGGAACGCATCAACCCAAGTGACCCGACACAATCTGACGACAACTGGCACTCCGCAGCAGAGGCTGTGGGATTCGCTACACCTACTTATCAGAATTCGCAATTCATTTCCAACAGTAGTACTACAGATGACGATCTCCTTTGGTTGGAAACGGATCGTCTCTCTCCTGATAATGATGGTTTCGAGGATTTTCTCCAAATTCAGTATGCGCTGGATCGCCCTGGCTTCACCGCCAACATCAATATATATGATGCCAAAGGTCGATTGATTAAGAGGCTGACAGAAAACGAATTACTCTTGATCGAGGGTAATATTAAATGGGATGGGGTGAATGATGATGGTAATAGAGCTCGTACAGGAGTGCATGTCCTGGAGGCAAAATTGTTGAACCCAGATGGGGAAGTCAAACAGTATCGATTGCCTTTTGTGGTAGCGAGTCAGTTATAAATTTATTTTCTAAAAGAATAACAAATCAGAATCTATATAAAATGTATTTGAATGAATTATTATTCATTAAGCTTTGTTGTTTATAGCTGATAAAAGCTTTGGAGTCAAAATAAAATTGAATAAAATGAAAATCAACTACTTAAATGGAGATGCGACTAATCCTGTTGGAGAAGACAATCGAATTATAGTACATATATGTAATGATATAGGAGGCTGGGGAAAAGGATTCGTATTAGCAATTTCTAAAAGGTGGAAATCTCCTGAACAAAGTTATAGACTTTGGTATAAATCAGGGGAAAATTTTGAATTAGGAAAAGTTCAGTTTGTTAAAGTTGAAAATAATTTATGGATTGCTAATTTGATTGGACAACATAAAATCGGGAAAAA
>CAZDTI010000189.1:0-16412 GCA_964508085.1 uncultured Saprospiraceae bacterium | reverse complement strand
TTTATGGTAAATGTAATAAAAAGATGAGTTATGACATAACATCCCGTTTTTCTTTGTTTGAACTTACTTTGTTTCCACGCAATAATAGCAAATAGACTCCTCTATACTGAGCAAGTCGAACTCCTGTCATTCCGAGCGACTGTAGGGAGTCGAGGAACAGGAGTTGCGAGTACTTTTGCATTTCGAGCGGCCTGCCCTGAGCCTGTCGAATGGGAGGTACGAGTCGAGAAATCTTGCTCTGTGACAAGGAGTAAGATTTCTCGATTCCGCTGTGCTTCACTCGAAATACAAGAACTTAGGCACCTGATTCCTCGACGCGCTCGTGTCTCGCTTGCTCGGAATGACAGGTTTAATTTGACATATTCGTGTTGCTCACTTGGAAACAATATCGACTCATTGCGTTCTGAAGAACCTGTATTGGATATATCGAATTGATGAAAGAACCGCTACATCTTATTCGCCGAACTAAAAATCCTAGACCAACGAATCCCATTCATAATGCTTCCATTCTTCGTTGAAAACCAGATAAACAAAGGCTTTCCAACCATATGATCCTGTGGTACAAAACCCCAGAATCGTGAATCCTCAGAGTTGTGACGATTATCTCCCATAGCCCAGTAATAGTCTTGTTGGAAAGTATAATTCGTAGCTTGTTTTCCATTTATGAAAATCCGTCCATTTTTGATATTCATTTCATTCTTTTCATAAACTCGTATGATTCGATCATACATCTTAATGTTGTTGGGGGTAATAACAACAGTTTCGCCGGCCTTTGGTATTTTGATTGGGCCATAATTATCTACGCCCCATTCGCCAAAGTTACCAGGGTCGTGTGGAAATATAAGTTGAGCAGGAACTTTGTATGGACTTGGAGCGACACTCAATTGTTCGCCCATGTTTTGTAAAGCTTTAACCTGAGCCTTTGTTAAAGCATATTCACGTTTTGGTTGATTATTGCCGCTTGTTATTTCATTTAGGTTTACCCCTAATTCATCCAACTTGTCATTCAAGGTTTTATTCAACGGTCCTGTAGGATCACCTTTCAGGGTTACCAAATAATTGAATTGAACACCAGAGGGTTCCTCTGCAGGTTCGCCATTAATAAACACTTGTTGATTTTTAATTTCTAACTCATCACCCGGTAAAGCAAGACATCTTTTGATATAATGGTCCCGCTTGTCAATTGGACGAACACGCAGAGATAAATTTCGACCTTGAACCATTCTACGATAGCCCGGATTCCTTCTAATATCGTGTACGCTAACTGTTCGGCCGGGAGCCATATAAACAGAATCTCCTTCCGGATAATTAAACACGATCGGATCGTTTCGTTTCACATTTGTAATCGCAGGCAAACGGTGATAATTCAAACTCGGACTCTTCAAATAAGACTCCGTTCCAATAAAGGGTGTTGTATTATGCAATAAAGGAAATTGCGCCACTGTCATAGGCGTACGGATGCCATAATGCGCTTTACTTACAAAAAGGAAATCTCCAACCAATAAAGAACCTTCCATCGAAGGCGTTGGAATTACGTAAGCTTCTATAAGGAACATTCTAATAAAAGCAGCTGCAAAAACCGCGAAGACGATAGACTCTACCCATTCGCGGCCTTCCGATTTCTTATAAGGATTATTGAACTCCAATTTTTTGACAGCTCTGGTGTCTCCATCTTCGTGTGCTTTTTTTAACTGCTGGGCGTAGTCTGCTTCAGCTGCTAAGGTTGGCCCAAGGTATTTATCATCATCGTTTTTTCCCAATAAGAAAAAGGAAATTGGAGCATAAACAACCGCCAAGGCAGAATCCTTCAACTCATATTTCCCAAAGGAGCGAACCATATCTACACACATACCCACCCAGATAAAGATATTCACTATCGGAATCAGTAACAAAGCGGCCCACCAGGCTGGTCGTCCGATTATTTTGCACCATTCAATGAAGTTAAGTCCAGGAACCAATGCCTTCCAGCCATCAACACCGGCTTTCGGAAAGACCTTATATAGGGTAACACAAGTCAGAATATAAGAGAAGATTAAAAATAGCAGTACACTCACTTTGGTTGATTTTTATTTGAAATAAGATGAAACGGTAAACGGTAGACGGTTTTACGGTAGACGGTTGACCAAAAGCTGCAAAGATATATTTTCTTTCGTGAATACGGAAAGGTAAACTTTGCTACGAGAAATTGAACGTGGAAGGAAGGCTTAGGGTCTGTGAAAATGGGAATCTTGGACGAGGAGAGGGATTTTGTCGATGAATGGTTGGACTGTGCGAATTTAAGGTAGATGGATGGCAGGTTAAATCCTTTCGTTCGTTAGAAAACGTTCTGTTCCTTTGATAAGCAAAGAGCACCTTGTAGCTGTGAAAAGAAAGTTCGCGGAGAGTGTGTGTGACACCCTAATATTTAATGCTCAACAAAGCCCTCTACATATAAACGCTCCGCTTTCTGCTGAGCATTAAAGAAAACTTTGATTTTTTTGCGAAAATAACCGGGCTGACTAGCGGAATATTCGATTTCTATAGTACCAATAGAGTCTGGTTCAATAGGAGCATCGGTCCAAGTAGGAGCGGTACAACCACAGGTTGGGCGTACATTATCTATAGAAATGGCTTTGTCAGAGACGTTTTTGTACTGAAATTGGACAGTGACGGGTTTCTTTAGCGCTATGTCTCCCAAATCGTGGTCCTTAGGAGTTGTCCACTCCACAACGGCAGTATTTTGTACAGAAGTAGGCTGAAAAGCAGAAAAACAGAACAAGAAGGATAGGAGGATATATTTCATGGAGGTAAAGTCTGAGTTAAATATGTTATAACGAAAATAAGGAAAATTGGTTGCTTTACCAATAAGGAACGTTTGATTTTTGAGGATTGGTATGTTATGAGGCATTTGGGTTCGAAAAGGTAGTGCCAACATTCCAAGGATGGCGGTACGTTTTTGGCTTGGAAGTACAGCTATAAATCAAGACGATTCCACTGAGAAATAAGGAAATTGAACTTGAAACTAAGACCATGAACCTAGTGATCGTAGATTTTTGATTTAGATTGATATTGTATTCTAATTTTTATTCATCACCCCTTCTCCATTACTTCCCAGGTATGATCCGATAACATCTTCAAACTGGCTTGAAACTCATAAGGACAATTTTTTCCCCATTCCTGCGGCCCAACCATTGATAAAACATCAGAACCGTCTTTCTTCTTATACAAATGGTAGGTCTTTCCAACTAAAGGCTTAAAACCCGCATCTGCTAAGTAAACGGCCTCTGAAAAACGAATACGGTCCTTTATCGCTTGAGCTTGCTCAACCAATAGGTTGACTTGTTCCCTGATTTGATCAAGTTGCATCTCCGTTTGTTCGTACATAGAGGAAACGGCCAAGCCTTTCACCCGACCTTTATCAATAGGTTTGATGATGGCACCGCCAACGGTGTGCGCATAGGGTAGGAGGTGAGGTTCTTCTGTTATTTTATCCTTGTCAATAGGATTGTGGTTGGCCTCTTGCGCTTCTTCGCCGTCCATTTTTCTATATTCTGCATTCTTATTGATCTTATCTTCTTTACTCATGTCTATGATGGCCTTTTACGTGAAATATTTTCCTTGTTATCTTAAACCGAATTTTTGAGTTTTTGTTCTAAAAATTACACCCCTAACTTAGTATAACAAAACATTTTCATACCTTTAAACTCATTCACTGAATTCACCCCATTTAAGTCGGCGTTATTTGAACGATTCCTGGAGTCTATTTGTACGAATAGTACAGATCGATAATTACCAAATCGTGTCTTCTCAAATCTGATTTTTTTATTAATTATATAAATATACAAACTATGAAAAATGTTTTCTTACTAACAATGGTATTGCTTTTATCCAGTTTTACCCTTTCTTATGCTACAGACTCTTTGGAAGTCGCTCCTCAACAAGAATTTTCCGAAGAGGAAATGATGGCGATGTACAGAGCCTACATCGATAGTGTAGATCAACAGCTAAAATATGATACAGGGCTTATCATTCTTGGAAAAGAGATTGCGGAGCTGAATGTTCCTGTTGGTTTTAAATACCTGAATGGAAAGGACAGTGAGATGATTTTGACGGAGTTGTGGGGTAATCCGCCTTCCGAAAGAGAGGAGGATAAATCCTTAGGAATGCTTATTGTTGAGGACAAGACGGCCAATTCGGATTCTACCTTCGTTATAAACATTACCTATAGCGAAGAAGGTTTCATTGATGACACTGATGCCAAAGACATTAAATATGATGAGTTATTGGAAACAATGCAATCGGATATTGCAGCGTCCAACGACTTACGTGTAGAGGCAGGGTACGCACCTGTAGAATTAGTCGGATGGGCCTCTCCACCGTTCTATGATGAGGCCAATAAGAAATTACATTGGGCAAAAGAAGTAAAATTTGGAGAGGCCGAAGAGAATACCTTGAATTACAATATCCGTGTTTTAGGACGTCGTGGTTTTCTGGAGTTGAATGTAATCAGTAGTATCGAAGAATTGGAGGATGTAAAAGAAAGTATTGATCCCATTTTGGCCTCTGTTAATTTCAAAGACGGAAATAGATACATTGATTTTGACCCAAGTCTTGATAAAGTAGCTGCGGTTGGAATTGGTGGTTTGATTGCGGGAAAGGTACTGGCTAAGGCAGGAATCTTGGCGAAAATAGGTATTTTCTTTGCTAAATTTTGGAAGATTGCTTTGATTGCGATTGTTGGTTTTGGGGCGAGTATTAAGCGGTTTTTCACAGGGAAGAAGAGGGAGGAACCGACAGGGGAGGTGTAAGTGATTTATAATTTATAGAATAGAATGGCCGAGGATAAAATTTTATCCTCGGCCATTCTATTCTGCCACATCTAAAGTCATAACCATAAAAGATCTAGTAGAGTACCGAACCTCCAATTTTAAAACTAGTCCATCATCATTTTCAAAAACAAGATACCCCATATCAGCGTCTAGGAAACAAGATAAATTATACATATTAATGGCCGAATTAGGTGAAACGACACCACTATGATAACCTCTACTATGAATCAGTAAAGACTCACCAGTATAAGTATTTGATGAATTAGCCTCCCTAAGAGTTGATTCTTGAAACAACTTAGCTACTTGATAGCTTGAAGTGTCTATGTAATTATCGGATTCGCTACAAGAGGAATCCACATAATAGTCAAATCCACCGCCATCATAAGTTTCTCGACATCTGTAGTCTATTTTTATCTCCCTTTTTATGTTCCATGATGAATCTATGATTTCGACATAAACGCCATAAGATTCTCGAGAAACGGTACTAATATGAACTTCGTGAAAGATGACATCCACTTTTGTAGAATCTGTTAGACCTAATGGCAGGCCGTTATAAGGCACCCCCTTATTTATTATTAGAGGGTAATCTATGCCTAATTTATCTTTTCTGCAGGCAGTTAAAGTTAGAATGAAAAAAACGATTGACACGAGTATGGCTCTGTCCATAACTATTATGATTTTATGTATTCCTATGGCTTATTTTTTTCGATCTCACGAAATTAAGATTAAGAAAATCCATGGAAAATTTTCAATCAATAAAAGCAAATGTCAGTTACGAAACACAAATAAAAAAGAAAACCTCCTCTGCATTGTCAAAATACAGAGGAGGTTTCTTAACGCAAATAGACTTCAGCACTAATTACTTCAACTTAAAAGAAGTCTTTCCAGCCACATAGCCTTTATTATAAACTTCCACTTCATATTGTCCGGATTTATAAGTTGGTTGCTCCCAATAAAAACAAGCGGACATTTCCGTTTTATCGTAATCTACTTCTTTAACTTGTGTATAGCGAACTTCATCTGTACCGCTAGCTAGTTTCATGATTCCAGAGCCTTTACTCTCCGTAGCAATGGTTTCTCCAATCGGGTTGATGATTCGAATGAAAAAACGCTCCAAGCCGCCCTCTGTCACCATATTTTCCTCAGCAGTAAAGCAAACCTTTAACCGATCTACAGATTTAGCGTATTTTTTAGAAACCGCTTTTCCACTTTTTCTAACTTTTTCGCCCACTACTTTTAGGTTTTTTACATCAATGACAGAAGCACGAGTCACTTTGGTGTTTAGTGCTGCATTAGTCGATTCCAGCTCTCCCTTTTCAGTCATTAAAGCTGATTTGGCAGTAACCAGATCTTCGTTCATTTTCCGTTCTTCAGAAAGATTGGATTCGAGACTGGCTTTCGCGGAAGTAAGTTGAGTATTAGCGGCAGTTAGCGCCTCTTTCTCCTGTCGGAGTGTATTGTTTTCTGCTACGTATTGATCTAGTTGGGATTTGAATTCCGCCATTTTTTGTCTGACGGCCGCAAGTTCAGCGGTAGTGGATTTTCCATCTTTGATCATTTTGTAGATCTTGTCCTTTTGATCTTTCAGCTCCTCTTTTTGCTTATCGATCATTTCGTTGAGTTCCTCATTATTACCTCTCATCTCTTCCAACTCCGACAAGGACTCATAGTATTGCTTTTCAAGGTCAGCCTTAATCCGCTCTGACTCATTGAGTTCTATATCTTTATTGGCAATTATTTTTTCATCACTAAATTTATTCCATAGCAGGAAAGCGTTGATACCTAGTAAGGCTACGATGATTACGGCGGCAACCGTGGTCAGTTTTTGTTTGGAATCTCTGGAGAAGCTCATGATGCTTGTTATTTTAATTTTTAAAGATAGATTATAGACTTTTTCTGAGTATTTACTTTTGGACTGTTACTTCTATTGTCTTTGTAATCGAGACAAAACGAAAATTATTGACCGATAATTTTATGGAAGGCCACTTCATTTCACCAAAATGGCTGATTCTAGCCTCTTTTACTGAATAGCAAATATAAGGCGTGGAATTGGCATTTCAAATTCACCATAAAATTTGCTTTCTTTACAGTAAACTAATAGCGAAAAGGCCAACTTTTTACAAAATTAAACATACAAAGAAAATGATAGACAATATAGACATAACTAAAGTACTCTTCCTCGATATAGAAACCGTTTCTGGAGAAAAGAGCTTTGAGGACCTCAGTGATACATTTAAAGATCTTTGGGCCATTAAGTGCAAATCCATACTGCGCCAGTATGATGAACCAATTCCGGCGGAGCAGGTAGCGGACTTGTATCCAGAAAAAGCGGGGATTTTTGCGGAGTTTGGTAAAATCGTTTGTATTTCCGTGGGCTTGGTTTACCGTGATCCAAAAACAAGAGAACTGGGTGTGCGATTGAAATCCTTCGCCAGTGATGATGAGGCGGAGCTATTAAAGGATTTTGCCAAAGTAGTGGAGCAGTATTATAACAATATAAATACACACTTTATGTGTGGCCACAACATGAAGGAATTCGACATGCCTTTTATCAGCCGCCGTATGGTAGTCAATCAACTCCCAATGCCAAATGCGGTAAATGTAACAGGCAAGAAACCTTGGGAGACGAAGAACTTCATTGACACTATGACCTTGTGGAAGTTTGGAGATTACAAAGCCTACACTTCTTTGAAACTGTTGATGGGATTATTTGGTTTGCCTTCTCCTAAAGACGATATAGATGGTAGTGAGGTCGGAAGAGTTTATTGGGAAGAACGAGATTTGGATAGAATTGCAAGGTATTGTGAAAAAGATGTTTTAGCCGTGGTACAATTGTTATTGAAGTATATGCGAATGGCACCGTTGGGGGAGGAGCAGATTGTTTCGGTTTAATTTTTAAGTAGTAAGTAGTAAGTAGTAAGTAGTAAGTAGTAAGTGTTAGGGAGCGATTTATGGTTTTTAAACGTTGTGAAGAAATCTGCTATAGGTATAAAATTAAAACTAACAATATGAAAACCACGTTGCAATTTATTTTTCTAGCCATATTATTTTTACCTAATTCTTCTTGCCTAAATAAAGATCCACTCTTCGATGGAGACTGCACTTCCGATTGTATCATATTTCTTGGTAAAGTGACGGATCCAAATAATGAACCAGTACCCTCTGAAATTTCAATTCATCACAGAGGAGGAGGTTTATTTGCTATAGAACGATTGTTAGGAGAGCTGGATACTGACGAAAACGGGGACTTTTCTTTCTCTTTTGATGGAACAAATTATAAAACGGCTGAGGGACACTTTACCATTAGTGCGCATAAAGAAGGTTATATTAGTGATGTTTACGAAGGGAAATCCTTTTTTTATAACATTGATTCTACAGGTTTTGATGTTCCGAATATTGCCAATATTTCATTAAACCCTCAAGCGAATTTAGAACTAGATATTACCGTTGACTCCCCTCCGGAAATCTCTGCATTTAACTATTCAATCAGTTATTTAAATAGAAACCAGGGATATTACATTGCTGACGATTCTCTTCTGGTTTCTCAAAGCCATAATCGTATTGTGGGTGGAGACCAATCGGTAGCATTAGAATATTCCTATAAGAAAATGGGAACAACATATTCATTCGAGGAATCCATTTACATTGAAGCAGGGGAGACAAAGAAAATGGGGATTGTGGTTGAATAAAGTTTCAAAATGGATAAAATTAAAACTAACAACATGAAAACCACGCTGCAATTCATTTTTCTAGCCTTATTATTTTTACCTAATTCTTCTTGCCTAAATAAAGATCCACTCTTTGACGGAAATTGTACTTCTGATTGTCTTATTTTTATAGGCACTGTTAGAGGTCCGAAAGGAGAGACAATATCGGGGGCTGAAATAACAATTAAACACAGTGAAGGTGGCTTATTTTTACCAACTAGACGATTGCTAGGAGAGCTAGAAACGGATGTAGATGGTCGCTTTGATTTTCGTTTTGATGGAACGGACTATAAAATAAATGATGGTTTCTTTACTGTCAATGCTTATAAAGCAGGTTATCTTGGTAAAAAGGATGAAGGAGGTATTCCGTTTTTTAACATAGATTCTACAAATTTTGATTCACCGAATTTTCTCAATATTACTCTAACCCCAGAATCTAAGATAGACCTAACCCTTAATGTGAGTTTACCATATAACATAACGGATTTGTCTTATTCATTTAGGTATTCCACTAATACCTATACAGGAAATATAATCCATAATGATTCTCTCAGCGTTACTCAAAGTTATGTACATACTGTAGGAGGAGATCAAACTGTTCTCCTAAAGTATAATTATAAAAGATTGGATACACCCTTAGAATTTGAGGAATCCATTTATATAGAAGGAGGGGAGCGTAAAAAGATTGAACTTCATATAGAGTAAGACTATGAAAGAATGAATCATCTGTCCACCAAATTTTAATGTTTTCCTTGCCTCTAACAGCCCTAGAAAGTACTTCCTCTTTGGTACTTTTTAAGAATATGCGTACCTTTTTCTGATCAATGTAGAATCGTTGTTAATTTCGAACGATTTTATATGCCCAATTAACCAAACGTAAAACATGATCAGAAGAAACTTTAAATCAGTTGTCTTTTTCTATTTTCAAATTATTACTGTTTGGATTTTGGCCTGGCTGATGTTCTATTTTTTTAGGCAGTATGGTATTGATGAATTTCTATACGTCGAATTTATAGAGCGGCCCAGACGCCATATTCAGATTGGGGTTCACATCGGGGTAGGTGTTTTTATGGGTGTTTTATACGCGAGTTTTGAATTGCTTTTTGAAAAGCCTTTTTTCCAAAAGCGACCTTTTGGGTATCTCATTTTAATAAAAATTCTGACCTACCTTGTAACGGGAGCTATGATCATGGTGTTGGCGGTAATGACTTACCAGATTCTTCAGGAAGGTAAAATTATTTGGAGTCGGGTTGGAAAATGGCTTACCTCCATAACCTTCCTTGCCGGTTTATTGCACCTCTTTTTTATTAGTACTCTTATTTCATTCATCAGACAATTGAATTACAAATGCGGCCCCGGAGTGCTCTGGGATATGTTTTGGGGGAAATACCATCATCCTAGGGAAGAGGAAAGAATCTTTATGTTCCTGGATTTGAAATCTTCTACTACCATTGCTGAAAAATTAGGACATATCCGTTTCAGTCGTTTGATTCAGGATTGTTTTTTTGATTTGACCGATATTCTCTTATTACATGATACTGATATTTATCAGTATGTTGGAGACGAAGTTATTCTGACTTGGAAAGTAAATAAGGGAATAAACGAAAATCACTGCGTCGCTTGTTATTTCGATTATCAAAAGTTATTGGATAGTAAAAAAGAATATTACACAGAAAATTATGGGGTTCAACCTTTCTTTAAAGCTGGAATTCATTTTGGAAAGGTGACTGTAGCAGAGGTCGGTGTTCTCAAGAAAGAAATTTCCTATCATGGAGATGTCCTCAATACTGCCGCTAGAATCCAGGGCCGTTGCAACGATTTTAAAGAGGGACTGTTAATTTCTCAAGAGTTGAAAAACGCATTAAATTTGAGGAATGAATTCCTTGCTAAGGAAATGGGCGTAGAAAGGCTCCGAGGTAAAGAGAAAGAAGTAGTGATTTTTGGGATTGAGGAATTGTAACAAATTAGCCTTATTATTGTTTCTTATGCAAACCCTACTTACCACTACATAAAACCTAACACGCTAACTAATGACGCTTTCATTAAAAATAATTCTGGGTCTTGTTTCTCTCGCTTTTTTCTACTTCGGTTATAAGGACGACTTTGCCCGAAATAAAAAAGAATCCACTTATATCGCCTCGGTCGTTTTGGTCATGATGCTTGTTTTCCTCTCCATGTTCAAAACGAATACCTATGCGGCTATTCTGATTAGTTTTACGATTGGTTGTTGCGGATTGTTTTTTAAGTCTAAAATTCTGAATAGATTTGAGAAAAAGGATTAAAGGCTATTTTCTAAGGCTATTAGATAAAGACAATCTTTTTGTTATATTTGGGTAATAAAACAGCAGCAATAGATGGCAAGCATTGAAAAAGAAATAAAGCAGAGTAGTTTTAAATACCCTCAGGTAAAAGCAAACGTAAATATATTATTTACCGCGAATTGGTTGAATAATAAAATAACACCTATTCTGAAGCCGCACAACTTAACACAGGAGCAGTTCAATGTATTACGTATTCTACGGGGAAGACATCCCGAAAGTATGTGTCAAAAAGACATTTTGGAGCGAATGATTGCTCGTCAATCGAATGTAACTTTAATTGTGAAAAAGTTGAAAACTAAAAATATGATTGAAGTGCTTCGTTCAGAATTGGACAGAAGAGAATATGTCATTTCGATCACAGATTTTGGACTTTCTATATTGGAAGCCATAGATAAGATCGCCATCACTGAAATTGTAAAAATTAATAAACTAACTGATGAGGAATCAAACCAATTGAGTACACTATTAGATAAGCTTAGAGGAGGTTGATATTTTTTTGAATAAATAGGTGTACCTACAACTATACCCGAATTACTTAAATAGCCGACACGTAACCAATTTTTTTAACAATCTAAATACATACAAAATGAAAGACAAGATTCTATTAGGTGTTAGCGTACTATTAGGCTTGATGATGGCTGTTTCTGGCTTGAACAAATTTTTGCAATTCATGCAGATGCCGCCAATGCCGGATGCTGCCAGTGCAACAATGGGAGCGCTTGTAGCTTCAGGATGGATTATTGCCCTAGTTGCTATTGCAGAAATAGTAGGAGGTGTTTTATTAATGATACCAAAAACCAGAGCTTTAGGCGCGATTGTACTTTTTCCGGTAATTCTTGGGATATTTTTATTTCATGCTGTACAAGCACAAGATGGTTTGATTATGGGGCTTGTGTTGTTTGCAATTAATCTCTGGGTAATTTTCGATAACAAAGAGAAGTATATGCCAATGATTAATGGATAGGGAGTAAACCTACCTAAGTTTCTAAAAAAGAAAAGCCTGATGCGTTTGCGTCAGGCTTTTCTTTTTTGGTGGGCTGTAGGGAGAAATATGTACTTTGGTGAGTTTTAACCGATACTAATTTACTAGTAAAAAATTTTACTCAGACGAGATTTTCTTTTGTGTTTTTTGTTACTACTCGAATTATTGAAATTGAGGAAATCGATAGCCCTTTACTTTTAGCTAAGTAACTGATTGCAAGTGCTTAAACGCCAAATTGCGCCAAATGATGCTCCAGATGCTTAGCAAAACTATTGTTCCATTCTTGAGCCGTTAAGGAGCCAAAAGAGTGAGAGACCTTTCCTTCAAAATGTGCACTACCCAGTTGCTGTGTCTTATTAATGTTGGCAATCAGTTCTTGTTTCTCTTTCTCAAAATCTTTGTCCCCAACAATAATGAATTGTGGTGCGGTCCGACTACTTTTCGGATAGGGCTTTTCATTGACTACAGCACTTTTAACAAAGAGCTTAAGCATAAACGTCTTGAATGCACCCGGTTTTGGATATTTGTCAGTGAAAGCCATGTCGTAGGTGACATTACAGTGTGCCAGCATTTGATCAACGGACATTTTGCCCCAGTTCGGTTGGCTGTCTTTGGATAGTTGGTTGATGCGGTCGATGATTTGTTGAGCTTCTTTTTGGTCGAAGATGTTTTGCATGTATTTTTTATTTGCTAGCCCCACGAGCGGAAGCTTGGGGGTAATGAATGTTTGATTCTTCCAGAGTCTGGAATTTTTCCAAAAGTAAGATTTTCTGGATAATTATGAAATTAAGAATAAATAGAATTTTACTCCTGTTAAGCTAAGACTTAAAAACAGAGTCGGGGTTATGTTAATTCTCCTACGATTACAGAACCCTTTGCTGAAACAAGCCTCCCTGTCATTACGAGCGAGCACAGCGAGTCGAGGAAAGGAGAGCGCATTCCCTTTTGTATTTCGAGTGAAGTGCAGCGAAATCGAGAAATCTATCTCCATTTTAATATTTGCTCAGATACGAAAAACTATTTCTTCCCTACCACCACACTAACAAAACTATCCCCGGAAATATTCACCACCGTCCTAGCCATATCCAACGGACGGTCTACAGCTAATATCATCGTCAGTGCCAAAGGAAGCTTGTCGGATGGAAACCCTACGGACTCCAAAACCATTACCAACATAACAATACCTGCACTTGGAGCAGCAGCAGCCCCGATGGAGGCCATAGTAGCTGTCACTACAATCACCAATTGATCCGTGACACTTAAATCCAAGCCAATAATTTGGCAAACAAAAACAGCCGCAATACTTTGCATCAAACTGGTTCCATCCATATTCACGGTAGCACCAATGGGACAGACAAAACTGACAATCTCATCGTCTATTTCCAAATTATCTACAGCGCATTCCATTGTCACGGGTAGGGTTGCCATGGAAGAACTGGTGGTTAGTGCCACCAATTGGGCAGGTATAATCCCCTTTACGAATTTTTGCAATGGCATTCCTGCAATAAATTTCGCTAAAAGCGGATAAATAATAAGCAGCACCAACATCCCAAATAGCAAGGTGAGCGAGTAATTGAGTAATGCCTTGAAAATAGCAGGATCTTTAATCTCCACAATCAAAGTAGCCATTAAAGCAAAGACGGCATAGGGCGAAAAGGCAATGATCAGATCCACAATTTTCAACATTACCATATTCAGCGACTCAATGAGTTTTACCACTGGCTTCTGATCTTCATCCGGGATCATCAATAAAGCAACACTAAACAAAACGGTGAAAAAGATGACTTGCAATAATCGACCATTGTCACTCAACGCAGCAAAGATATTATCTGGAACCATTCGTACAAAAAAGTCAAGTGGTCCATCTCCTTTGCTTATTTTACTACTGAAATCTACCGTTTCGGGAGTCAAGCTTTGTAACGCAGCAATGTCTAAGCCAGCACCGGGTTGGAATAGGTTTACTAACAGCAATCCAATTATAACAGCCATGACCGTCGTACACAAATACCAAAAGATCGTTTTGCCACCCAGACTAGACAAGCGCCTAATGTCCTTCAACTCAGTAATCCCTTTGGCTAAAGAAACAAAGACCAAAGGAACTGCAATTAATTTCAAAACCCGAATAAAAATAGTTCCAAAAGGTTTGACAAAATCCTGAACAAAACCTACTCCCATCTCAGAAAAGCTAGCGATATAGCCTAGTATTAATCCGCTTATAATTCCGATGAGCACCTTCCAGTGTATTGACATATGAATTGGTTGTTCTGGTTAAGTTGACTTTTGTTTTAAAGGGAGGCAGATAAGGGCGGATGATGGTGGATAATGGCAGATAAGGGTTACCTTAGTTCGCGATAATAAAGCGTTAGTGGGAAACCCTTATCTACCCTCATCTGCCCTCATCCACCATGATCTACCCCTTCACGCTACAACGGAATATTCCCATGTTTCTTCTTCGGCAATACCACTGCTTTATTCTCCAACATTGCAAAAGCCTTGATCAACTTTCGGCGCGTATCCTTTGGTTGAATAACCTCATCTACAAAACCACGTTGTGTTGCACTATAAGGATTCGCAAATAAGCGAGCATACTCTGCTTCTTTTTCTAACAATTTGGCCGCAGGATCTTCTGCATCCTTTATTTCTTTTCGGAAAATGATCTCACTAGCTCCTTTGGCACCCATCACCGCAATCTCGGCAGAAGGGAAAGCAAAGTTCATATCCGCACCAATGTGTTTGGAGTTCATAACATCATATGCCCCTCCATAAGCTTTTCTGGTGATAACAGAAATACGCGGAACGGTTGCTTCACTAAGCGCATATAACAATTTGGCTCCGTTTACAATAATTCCATTCCATTCCTGATTGGTTCCTGGCAAAAAACCTGGTACATCAACTAGCACCAGCAAAGGAATATTGAAGCAATCACAGAAGCGAGTAAAGCGTGCAGCTTTTTTAGAACTCTCTACATCCAAACAACCTGCTAAACTCATAGGTTGGTTAGCCACAATGCCAATACTACGGCCCGCAATTCGGGAAAATCCTACGACAATATTCTCCGCGTAGTCTTTATGGATTTCAAAGAAGGCTGTTCCATTCTCGGCCGCTACATCTACAATGCCTTCGATGACCTCCCGCATATCATAAGGTTGATTAGCACTCTCTGGGATGATATTTTCTAAAACCTCTCTTACTTCGTTTCCTACTTCATAAGGTAGCTTAGCCGGGGCATCTTCACAGTTTTGTGGAAGAAAGCTGAGTAGCGTTTTTATTTTTTCAATGCAATCAATATCATTAGCAGCGGTGAGATGAGTGACACCGGATTTGGTCGCGTGTGTATTTGCACCACCTAATTCTTCAGAGGTGACTTCCTCATTGGTTACTGTTTTTACTACGTTAGGTCCAGTAACGAACATGTAGCTAGAATTTTCTACCATAATGGTAAAATCAGTCATGGCAGGGGAGTAGACCGCTCCTCCTGCACAAGGGCCCATGATGGCAGAAATTTGAGGGATAACGCCAGAAGCCATTACATTCTTATAGAAAATATCAGCATAACCTCCTAGAGAACGAACCCCTTCCTGAATACGGGCTCCTCCAGAATCATTGAGGCCAACTAAGGGGGCACCAACCTTCATGGCTAAGTCCATTATCTTGACAATTTTCTCTGCATGTGTTTCTGACAGAGAGCCTCCGAAGACGGTGAAGTCTTGTGCAAAGACATAGATCAATCTCCCATTTACTGTCCCGTAGCCGGTAACAACGCCATCACCATAGAAGATTTGGTCTTCCATCCCGAAGTCTTTTGTTCGGTGGGTGACGAGCATTCCGATTTCCTCGAAAGAACCGTCGTCTAATAAGAAATGAATTCTTTCACGGGCTGTGAGTTTGCCTTTTTTGTGTTGTTTATCTATTCTGGCTTGGCCACCGCCTAGTTTGGCCGCTTCCATTTTTTCTGCTAGGGTATCTTTTGTCTTGGACATATGTTTTTTTTGCGAGCCCTGAGTTGTGGCTCGGGGTTTATAATGGTTTAACTCCTGCCAGAGTCTTGTGTTTTTTGCGGGGGTGAAGATAGGGAATTGCTTAAGGAATGGGAGGTGTTTTTGATAGGAATTTTAGTTCGGCTTTTTATTCAGCCATTCTTTATTTCTATGGTCGGCATAGTTCCAGGATAACCAACTGTAGGTTTTTTCTTTTAATCGGATGCTTGTTCTTTTCCATTCAAAGAGGTCGTTCAGTCCTTCTGCTGTATAGCCCTCTGGTAATTGCCTTATGATTTCTTCTGTGTTTTGCTCCAGGAAGAACAAGTTTTTATCAGAAGAACTTCTGGCCAGGAAAGTAATGTGGAGCGGTTTAATCGTTTGTGTGGCGATGTTGTAGCGGGTGATGACGACGTCCCAATTAACCAGACTCGTTAGAATCAATAATCCATAAACCATCCAAGAATTTTTATGAACTAGATAGTAAAGACTGCGCTGTTCTTCCACTTTTTTATAAACAGTGTATAATCCATAAATGACGGCGATTAAGAAAATGAAAACACCAACTCTAAGATGTGCAAATCCGTGATATTCTACATATCGAAAATTACGCATTC
>CAZDTI010000188.1:0-16416 GCA_964508085.1 uncultured Saprospiraceae bacterium | reverse complement strand
CCTGACTTAGCCATCAAAAAAGTCAATCCATCTTCTGAGAAAAAATAGGCGACTTCGCTAATTTTCATATACTTAAATCCACCTCCTTGCTTGATTAAAAAACGCTCTTTGTAGTTTTTTCTTTCTTTGATTTGCTGAAAAGAAGTCAACATTTCTTGCAAGTTAGGTGCAGTCGTTTTACCAATTGTTTGAAATTTCTGCCAGGCTTTTTTGAGTTCTTCCGGATCAATTGGCTTGAGTAGGTAATCTATGGAGTTGACCTTAAATGCTTTGAGGGCGTACTGATCATAAGCTGTCGTAAAAATAATAGGACAAGTAACTTCTACTTTCTCGAAAATTCCAAAACTCAATCCATCGGCCAACTGAATATCGAAGAACGCGAGATCGGGCATCTCGTTATTTTTAAACCAGGCAATCGCATCTTCTTTTGAATCAATCACTTCGAGAATCTCTATTTTATCATCCAATTTCGCAATCAATTTTTTCAACCGTTTTGCCGCAGGATGCTCATCTTCTATGATTAGTACGCGTATCATTTATTTCTACTTTTAGGTTTTAATTCCATCTTTTCTTTGGGCTCTTCGCTAAATTTAGAGGGTAGATAAGGGAATGGATTCTCCTTCTTTCGCAGTTCTTCCCGTCAGCCCTCAAGGGCGGACAAGTTAGAGGGAAGCCTATCTACCCATCCACCTATCACCCATCTACCCTCTGGATTACAACACCCACTGCATTTGACTAAGAACCTCTTAACTCACTTTTATCAATGGCAACAACACTCTGAATTCTTTCTCCATAACAATTACATCTATTTTTTGCTTTGACAAGATTTCATATCGGCTTTTAATATTCGCCAAACCCGTCCCTGTTGAAGGCATGATCTGATCCTTCTTTTGTAAATTATTACTGACCAATAACCTTTGATTTCCCTCTTTTTGAATTTTAATAGTCAACGGTTTTTTGTTGGAAATGACATTATGCTTAACTGCATTTTCAACCAACAGTTGCAAAGACAATGGCACAATATGATCTGCCTCATCCAATTCATTTTCATCGATTTCAATTTCCAAATTAGTCCCAAACCGAATCCGCAGCATAAACAAATAGGCTTTGACACAATCCAATTCTTCTGCGACGGGTATTAGTTTCTTATTTTTTATTTCTAAAATATAGCGATATACTTTAGATAATTTTTGCACGTAATTTACCGCCAACTCTGGCTCTTCTGGAATTAGACTAGCGAGCGTATTCAAACTGTTGAACAGGAAATGCGGCTTGACTTGATTTTTTAAAATCTCTAATTGAGATTCTACATTTTGACGTTTGAGTTGTTCTTGCATTTCTAATGATTTCCCTAAAGCCTTCATATAATAAGCCGCTTCATAAAACCCAATAAACACAGAAGCGAATAAAACATAACCAGCTAAGCTGACATAAAAACGTTGCCAAGACATTACATCAGTAAAAGTACTATACTGAATCAGATTTCCAATCGCTCCAAGAGTTAGTGTATTAATTAAATGGCACATCCCCCGAAAGCGCATTGCCTTTCTATCCGATCCAACATTCCTTTGACTTTTGAAATAGTAGAAAATTCCAATATTGCTGAGTAATAATATGGAGGCGATCGTTATTCCTATCAACAAATTTTCTCCAGGATGTTGCATAAAATTTTCTAGCGTATCCCCAAAAAATATAAAAGGAAAAGAAACTCCAGTCGCAAAAATCGATAGGATCACAAACCATGTATGATCGAACCCCAGTAATTCCTTAAACTCTTTTCTTTTTAGCATCTATGAAATAAGTATTTTTTTCGTTCTCCCGTTGTGGTAAAAACAGATTCACTTTCAACTCCAATGTATTAAGAATTCTTTGGTCAAAAAAGAATCTGATAATTTACATTCGGGAAAAACCCACGTTGGTAAACCGTATCCACTTCATTGTTATCCTCATCCCATTGCTTGAAGAAAACATTTTCTCTAAAAATGAAATTTTGTAAATCCACAAAGAAGGTCTGAGCCACTCGTTTGCCATTGTGGCGAATTCCAATTTTAAAATCAGGGCGAAGGTATGCTGCATATCGTTCACCATAAACATTCGTTTTATCCAAAACCTCCTCCCCTGCCGCTATAGAAGCAGCAACGTCAATCGGCGTATATCTTCGGCCGCCTGCATAATTAAATCTTGCATCCAATGTCAGATCTAACTTATCATTCATCTTAAATTCTTTCCCAACCAAAACATTAAAAACATAATTGGAATTAAAGAAAGTGTTATACTCTTTTCCATCTGCTCCTTTGTACTTGCTGTCAAAAACAGAAGCAGTGGTTAGAAAATAAAATCCATCTTTTAGGGATCGCTCCACCGTCAGTTCCAAACCGATATTCGACCCCGTTCCATCATTGACTAAACCAACCTGATTTGGGAATCCAAAATCCGCCCCAAAATTAATCATCGAAAAATCACCCTCTCTCGGATCTACTGCAACGTCGAAAACAGATTGATAATATCCTTCCAAATTAATACGTGAATTGGCAGTCATTTGATAAGCCCAGGAAACTACAAAGTGATCACTCTTCAATAAATCTAAGTCCTCATTCGCCGCATTTTCTTCAGGGCTTGCATCGCTATTCTTAGAAAAATAAATAGGCAACGGTTGCAATTGAGAATGCCTGCCATAACCAATTCCAAAAGTACTTTTGGGCGTTGCTTCATAAGACAAAGAGATTCGAGGTTCGAGGGCATATGAATCGTTCAAGCCAAAATAGACGGTGTGTAAACCGATGTTTGCCGTCAACTGATTGTTGTGTTTATATTGCCATTGGCCAAAGCCACGATACAAAGCTGCGTCTCCTTGAAAGTCAATTTCGGTATACCAAAAACTATCGTCGATAAGTACGGAATCTTTCACGTCGATGTCATAGAGGTCATAAATCAATCCCGCTTTGATTCGATTCTTTGCATTTATTTTACTGTTCAATGTCCAATTAACGCCGAGCTTTCCTTGATAATTTTGAGAGGTAAAATCCTTTTGAAAAATTCCATTTTCTAAATCTATTATTTGTTCATTGAAATTGATGGCCTCGGTTGCAGAATAGGTAACGGCTAAGTTGGAAGAGGTTTTATTATTGAAAAAATAAAGATGAGATAATCCGCCCATAGCCGTTTTCGATCCTGCTTCAAATCGAGAATCACCGTCTGAGAAAAGGTTGCCTTCTGGCTCTGGCTCAAATACTATCTTACTAATCCCTGCCAATCCCCACAGACTAAATCGTCCTGCTTTTTCCGTTGGAATGTTGATCTTAAAACTTGCATCTTGATACTCCGGTACATTTCCTCCCGTACCAAAATCTAATCCCATTAAAGCAAAAACACCTAAAGTAGAATAGCGATAGTTGACTAAATAAGAGGCATCTTTTCCAACAAATTTCATAGGTCCTTCTGCCCCCAATTCAAAACCATTGAATCCGATTTGTCCTAAAAACTCATGCTTATCTTTATTTCCGTTTCTCAATTTCAAATCAAAAACAGCTCCTGTTGCATTGCCATATTCTGCCGGAAAAGCGCTGGATAAAAAATCGCTGGTTCTCAAATTATTAGAATTAAGCATGGAGATCGGACCACCCGTCGTCCCTAATGACGCCCAGTGATTGGGGGATGGAATATCAACGCCTTCCATTCTCCAAAGCACTGTCGAAGGAGAATTTCCTCTTACGATTATGTCGTTTCTATTGTCACTCGCTCCGCTTACGCCTGCGTAGTTTTGTGCCATTCTAGATACATCGCCCAGCGATCCCGAAAACCGAGACACCTCCTCCATCGACATCGAACGTGCACTTACTGCGGCCATTTCGTTGACTGCTTTTCCACTCTCTTTAGTGGCAACAACTACGACTTCATCCAACTGATTGAGGTCTTCTTCCATTTCTACTTCAATGATCATTTCCTTTCCAGAATTGACCAGCAAATTAGATTTTGTAATGGGTTTGTAACCAATATATGAAAAGCGAATAGACTGTCTTCCGACGGGTACGTTTTCGATTTTAAAATTCCCATCAATATCTGTCGTTGTTCCAATCGCTTCTCCATCCTTCACCAAAAGAACATTAACTCCAATCAAAGGATATTCTGCTTCTTTATCATAGACGGTTCCTTTTACCGTTTGGGTAATTTCTGATTGTGCATTTGCACTAAGTATGGCAAAAATCAATAATATAAATAAGGTTCCTTTTTTCATAACGATGTTGTTTTTTGAGTTAGGGAAATTCTTTGGTTCTGGGTCAAATAAATATAGCGGGTTTCTTTATTAGGGTAGATGGGTGATAGGTGGATGGGTAGATGGGCTTCCCCCTATCATAAGAACAGCGAAAGAAGGAGAACCTATCTACCTATCTACCCATCTACCCATCTACCCATCTACAAATGACCAAGAGCCAATTCTTTAGTTTTATAAATGCAGGCCAAAAAACATAGCCTCTTTCTGACATTGTAAAGATGAAGCTATCTGGACTTTTTCAAAAGGTATTATCTGCAAACTGTAAATATCTGTAGTTGAGTTGTCTAATTTTTGCTCCAAGTCGATTTTAACACAGGTGCAATCTACTCTTTTTAACAAAAAAACAGCTTTCTTCTCGTTATTATTCCCCAAATTTGCAGCTAATGGACATGACCTTAATTCTCAGTGGAACTACCATCTTCCTCATGCTGCTTTGCTCGCTTTTTGCGCTGTTCCTTTGGACCGTAAAAACGGATAACAAACTGAGTAATCGGCTACTTGCCTGCATGCTCATCAATATCAGTATTAGCATCAGTGTCTTTTGGTATGGCTTCTACTTCAATATCCCCTTAGGATGGGATCGAGTACGCGATGACTGTATCATACTCTCTAGTCCACTCATGTTTTTATACATCGTCGCCTCTCTTCGTAGCGGTTTCAAACTCAAGTGGATACACCTACTTCATTTGGTTCCCTTTGCCTTGTTTATCCTTTTAATGCTTCCAGGTTTCTACTTGGTTGATGAAGCGGCCAAGCAAGAATACATGAGTAATTACGATAATCATCCAGAAACAAAATTCTTATCGATCCTACGGACAGCTGTTCCAATCGTTTACAATCTTAGTTGCTTCATTGTCCTCTACCGAATGAAGAAATTAATCTTGGAGAACTACTCTGACGATATTATTTCTTTGCACAATTGGCTTTGGCAACTGGTCGCCGCCTCTTGTGGTGTCTTTTTGGTCAGCTCAGTCAAAAGCTTATTGCGCGATCATATGAGCTATGAAGCTTTTCATGCTGTACGGATCGTTATGGTGCTTACGCTTATCGGCTTTTTGTTGTGGATGGTAATGAAAGCATTGTATTATCCAAAATTATTTAGAGGTATCGACGCTTCCATTAAACCGGTTTCCAAAATCCTGGAAGAACATCCACAGGATAAAGGAATTAGCAGTGTTGACCAACAGAAACTAGAACATATCCAACAGTTTGTAGAAACGCAGAAACCATACTTGGATTCATCCCTTAGTCTACAAAAATTGGCTAAACAGCTTTCGCTCCCTTCTCATGAGCTTTCTCTCCTCATCAATCACAATCTCGATAAACATTTTTTCGATTTTGTAAATGAATATAGAATCCGTGCTGCTCAGCAAATTCTAACCGACCCAGAGCAAAAAGCGAAGACTGTTTTGGAGGTTTTATACGAAGTAGGCTTCAATTCTAAATCCTCTTTTAACACTGCTTTCAAGAAATATACAAAAATGACCCCAACGCAGTACCGAAAAGGACACTTCGCTAAGTAACTACAAATCAATCCTTTACAACAAAGTCGTACTTTTCATTTTATACTCGAACCCTTTTCTTCCCTCCTAATCCGTTCGACTTTCTCTACTCAGTCGCACAATCCACCACATAAGCTCACTTTTGGACTATCATTTTTATTTAACCAGATAATCCTTAATTCTTATGTTGACCAAAGTAATTCACACCTTATTATTCCTTCTTACATTCTCTGCTATTTCTATTGCTCAAGTAAAGCTATCCGGCAAGGTAGTAGACGGCCAAGAACCACTCGCATTTTGTAATATACTCCTACTCGATTCCGACAGTACCTTACTTACTGGAGAGACAGCTGACGAAAACGGAATGTTCACTTTAAATATCGAATCTGGGAACTACCTGCTTCAGGTTTCTTATGTTGGTTATGACAATTACAATCAATCCATACAGCTCGCAAAAGACACTGACTTAGGGGTTCTTCAATTGGGGACTACGGGTACCCGATTAGATGAGGTTGTGGTTTCTGCGCAAAAGCAATTAATCGAGCGAAAATCAGATCGCTTGGTTTTCAATGTTGGAAGTAGTATTGCCGCACAAGGGGCTGATCTTTCAGAAGCCATTGGACTCGCTCCTGGTATTGTGGTTAGAAACAATGCCATCAGTATGCTTGGCAGAGGAAATGTGCGGGTGATGATAGAAGGGCGCTTGCTGCAATTACAGGGAGAAGAGTTAATTGCTTTTTTGACAACCATTGCAGCTGATGATATTGATAAAATCGAAGTCATCGCCAATCCACCTGCCGAGTATGAAGCAGCTGGAAATGGTGGCTTAGTAAATATCATTTTCAAAAAAGGAAGAAGAAATAGCTGGAAGAATAGAACTGCTATCTCTTACACCCAAGCCAGAGAGGGTTTTGGAACATTTAGAAATAGCTTTCAATTGAATAAAAACAAGCATCGCTTTTCCCTTTCGCTAAATGGAACACTTGGGGACAACTGGGAAAAAGAATATGGTACGACCTATTTCCCAAAAGGAACCCAAAGCTGGGAAAGCATTGGTATTGGTAATAAAAACAATGCTTCTACAAGATTAGCCTACGATTATCAATGGACAGACAAGACCAGTTTCGGTTTTCAATACCAGGGTACTATCGCTTCTCCTAGCTTTACTAGCTCCACTCCTAGTATCATTAATTTTGCAGATATTATGACCGATAGCACTTTTGTAAATGAGACTACTGATGATCGTAAACAAAGAAGCCAATCAGCAAATGTACACCTCCTCACAAAATTAGATACTACTGGTAAAAGCCTTTCCCTTGATGTCGATTATTTCAGCTATCGACTAAATACTGATGCGCTGGTCAATGTTAATGTCTTTGACACTGAAGGAAATCCTAAGGGTCTCAGCAGAGCCCGAAATGCTTTGACGGATCAATACATTCAAAACTATAGCATTAAAGCGGACTTAAAACATCCAACAGAATTCGTTCAACTCAGTTATGGTGCGAAATACAACTTCAATATTTCTAGAAATGAAATTGAAAATTATAACCGACTCAGTGGCGTTTCCGTTTACGACAGTCTCCTTTCCAATACTTTTGAATATGACGAACACATCGCAGCGGCTTACCTCAGTGGCAGTCGTCAATTCTCTGACAAATGGAACCTCCAATTGGGTCTTCGTCTAGAATACACTGCTACCAAAGGTTATTCTAAAACACTTGACAAAACAACCACAAACGATTACACTCGCCTCTTCCCTACTGCATACCTCAGTTACAGAGCCAGCGATGCTCATCAATGGTCTTGGAGTGTCGGTGGCCGAGTGAACCGTGCTCGATTCAGAGACCTCAACCCTTTCAGAATTTATATTAATAACAATAGTTACTCGGAGGGAAATCCTTTTCTTAGACCGTCCTATACTTACAGCTACAATGTCAACTATGTATTCAAAGGCCGTTATACTACTTCAGCTTTCTACAATAGAACAAACAGTGGTTTCGGAACGCTCTTCGTCCCAGTTACAGAAAGTAGTGTTCTCGCTACGGTCCGAGATAACTTTTATGACGCTGACTTTTTTGGAATTAGTGAACTATTCCCCGTTACTGTAAATAAGTTTTGGTCCATGCAAAATGAAGCCGCTATATATTACAGCCACAGTTCTCTCTACGACAACTACAATGCAAAAGCACAAAACGGATTCCAATACTACCTTTCCTCTAACAATAGCATCACATTCCCTAAAGGCTGGAAAGCGCAACTTAATTGTTATTACAATTCCCCAGGCAATGGCAATATTTTCGAGGTAGATGCCCGCTGGAGTGTTGACTTTGGAATCCAGAAAAAATTCTTTAACGATAAGTTATTGGTCAATCTACAATTCAATGACATATTCAATTCTTCCAGTATGGAACGTCTAGCTTCAGAAATCAACGGAGTCCTCAACACCTACGGCCAGAACTACAGCGCACGAAATGTAAGACTCTCTCTTTCTTATAGTTTTGGAAATGATAAGATTAATGTGAAAAATCGTAATTTTGGCAATGAAGAAACACAAAGACGGTTGTAAGAGACTGGCCCGCCCGCCTGACTACTGCAGGCATTCGGGCTGGTTTTGGGCACTTTTGGCCGACTGCAAAAGTACCTCGCCGAAGGCCAATCGATAAGTTTAATTTCAAAGATAAGGCTCCTAAAAATCGAAAATATCAACTAAATAATAACACCAAACAAAAATGCAAAACAACATCAACACCATCATATTCGACCTTGGCAACGTCCTCATCAACTGGGATCCAAACCACCTCTACAAAAAAATCTTCTCCGATGACGAAGAACGCGCCCACTTCCTCAACAACATCTGCACCAGCGACTGGAACGTTCAACAAGACGCTGGCAGAACCCTCAAAGAAGCTACGGAACTCCTAGTTTCCCAACACCCTGATTACAAAAACGAAATCGAAGCCTTCTATGGCCGTTGGACCGAAATGATTGGTGGAGCCATCCAAGGTACAGTAGATATCCTAAACCAACTCAAAGCTGAAAACAAAGTTCGTCTCTACGCCCTCACCAACTGGTCTGCAGAGACCTTCCCCTATGCTTTGGAAAACTTCGACTTCCTCCAAATCTTCGAAGGCATCCTCGTTTCCGGTGACGAAAAACTCATCAAGCCGGACATCCGCATTTACGAACTTATGGTCTCCAGGTATGACATTGACCCTACAAAAGCCATGTTCATTGACGATAGCGAAAAAAACATCAAGGGTTCCGAACTTATCGGTATTCACGGTCACCACTTCACCCAGCCAGAAAAGTTACGAGCTGAGTTAGTTGACTTAGGATTGATAGAAGCGACAACTTAATTGAGTACTCTGTTTAGGGATTGTTCTAGTAGGTGTGTCAATCCTCTCGCTGCCCTTGATCCCTAAAGGGAAATCTGCCCGCTGACACACTTTATGGAACGGTCGCCTGGTTAAAATCATATGCTTTTTCTACTAACTGCAACTTCATTATTGCGTTGTACTTACAGAACCAATCCGTAAAATTCAATCATTTTAAATTTTCACGATTGGAATAGATTCTATCAAACCATCGGCCGTTTTCAGTTGTAAGATATATTGACCTTTTACAACATCCATCTCAAAATCAATCTGTCGAATCATTTCATACTTTCTTAAACAAAGCACCTGGCCAAGTGTATTTGTTAAGGTCATTGTTACGTTTGGAGTAAACTCCATCAAATCAATTAAAATAGACCCCGTAGTAGGGTTAGGATAACAACTATAAGTTAGAGATGATACCTGATCCACTCCAACTACAGAGGTGTCGCATTCCTCGCTGCAATCCGAACTAAAGAAAACGGTCTCATCAATATTTGTCCAATTTGCTTCTGACCAAAGTACATCATCGACTTGAACACAAAACGAATCTGGGTTTTCTCCCGCTAATAAAACGATCAGATTCATATTATTACCGTTACTTAAGTTTAAGCAAGTAAACTGATTATTGAGACAAGTCAATATGGTCAAATCCGAATTTTGGCTAAGATCAAGAGTTGTTAATTCGCAGTTATCACAAAACAACCAATTCAACCCTAAATGTTGAGAGACATCTAAATTACTCAATTGGTTCTCACTACAATTTAGCGTTATTAATTCTAAATTTTGAGAGATATCCAAGTTAGTCAAAAGGTTTCCACTACAACCTAGACTTAATAATTCTGAATTGTTACTGATGTCAATACTACTAATCTGATTATTACCACAATATAACCTCTCCATCAATATATTCTGAGAAATATCTATTTCGTTAAGCCCATTCGAAGAGCAGTCTAAGGCACCCAACTTCAAATTTTTAGAAATATCTAAAACTTCCAAAAGATTAACATGGCATTCTAACCTTGTTAATTCTAAGTTTTGGGAGACATCCAAAGTACTTAGCTGGTTATTATGGCAAACTAAGGTTACTAATTCTGAATGGAGGTTAACATCAATATTACTAAGTTGGTTATCACTACAATCTAGTCTCTCCATCAATACATTTTGAGAAATATCTATTACACTAAGGTTATTAGTGGAACAATTCAAGGTTTTCAACTTCAAATTTTGAGAGACATCTAATTCCCCCAAAGGGTTAATATAACATTCTAATATTCTTAATTCTGAATTCTGAGAAACATCCAAAGTACTTAGTTGGTTATTATGACAATTTAAAAATTCTAATTTTGAGTTTTGAGAAACATCCAAAGTACTTAGTTGGTTACTTGGACCGTACAATGTCCTCAGCTCTGAATTTTGACTCACATTAAGCGCTGTAAGTTGATTATCAATAACGTATAATTTTTCTAATTTCAAGTTTTGAGAGACATCCAAGCTGACCAATGAATTCAAGGAACAATACAACTCTTCTAGTTCCGTATTACTTGTGAGGTCTAAACTAGTCAGCTGATTTCCATCACATAACAATACTCGCAAGGCTGAAAAACCTTCTACCCCGGCTAAATTCGAAATTCCTTTAGCCGCTAGATCAATTTCTTCGATGGTATCTATACTCGCAGTAAGCACTACACCATCTATTCCCCCCGAATCATAACCTTGGTTTATCAATGCTTGTTCAAATGCAGGATCAGGAATCAAAGTCGTTTGTGCCAATAAGGTTAGGTTCAAAAAAAGGAACACCACTAGGTTGTAAAATGTGTTTTTCATAATTTAGTTTTTGTTATTTCATGTAAGAAGATTATATAAATATACTTCAAAAACACAATAATAATCAAACTAGTATGTGAATTATAGCTCCCACTATATGAGTACGTTATATGACTACACGACTAGAACAAACAGATTTCCCAAACAAAAAAAGAGCAGACCGAAATAATTCGATCTACTCTCTTTTTATCTTTATTAAGGCAAGTCCTTTTTAGAACTAGCTACCACACATCAAGCAATCTGGGTCGTCAAGGCTACAAGCCTGTGGCGAGTCATCGGTGTCCGGGAATTGCTGCCCTGTGGTAACCGTTGCTCCATTAGCAACTGCCTCCATTGTAACGGGATTGTTAGCCTTTTTGCTGCCTACACGTTGATGTTTTTGATCTAGTGTAAACTTAATCGGATCAACTGCAGCCTTCGAACGAAGGTAATACATACCTGTCTTTAAGCCTGATTGCCATCCGTAGAAGTGCATACTAGATAATTTTCCGAAGTTTGGATTCTCTACGAAGAGGTTCAAACTCTGGCTCTGACAAATGTAAGCACCACGATCTGCAGACATATCTATGATTACTTTCTGCTTAATTTCGTAAGACGTTTTGTACAAGTCTTTCAAGTCTTGAGGAATCTCTTCAATGTTCTGAACAGAACCATTCGCTGCCATTAATTGCTGCTTTAGCTCATCATTCCAAAGTCCCAATCCAACCAAGTCTTTCAATAAGTGCTTGTTTACTACAATATACTCACCAGACAAAGTACGTCGGGTATAAATGTTGGCAGTGTAAGGCTCGAAGCATTCGTTGTTACCCAAGATCTGAGAAGTAGAAGCGGTTGGCATTGGTGCCACCAACAAAGAGTTACGTACCCCTGTTTTCGCGACTTGCTTCTTCAAAGATTCCCAATCCCAACGTGTAGATGGTGTTACCCCCCACATGTCATACTGGAATTCTCCTTTACTTACTGGCGATCCTTCATAAGATTGATAAGCTCCTTGTTTTTCTGCTAAAGCGGCAGACTCAGACATTGCTGCGAAGTATATCGTTTCAAAAATATCTTTATTCAACTGTCTTGCTTCCGGACTATCGAAAGGCATACGCATCATAATGAATGCATCCGCTAACCCCTGCACACCTAATCCAATTGGACGGTGACGCATGTTGGAATTACGTGCTTCTGGTACAGGGTAATAATTAATGTCAATTACCTTATTCAAGTTGCGCGTTGCGACTCTGACAATATCATTCAATTTCTGGAAATCATATTCTCCGTCTTTGATAAACTTAGACAAGTTGATGGAAGCCAGGTTACAAACCGCTACTTCATCTGGAGAAGTGTACTCCATGATTTCTGTACATAAGTTAGAAGACCGGATCGTTCCTAAATTCTTCTGGTTCGATTTGCGGTTCGCCGCATCTTTGTATAAGATATATGGTGTTCCAGTTTCGATCTGAGATTCAAGGATTGCGAACCAAAGCTCCTGTGCTTTAATGGTTTTACGCGCACGTCCTTCCTTTTCATACTTGTGGTACAACGCTTCGAACTCTCCACTGTGACAATCGTGCAATCCTGGTGCTTCGTTCGGGCAGAATAAAGACCATTCTCCGTCTGCTTTCACGCGCTCCATGAATAGGTCTGGAATCCACATGGCGTAGAATAAATCACGTGCTCTGTTTTCTTCTTTACCGTGGTTCTTTTTCAAGTTCAAAAAGTCAAAAACATCCGCATGCCATGGCTCCATGTAAACGGCGAAAGCACCTTTACGTTTTCCTCCTCCCTGATCTACATAACGTGCCGTATCATTGTATACACGCATCATTGGAATGATACCGTTTGAAGTTCCTCCGGTTCCTTTGATGTAACTTCCTTTCGCTCTTACATTGTGAATGCTCAAACCAATACCACCAGCAGATTGAGAAATCTTGGCGCATCGAGTTAGCGTTTCAAAAATACCAGGGATAGAATCTTCTGTTGTACTTAATAAGAAACAAGAAGACAACTGAGGCTTTGGTGTACCTGCGTTGAACAAGGTTGGTGTCGCGTGGATGAACCACTTTTCCGACATCAAGTTGTAAGTCTCAATCGCAGATTCAATATCTGTTCCGTGGATACCGACTGCCGCTCTCATTAATAAGTGCTGTGGACGCTCTGTTACTTCGCCATCTGTACGTAGAAGGTAAGAACGCTCCAAGGTTTTAAAACCAAAAAAGTCAAAGCTATAATCTCTATCATAGATAATGGCAGAGTCCAATTTGTCTTTATTATCTGTAATAATTTTGAAAGTCTCTTCTCCGATCAAACCAGCTTTATCACCAGTTTTAGGATCGATATAATCATACAATTTCTTCATTGTACGATAGAAGGACTTATCTGTATTTTTATGTAAATTAGAAACAGCGATACGTGCCGCCAACAATGCATTGTCAGGGTGGCTGGTCGCCATTGTTGCAGCGGTTTCTGCTGCGAGGTTATCGAGTTCAGTGGTAGTTACACCATCGTATAACCCCTGGATAACTCTTCTTGAAATTTCAATAGGATCAACGTATTGCTGATTCAAACCATAGCAGAGTTTCTTTACTCTCGCTGTGATTTTATCAAAGCTTACGTCTTCGGTTTTTCCACTTCTTTTAACTACTTGCATATTAATTCGTGTTTGTTTTGAAGGTGGGGAACACCTTAAAGGTTTTTAGAAATAGAGTTTCAGTGTGTAGTTTTTGTTAAGTTTTTTAGATTAAGGATTAAAAATTTAGGATTAAGGATTGCGTCCAGTATTTACCAAAAAGCGAATTACGCGTAATCTTAAATCCTAAATTTTTAATCCTTAATCCTCAACCCTTAAAAGTCTTCATCCAAGGTAAATACCTGCTTATCACGGTCGGTCATCACACCAGACTTCTGGTAATCACCTACGCGCTTTTCGAAAAAGTTGGTTTTTCCTTGAAGGGAAATCATATCCATCCATGGGAATGGATTTTCTACGTTGTATACTTTTTCATTGCCAAGAGAGTTCAGCAATCGGTCTGCAACAAACTCGATGTAAGTACACATCATTTCAGCGTTCATACCGATAAGTCTTACCGGAAGAGAATCTGTTACGAATTCTTTTTCGATGTCAACAGCATCAACGATGACTTTCTGAAGTACTTCTTTGTCTAGTTTGTTTACGATGTGGTCGTTGTAGAGCATGCAAGCGAAATCGCAGTGCATCCCTTCGTCGCGTGAAATCAATTCGTTGGAGAAAGTCAAACCAGGCATCAGCCCTCTTTTCTTCAACCAAAAGATAGAACAGAATGAACCAGAGAAGAAGATACCTTCTACTGCTGCGAAAGCAACAATACGTTCGGCGAAGTTTCCTTGGTCAATCCAACGTAAAGCCCAGTCTGCTTTTTTCTTAACGCAGTCCAGATTTTCAATGGCATTAAATAAATAGTCTTTCTCTTTGTTGTCCTTTATATAGGTATCAATCAACAAGGAGTATGTTTCAGAGTGAATATTTTCCATCATGATTTGGAAACCATAAAAGAATTTCGCTTCTGTATATTGCACCTCACTTACAAAGTTTTCTGCGAGGTTTTCATTCACAATACCATCACTGGCTGCGAAAAATGCGAGTACGTGTTTGATAAAATGACGTTCGTCATCTGTCAACTTTTCCCAGTCGCTTTGGTCAGCAGAAAGATCGATCTCTTCTGCGGTCCAGAAACTAGCTTCTGATTTTTTGTACCAAGCCCAAATGTCATCATGCTGAATTGGGAACAAGACAAACCGGTTCGGGTTTTCTGTCAAAATTGGCTCTACTGCTACGCTCATACTAAATGTGTTAAAATAGAAGATTAATAAATTCGAGCATTAGTGTGCAATACTACTATGCTCATTCTCAGATGAAAGAAGTTATTTGTAGTATTATTGTTGCAAATGCTTTTACCAAGCACAAACAAGTACTACAATCACTTCGGGTTGCTGATACACAGGACACCAAGGATTAGTCATTCATAGTTAGATGACGTCACCATTTAGTTTTGTGTCAGGTGCACCATGCGGTGCAGTTCCCGTGTGGAAATTCAGAGCATAACTGCTCCTGTAAGATTTGGTATGAAAAATTGTAATTTTCAGAACCTATCTTTCTGTGTGAAAAATTAAGATTCCTGTGAGGATTCCCTTCTTAATTTTCGATGTTTCTCGATTGTGGATAAAATAGAGGTGTGTAAATAGTGTTTCTCTAGTTTTCCGATGGATTTTCTTTTATTTCCAAGTCCCGTTAGAACAAGTTTTAATAAAAGAAATTCTAAAGTATGATCACTTTTGTTTTTATAACATCAAATGATGACACTAAGTTACGGATTAAATTAAATTTCAATACTTGTAGTTTTCCACATTATGTGGATAACTAACTTAAAGTACTGGTTATCAGGAAGTAAATTTTCTGCTAAATTGTTAACAAGTTTTCCACAATGTGGATAAGTACAATTTATTAATGTATACTTTTAATACGCAAATTAGTGACAATTTAGTTCTATCAATTGTACTTGTCCCTGATTATCAGTTGATTATTACAAATAAATAAAGAACTATAGCCCCAAAATATAAGCAGAAAAAGAATGACTGAAGATTAGAACAAAATTGGCCTAAAACAGTCGCTTTCGCCTGAACCACCAAGCCAATAACAAACTCACTATTATGGAAAAAATTACGATGTAGAAGAACATATATGGATTGCCATCACTCTTAAAAGGCAATAGTACATTCATTCCAAATAAACTCGCAATCAAGGTTGGCACCGAAATTATAATCGTTACCAATGTCAACCCTTGGATGACTACATTCAAGTTGTTAGAAATAATGCTGGCGTAAGCCTCCATAGTTCCATTCAAAATATTAGTATAAACATTGGCCATTTCCAAAGCCTGGCTATTGTCAATGATAATATCTTCAAACAAATCCGTTTTGTGCTCATCACTTCGAATGCCTAAAAAATCAGAGCGTTTCATTTTCATCTTTAAGAGTTCATTTGAACTTAGTGAATTCAGAAAATAAACCAAACTCTTCTCTATATTCAGTAGTCGACGCAAATCTTGGTTTCGACTGGAGTTATATAACTCTCGTTCCACCAGATTTCGAGTATTATTCAACTTCTTCAAACAAGTCAAAAAGCGATATACGTTCTGTTCTAAGAGTTGCAAAACAAAACCTTCTTTATCCGAAGGATTGAAATTCTTCACTTTACCTTCCAAAAACAATTGCAACACTGGATTTACATAAGAAGTAATCGTTATGATATGTTCGTCTGTAAGTACTATACCAATTGGCACTGTAATATACATTGCACTATTGTCAATGTCAGATTTATTTAAAACCGGTGTGTTGACAACGATGAGCTTGATGTCCTCCTCCCGTTCGTAACGAGAGCGTTCATCAATATCAAGGGAGTCTAAAAGGAAGTCGA
>CAZDTI010000187.1:0-16460 GCA_964508085.1 uncultured Saprospiraceae bacterium | reverse complement strand
GTCAAAATTAGTAAATCTTAACTTATTATAAAAATATTTTTGTACACTTACTTAAGCTCTAAATTTTCTTAGTGTTGGGACGGCCCTTTCGAATGCAGTATCATAATTTGTAGTAATTACTTTGTTTGATATGCTGCAAATATCTTTGTGGAGGTCATAGTTGTTTTTCTCATCATCTAACTCAAGAAATTCTTTGATAAATAAATTGATTTCTCTCTTATCTAGGTCTTTATCTGTCTCAATTAAATCCAGCACAGTTATAGGGTCACGCTTTTTTATTAATGGTAATAAATAGTCAACGTCATACTCCTTTTCTTTTAAGTGTTTCAAAATATTCTCCACCAGATTCGCCCAACCTTTTATCGGTTGATTTTTGGTGTTTAGTAAATTGTAAGATAGACCAGCACCAACAAAAACGATAAGTTTTTTATTGCAAATGGCATTCTTTAAATCAATGGGTATTTCTATCATTAGTTGTTTTTTTAATTCTGAGCTATTTTCATTTCGAAGACTTCGGTATTTAATCCAAATTTTCCAAAACCATCCCCCACAAATCTTCATAAGGCACAATCTCCAAATCCCCATCATACCCATCCTGCTCCGGCATCCGATCCAAATATTTCGCTGCCCTCAACTCCACTTCAGTCCCACGAAAATTCCCTAGAACAATCTGATTCAACATCTGAAAGCACAGCCGGGAACGACTATCAGATTCCAGGTAACGTTCAGCGTACAACTTAACACGTTGTCGTTCCTCAATAATACGATCCCGGTCGCTATTGAGACGAAGTATTATTTTTAGGATGATGACATTTGTGTTTTGACCATATTTGTCGGAGGTGAAAACTTCTATGTCATTCAGAAACTTTCCAAGTTTAAATTTGCGGGTGTCTTCCAATTTTCCGCAATTGATTAGAAACTTAAAATATCCTTTTTCGACCGACCAGGTTTCTGACATCGCTTTGTTTATATGCCTTTTTCGTTCGGCCTCCTGGAAGATGGCATAAGCTCTTCATAAAAGCCCACAACCAACACATACCCATAAAGCCCCATACATAACTACCTCAAAGTTAACAAAAAATCCAAACCAGAATCAGCCCTCCCCATCCCAAAAAACACGAACAGCATTCTAAGAAAGAGCAAACAAAAAACACTTCAAACATCAAGTTTCAAAGAAGAAAAAATCCAAAGAATATCAGAAGATGATATCCAAGCACGGTACAGTCCAATCTACATCCCCAAACCAATATAGATCAATCTACCCCCAAACCAAAAAAAGCCCTCCGTCCCACACAGGAACGAAAGGCTTTTACAGCGGAGGAAGAGGGATTCGAACCCCCGGTGGGCGTTAACCCACGCTAGTTTTCAAGACTAGTGCATTAAACCAGCTCTGCCATTCCTCCTGGTTTATTTACATTCAAATGGAAAGCAAGAAGCACACCATTTTCTAAATGCGATTGCAAATGTACATTTCATTTATGAAAAAAGAAACCCTTGGATGAAAAAATATCAAAGAAGTTTGTATTTCATGGTGGTGAGGAGGTGCATAAATGGAAAATAGAAGGGGTGATTATTCACTGGTAGCTTTGTTTTTATGTATAACTGTTTCATTATCAGTGAATTAATTTGAGTAATTCGTTTTTTCCTTCCAGCGCTAAGAAATAAGTTCCTTTTGGAAAATTGCCTAAGGAAAAGTCATAGTTTAATTGGTTTTGCTCAAATTGTTGTTGAAACACGATTTTTCCATTTGAATCAAAGAGTCTGAGCTGGCCGCCATTCCAACCAACTAACCGAACGATTTCTGCTGCTGGATTTGGAAAGAGGATTACTTCTTTCTCTGAACGCAGTGTTGCCGCTCGGATGGGGGATAAAGAATATTGCCCGTCAAAATCCACTTGTTTGAGTTGGTAGTAGTAGGTGCCCGGTTCGGGGTCATCTTCATAGCGGTAGTTCGTTTGTTGGCTTTTATCGCCTTGGCCATTTACTCGACCAATGGACCGGAAAGAATGATTGTCGGAACTACGCAGAATGTCAAAATAAGCATTTCCAATTTCGCTATAGGTGATCCATTCTAACAATACATTTTCATTTGCCGTTTCTTTCACGCTAAAGGGCCCCAACTCCACCGGCAAGGGTGCTGATGTTTTCTCAAAAACAAAATTGTCAAAATGAAAAGTTTCAAGACTGTTGCCCAAATCTAAATTCATCAAAACATCGTCAGTAGTGCTTGCAGTAAAATTTAATTCATAAGGTTCCCAGTTTCCCGAAAGGGTAATGGTCATGCCAGCATAGAAATTCCAAGGGGGCTGATTTTTTATGACAGCGATTGGTATTTGAGCGCCAGGAGTAGCAGTTTTTGCATAAAAAGTCAAGGTATAATCTTCTCCTGCTTCAAGAGAAAATCCACTACGTTGTAGTTGCACATCCCAATTGTTGGAACCTCCATTGGTAACCGTTACCTGAGCTGATTTGAGGCCTTCCTGTGGCGCGTCTGTATTGATACTGAAATCTGCGGAAGCACCATTGTAGGTCCATGTATTCCAATTGTTATAATCAAATTCAAATGCTGGATTCTCAAAGTAATTTGTACTGACCGTTACTGGAAAGTCAATGGTTTCTGTTCCACAACTAGTCGTAATATGACAGGAAACGGTTCCGGAATTAAGTCCCCAATCTAAACTGATTTCATTGGTACTCTGGCCACTTAGAATGATCGCATCGCCTGGGACAGACCAGTTATAGCTAGCTCCAGAAATAGAAGGTAGGGCATAACTTTTTACATCTTCAGGTTGAACATAATCATCCCCATCGATAGCAAGATCAGTTAGCAATTGATAAACCCGAACGTAGTCTACCTCCATCGTCTGTGGAAAAGAAGTGGACCCATCTGGGCTCCCCGGCCAATTCCCACCCACAGCTACATTTAAAATGAAATGAAAATCCTGATCAAAAACCCATGGATAGGATCCTAAATCCGCTTCCGTTATGGTTTGATACAAGTTGCCATCCACATACCATCGAATTTTATCTTCCTCCCATTCGACAGTAAAGTCGTGAAAGCTTCCGCTGAAGGTTCCAGAGGGTAGGGTGTAACTGATGCCCATATACTGATGGTTGCCTTCATAACCGTAGTGCAAGGTTCCATAAGTGATAGCAGGTTGGTGTCCCAAAAATTCCATGATGTCAATTTCACCGCTGGCGGGCCATCCACCGTATTCACTATTGGTTGGCATCATCCAGAAGGCGGGCCAGATGCCTTGGCCTATGGGCAACTTGATTCGGGCTTCCATTTTTCCATAAGTCCAATCTCCTTGGTTGATGGAGCGAATGCGGGCAGAGGTATAATCGGCTCCCATGAAGGATTCTTCTTTGGCCGTAATTTCTAGTACACCATTGTTTACATCTACATTGGATGAAAGATCTGTATAATATTGCAATTCATTGTTTCCCCAGCCACTGTTTCCTATTTGATAACTCCAATTACTTTCATTTAAAGAAGAACCATTGAATTCGTCCTCCCATACTAAGTTCCAGCACTGGGCTTGGACAGAGAAGTTGCATAAAAAGAAGAAGGGTATAATGATAAGTGTGTGCTTAATTGTCATTGAGTAATTTATTAGCGATTATTCTATGCGCTCTAGAGAACGATTCAGTGCAAAAGATATTGATATTCAGTTAGTTATATGTTTTAAACTTACGTAAAATTTGTTATCCTGAGGGAGCACAGCGAGTCGAAGAAGGTCTAATTTACAAATCTTTACCCACTTAGTGTAAATTTAACTTAAAGTTCATTTTCCAACTACCCAACCTTTTTTCCCTATTTATCCGTCTTTATAAGTACAAATCATAGTCAGCCCCGCGCCAAAAGCGGGGTCAGATGTTAAAACTTGGCACTGAAGCCACAAGAGAATGGCATTTTTCATTACATTAGTGTTGTATATCATTTCTTACTAACACTATAAATGTCAGACTCCGCAAAACATACAGACAAAACCCTCATAGAAGGGTGCCTAAAAAACGACCGGAAGAGCCAGGAAATGCTCTATCGGAAGTACTTTGGGTCGATGTTGAGAATGGTACAGCGGTATACTAAAGATCAGGAAGCAGCACAGGAAATCATCAATAATGGTTTTCTAAGAGCTTTTAAAAAACTGAACACCTTTACACATCAGGGATCTTTGGAAGGATGGTTACGTAAATTGGTTTTTCACAGCCTTTCGGAATATTTCAAACAGCACAACAAGTACAGGCAATTACTGGTTTTTGAAGAATCAGTGAAAGCACCAGCCACCAACGGGGCAGAAACCGCACTTCATCAAATGTATTATGAAGATGTGATGAAACTCGTTGATACGCTGCCACCGGCCACTAAGCAGGTTTTCGAACTGTATGCCATCGCAGGTTTCTCTCATATGGAAATCTCCAAACAGGTAAATATCAGTATCGGAACTTCCAAGTGGCATTTGTCAACGGCACGCAAACAATTGCAGAGCCTTATTAGTAACAATAATAATTATACGCTTCATGCTGGATAATTTTGAAAACATAGACGATTTGAATTCCGAGGAAGCGGCTTTCTTAAATGATAGCTGGGCTAAGATGTCTGGAATGCTGGAGGAGGAAATGCCTGTTGGAACTGCTCCTTTAAAAGAGTCAACGGTTAATTATAGACGTTATCTGACTTTACTGTTGCTTTTGGTTTTCATGGGTGGAGGACTTTGGTTTGGAACTCCCGAACGAAATAGACCATCTGATACTGACCAAGTAAATGAAGAATGGACGACTTCTGATATTGAGCGAATGACTGTTCTTTCTGATTTAGTGCTTTCTGAAAATGAAAAAGTAATAGAAGAAGAGGTTTCAAATGAAAATAAGGAGGAATTGGATGATTTGATTGCGGAGAAAAGTATTGTTCAGGTTATGCCGGGTGAGCAGAAAAGTACAGAACAAAGTAAGGTTTCTTCTGATGATCTAGCTTCTTTGAAAAATGATAGAGAATCAACAATTTTGCCTGCGCAACCCCCAACCCCTAAAGGGGAGCACCCTCCCGCTCAGAGATCAAAGGAATTGGAGTTGTCTAAGATAAATGGAGTTGTTAAACAGCCTAAATTAATAGCTGTTCAAACAGATAGAACGGTTTCTAAAACAATTGATGAAAAACTGGAATTGAATACGACCCAAGACAAAATTTCAGCAGAACCTTATACCACAAAGTCCTTAGTGATTCCTATGAAGAAAACTAAGAAGTGGACTTATGGATTAATGGCTGGAATTCAACAAGAAAAGATCAATCAAGGATTCGGTGGTTTTAATGTAGGTTTATTGTTAAGTCGGAAAATGGCTAGAAATTTCACTTTAGAAACGGGCTTGAATTACAGCCTGACCCAGTTTAACAACACGATGATCAACAATAGTCCTAAAGAAGTAGCCTTTAACCAACCAGAACAAAATCAAGCCTCTGGTATTGAAGAAGAACTGACTTTGACTTACCTGCCAAGTGATGCTAATGAATCAGACGCGATTCAAATGGGGACTGCTTCTTGGCTTTCCATTCCGTTATTGTTAACTTATCAACCTAATCGTACTTGGAGAGTAAATATGGGGGTAGAATATTCGCAATTGCTGCAAGCCCAAGAACAAAAAATTATAAATAATGAATCAGGAGCTAAAGGACGCATTACTGATTTGATCGCAGAAAATAATATCTCCGCTTTGACTGGTTTGACCTGGTTTCCTCGTGAAAACTTGGGGATAGATATTCGATACATCTTTGGATTTACAGATCTCTCAAAATCGAATCCGAAGTTTATTGAACAAACAGATACCCGAGCTGCTTTGCAATGGTCACTGGTTTATTACTTTAACCCTAAGAACTAACTAAATATAAAGCCATGAATAAAATATACAGCTGTTTGATACTTCTTCTATTTGCTTCTTCGGCAAATGCACAAACGACCGTCTCTTCTTGTGAAGCAGCAGATTCCTTGGAGCAGTTCTATATTTTTGATGCGACAAAATTAGCCATTCGAGAGCTGTATAAAACCAAGTCAGCAGATACCTCTTCCATTGTAGTTAACAGTATTTACACGGATGAAATATTAAAACCACTTTTAGCCGTACATCAAGCTTCTGGTTTGGTGGCTCGTGACGAAGTCGTTGACTTTTATAATATTCATGTATTAGCTGCTCCAGTGACCAATAGCTTTGTGTTGTATGCTGACACTTCTCATGCTTGGGCAAAAACTTGGTTGTCCGCAGAGATATTTACAGAGGAAGAGCGCATAGATTATTGGGTAGACTCCTTGGAATTGTTTTTTTCCAGTTCTCCTGAAATGATTTATGATGAATTGACAGATCAATACATATTGAAGGCGCAAATTCAATCAAAAGCACATCTTAATTTGTCCCCATTATTGAGTGAATTTTTATCCGTTGACGGTGTGCTTAAAGCAGAAGTGGAACAATACCAAGGAGAAGTAGAAAAGGACATTGAATACGAATTGAATGCTACACAGAACTATGTAGACTTGACCTATCACTATGGTTGGGAAAATTGCGAAACCGGCTGTTCGAATGAGCATTTCTGGATTTTTCGTGTTTATCTAAATGATTGCAATGTGGAGTTTATTTCCGATGGTGGAACCCCCTTATTGACCAATAGTCCTGATCAAATCAGTCAAATATCTATTCAACCTAATCCTACCTTAGGTTTCACTTCCGTAAAATTGGTCGGTCCTGCCAATGTTGATTTCCTCTTTCGTTTAACGGATGCTTATGGACAACTCATTGAATCCAGAGAATTGGGCTTTCATAATGGACTTTTAAACCTACAAGTAGACCTCAGTCCTTTGCCTGTAGGTATTTATTTCGTGACTTTTAGTCAAGGCGATCAGGTGTTGACTAAACGGGTTTTGAAAGGGAAGTAATGTAGATTGGTTGTTCTTTCAATTTATTTTTAAGAGGTTAAAGGGCACAAAGTTTTTTGCAATGTCAAGGAAAAACTTTGTGCCCTTTGCATTTGAATAACACAAAAAAAGGAACACATAAGATCTGAACTCCCAGAAAAATTAGCCAAACCTTACCTTAAATATTATAGACTCTTCCGACTAAAAAGTACTTTTTTAGACTATTTCATATTTCTCTCACAGCGCATTAAGCTCATTTCCTCTTTCCTTTGCCTTTCTGGCAAAATCATTGATATAAAAATTATATATATTATTTAGACGATGTTGTTGAGAGGCTAAGAACTGTCTAGTTATAAGGCAGTTTGATTTTTGATAGCATTCATCGAAATACCATTGAAGAAATAAGTGTACGAATAACTTGGCCAGTCAGGCCACGAATAAAACATACTAAAGAAACACACTGTCCTTTCTGCCTGCTCATCCACTCGGATTTGCAGTGCGGATAAGGCAACAAATGAGTTGGTCCTATGAGAAAATCACTACTACTGCTAGGGCTGTTGCTGCTAGGGCAATGGTCTATAGCACAAATGGATCGAGAGGTTCTGTCTGTTGTTCTTGGAGAGCAGACCTACGAAAAAGGACTTTTAGAAACTCCTGTCCCTTTCAAATCTACTGCAATTCCTTTTCATTTAAATGGTGGGCTTATCTATTTTAAAGCCAAATTGAATGGGGTGTCAGACACTTTTGTGTTGGATACGGGCTCTCCGGGTTTACTATTAAACGAATCGGTTAAGAAGGATGATAACAATAGTTTTGCAGCGGTAGGGGTGAGTGGCGGTTTGTTATTTCAACGGAGATCGGGCTATACTTTTGAAATGGGGCCGAGCCTGAGAACAGATGTGAATTCTCTTTCAGCGAATTTGAAACATTTGGAGAAAGTGAAGAAACAAGAATTTAGAGGTATGGTTGGGTACAGTTTGTTAAAAGAGCATGAATTGTTTTTGGATTATAAAAACCGTTTGATGCGTTTGCTGGCAGGAGGTGAATTGATGGATCAAAAAGGATTGTACAGAGCGGAATCGGTGCCCGTGAAATTCCAACAACATTTTGCGGTGCTTAAGGTTAAGATTGGAAAGCGAACATATAATTTTGGATTGGATACGGGAGCGGAGGTCAATATCATAGATAAGGAAGTTGCGAAGTGGTTGCCAAAGAAATTCTTTGAATTGACGGAGACAATTAAGATAAGAGGGGTGAGTAAGAAAGGGGTAGGGGCAGATGTTGGTGAAATATCCAAGTGTACTATTGCGAATAAGGAAGTAGATAATATGTCCTTTGTCGTGATGGATATGACGGTTTTGAATGAGGGGAAGAATGTACAGTTAGATGGTTTGTTGGGCTATCCTTATTTGTCTTCTGAGCTGATTTCGATAGATTATGTGAGTGAGTTGTTATATGTTTGGAAGACAGCGGATGAATTGATGGTGCGTGAGTGAGGAGAATTTCTATGTTAAGTTGCTATCCCTTTGGTCTTAAGGTAAATCGACTTAGTCTAAAAAATATAAATTACTAGCTAATTATTAATAAGTTTAATTGATTTTGAGAAAATCAGTTAGCATGAATAATAGTAATAATATAATATGGGAGGAAAGGACTCAGTTAAAGCCAAACCTTTGGGGACTAAGGTCTGAAGGGAGTAGATTGAGGGTTAGTTTATTAACTGGGACTGGATCATCAGATAATGACAGAATTAGTCCGATTGCTGCTATATTATGGTCGTTAATTCTACTACCACTTTCATCCTTTATTGTTGGATTCTTTTCACTTGTTCTAATGTATTTATGGATTCTTTTCTACTTAGGGGGGCTATTCTATTGGCTTGTGATAAGAGAAATTAAATACTTCCAAATGACTAAATCAACTACTTATGCAATAACCGATTATGAGGTAATTACCAAAAGTAAAACGTTTGGAAAAAACAAGACTTTTACTATTCCAATTGAAGATATAAAAAAAGTGCACATTGTTAAATACACTGAGGAAGGGATTGAAACTGGATCCATTTTCCTATATTTAGATTATCATCTTGATACGTACAATTTGACGAAAAAAGAAAGGTCTCATCAATTCGTTATAGAAAGAGTATTTAACTTTGAAGAGGCAAAGGAATTATTATTAGAAGCTTGAGCAGTTTGAGTAATAATAATGACTTTTAAAAAAACGTAGTATTTAAGTTACCATGCTTAAATACTGAAATATTTCTATTAGATTAGTAAATAAAGCCTCTTACCACTTTTGTATCCTCAACAAAAGAGTTATCTTACCACAATAACAAGTAACAAATACCGATGCACAAGTGACTGAAAAAGAACTGATTATAATTGGAGGCGCAAATGGTTCGGGTAAAACTACTTTTGCAAAAGAATTTATGAATGTAATTGGATATGAATTTTTGAATGCTGACGAAATAGCTAAGGAAATAGAAAAGAAGGAGCCAAATAGTGTGTTAATCAAAGCAGGTAGAATATTCTTTAAACGACTGAATAATTGTATCCAAGAGCAAAGGAATTTTATCGTAGAAACAACTTTATCCGGAACGTACATCAATAAGGTGGCAAAGAAAGCAAAACAACATGGTTATAAATTAACCGTTATTTATTTGTTCCTTGACGATCCAAACCTGTGCATTGAACGAGTAAAGATTAGAGTACTTAAAGGAGGGCACGACGTTCCAGTAGAAGATATAGTGAGAAGGTTTTACAGAAGTAAAGATAATTTTTTGAATAACTTTATGGGGCTGGCAGATAACTGGTCAATGATCTATAACGGAGAAAAGGGATTTCAATTAGTAGCTATGGGATTTGAAGAAAAATACAACATTGAAAACCCCGAATTATTCACAAAGTTTAAAAACACATCGAAATGAAAGAAGTAGATAAATTAGATGATTTAAACTTTCATATTTTTCTAAGGGATATAGTTAGAATCGGCAACCGAGCTGTCCAGAAAGCTAAAGAAGAAAACAAAAAATTTGGTATCCCTGAATTCTTTTGGAAAAACGGAAAGATCTATTACGTAACTGAAGACGGAGCTTTAACAACTGAAAGGCCGGACATCTTAAAGTAGAACTTATAACTCAGATGCTAGAGTATTATTTCCGCAAAGCCAAAAACCAATCCGCTAATTCCTTCCGCTCCTCCTTAGAAATTCGTGCTTCCGAATGCAAGATCAAATAAGTAGTCATCGGCATTCTTGTCTCTATCAATACTTCGCTACACTCCTTCAATATATGATTTTTATCCTCTTGTGAATAACTCGCCCAAGTCGAAAAATTCAGATTTTCCCTTCCATGAACAATATGCCCATGTATCCATTTAGAAAAAGGCATGACCTCGGTATACCAAGGGTACTTCGTTTCATTGGAATGACAATCATAGCAAGCTCCCTTTATCATGCTAACTACCGGCGTCTGCGGTTTTGTAACTGTCATGAAGTCCTGACTGGCATCTACAGGTGGATTTGTCTTATCAATTCGATAAAACTGCATTAATAAAAAAATTGGGACAAGCGCTATTAATATTTTTCTAATGATAGGTCTTTTCATAATTCGTTATTTGTGGCAAAGATAAAACTCTCTCTCAGAATCCTTTCTTATCTTCGCGCCTAAATTAACTAAGTAAATGGTCAAGAATAATGATAAGTTTTGGCCGAGGCTGTTTTTAAATTAGTCAAGGAGGAAAAAACAGAGCCCGGCCGACCGAAGTCTTTCGGGCAGGTTATGCCTAAGCATAATGAGTATTTTTGCGACGAAGGATAATTTTAAAAGAGACCGCCACAACTTATTGATTATTTTGAACAATTACTTAAGTGTATTTATGCCACAATTCGGACTCATCGGTTATCCTTTATCACATTCCTTTTCGGGGACTTATTTTGCCAAGAAATTCCAAAAAGAGAAACTTAGTGATTATCGCTATGACCTCTTCCCTTTGTCTTCTATAGATGAGTTGCCCGATTTATTGTCCAAACACAAGGACCTAGTTGGCTTAAACGTGACGATCCCTTATAAAGAACAAGTACTTCCTTATCTGGATGGGATGTCTGAAAGTGCTCAGGCGATCGGTGCCGTTAACACGCTATCGATACAGGAGGGAAAGATATTTGGAGACAATACCGACGTTTATGGTTTTGAAATTTCTTTGAAGGGCTTGTTAGACAATGAGGCTTGTCCCGGCGCTTTGATTTTTGGAACAGGAGGAGCAGCAAAGGCCGTACAGTATGTCTTAACGAAATTGAATATTCCCTATAAGCGCATTTCCCGAAAGGAAGGAAAAGGAGACTTGACCTATAAAGAGATCGATAAAGGCATATTGCTCAAATTTCCATTACTGGTGAACACCACTCCGTTAGGCATGTATCCAAATATAAATGAAGCGCCTGATTTGCCTTACAGGGAGCTAACTAGCGTGAATAAACTCTTTGATTTAACGTATAATCCCGAAAAAACGCTATTTTTGAAGTATGGATTAGCAAAAGGCTGTCGAACAATCAATGGATATGAAATGTTAGTTCTTCAGGCGGAAAAATCCTGGGAAATTTGGGGGAGAAAAGGTGGATGAGGTAGATAGGTAGATGAGGTAGATGAGGTAGATGGGGCTTCCCTTTATTCGCATTAACTAGTATGCGTTAGAAGGAAGCCCCATCTACCTCATTTCCCCGTTCTCCACATCTCCCTTTCAAAATAACATACTATGACAATCAACAACTCTGAATCAATCAAATCAATGAAACCCATTGAAGAAATCCTTGATTTTACCAATACGGAAATCGCTTTTGCGAATAAATCGGATAAAGAATTGAAGAAAACCGCTTGGCTTTTCAGCATGATGAATAAAGCCTGGTTGGTCGATACCATGTCTCCACTTGGTTTACTCGCTGTTCGATGGCGATTGCCCTTTGTAAAACCAATTATTAAAGCCACTATCTTCGAACAATTCGTAGGGGGAGTAACACTACTGGAATCTCAGGACTCCATCCGTAAGTTATATGATAACAATACACTTACTGTGTTGGATTATGGCGCTGAAGCAAAATCAACAGAAAAGGATTTTAATATCACGATGAATGAAAACATCAGGGCTATTGAATTTGCATTTACCCATGATTCTGTTCCAGTAATTAGCACTAAAATTAGTGGCCTTGCTCGTTTTGGATTATTGGAGGAAATACAAAAGGGAGAACCTTTTACCAGAGAAACGAGAATAGAATATCGGAACATTCTTAAAAGGATGGATTCCATTTGCCATGTGGCTCATGAAAAAAACGTCGGAGTCTTTTTTGATGCGGAAGAAAGTTGGATTCAGGATACTATAGATCACCTCGTCTATTTGATGATGAAGCGCTACAATAGAAAGCGTGTTATTGTTTACAATACTTTTCAAATGTACCGTCATGACCGTCTTCAGTTTTTGATGGACATGCACAAGAAAGCTCAAGCAGATGGTTTTATGCTTGGCGCAAAATTAGTTCGCGGTGCCTATATGGGTAAAGAGCGAGCCAGAGCAGAAGAAAATGATTACCCTTCTCCAATTCATCCAAACAAAAAGGCCACAGATGAAGGTTACAACTTAGCACTTCGTTATTGTTTACAACATTACAAAGAAATAGGAATTTGTAATGCCACTCATAACGCTGAAAGTTCAATGCTTTTTGCAAAGCTGATACATGAACAAGGTTTAGACAAATCCCATCCGCATCTTAACTTCTGTCAGCTATATGGCATGAGTGATCACCTCACTTTTAATCTGGCCAACGCTGGTTTCAACGTAGCCAAATACTTAGTTTATGGTCAAATAGAGGAAGTGGTTCCCTATCTTGTTCGGAGGGCAAAAGAAAATGCCTCGGTGACAGGAGATATGAGTAGAGAATATGAATTGGTAATGACAGAGGTAAAAAGAAGAAGCCCTAATTAAAGGTTGTCCCTGCAGTTGGCTCCGGATGTAGTGCAGTAACTTCGACCTCCACCAACATATCAGGATCTACCAGAGCAGCTACCGCCACAACGGAACAGGCCGGTTTGATATCGGAGAAGAAAAGGTGATGTGCTTTAGCTACATTTTCCCAATCGTCAATATTAGTGAGGTAAATTCTTGTGCGGACTACAGATTCCAGAGAAGCACCAGCACGGGTCAAAATTCCTTCTATCAAATTGAAAATATAACGAGCTTGCTCAAAAGCATTCCCTTGGCCGATGACTTCGCCTTTACGAGAAGCTGTTGTTCCAGCTACCTCTATTAAATCACCAACCCGAACCGCGCGGGAAGAGCCCATAATGTCTTCCCATATAGCGCCGGAACGGTAGTTTTTTCTCTTTAGTAAATTTCGATCTGGTAAAGACATGAAGTTTTTTATTTTTGGTTTATAACTGTGGTTATGCAGAGGTGACAAGCGATCAATCCTTCTTATTTGACTTAGCGAAGACTTTAAATACGATAAGCGTAAATGCCAATAGATTAAACTTCAACAAATAGAAGTTAATCACGTTAGTACTTAAATCGATTTCTGTAAAGTTCGGTGATGTTGTTTTCTCCAATTAAGAAAAATGGAGTGGAAAAGATTTGTAACCTTTAATTAGGTTATTTGTTTCTCATACTGTGAATATACGGATAACTTCAAGAGACAAAGCATACCGCTTTCTGTTTTTTATAAATTGCCAGAAATAGGGTAGGGAACATCTTTTATTTTTAAGTAATAGCTACCCCAAAAGATGTAGATTACTACAAAAGAATACAATAAATTACGATGGAAAAATATTTTGATACTTTCATTCAAGCCTACAAAAATTATGGTTCTTATCTATGGAGAGAATTTACCTTTGCAGTAGAGCCTTGGTACCATAACTATTTCTTTTGGCTATTGTTGGTCTCCCTATTCTTCTTTATCATTGAAGTTGCCGCTCCTTGGCGAAAAAAACAAGCTGCTTTTCGTAAAGACTTTTGGTTGGATTTCTTTTATATGTTCTTCAACTTCTTCCTTTTTTCTTTGCTGATTTATAATGCGGCTTCAGATGTAGTGGTCAATCTGTTTAAAGATGGATTGGCGGCAATAGGTATCACCAATTTGGTAGCACTTGAAGTCCAAACCTGGCCTGTTTGGGGGCACTTGATTCTTGGCTTTTTTGTCCGTGATTTTGTTCAATGGTGGATTCATCGGTTGCTCCATAAATCGCCAACGCTATGGGAGTTTCACAAAGTGCATCATTCTGTAGAAGAAATGGGCTTTGCTGCTCATTTGCGCTACCATTGGATGGAAAACATTGTCTATCGTACTTTGGAATATATTCCTTTGGCACTAATTGGAGTTGGTCTGCGTGATTTCTTTGTTATTCATATTTTTACCTTAGCGGTTGGACATTATAATCATTCCAACATAACGGTAAGTGGACGAATTACAGGAGGCGTTTTCGGTGCCTTAGTAGGTTTAGCTGTTGCTACATCTTATTCTTTTGCGCTAGCTACTTTTTTAGGGATCGTAATAGCCTCAGCTATTGGTGGAGCACTGTTGTTGGCTCCATTAATGAAATACCTTTTCAATAGTCCTGAGATGCATATCTGGCATCACGCGTATGACCTACCTGAAGATCGTCAAACGGGAGTTAACTTTGGATTGACCTTGAGTGTCTGGGACTGGATTTTCAAAACGGCTTACATGCCACATGATGGAAGGGATATTCGCTTAGGGTTTCCCGGGGTGGAAAATTTTCCTAAGGACTTTGTGGGGCAGAGTACTCATGGCTTTGGGAATAAAGAGCGATACTAGGAGAGGTCAAAACGATTTTTCAACCTCAACCAGTCCGTTACCGGAACGGGCGGGCCTCAAAAGCAACTTCAACTTCAAAGCGCTCAGTTCGCAAGCCAACTGCCAATAAAATTGAAGCATTTACGTTTGAAATTGCCCTGCGTATTACGGGAATTGAAGTTGTAGTTGCGGTTGCGCTTGAAGTTGCATCACCCCATATTATGATAAACCTGCTGTACATCTTCATCCTCCTCCAATCGCTCTAACAGCTTATCTACATCAGCTTCTTGCTCCGCGGTTAATTTCTTAGTATCATTCGGAATTCTTTCAAAACCAGAGGAAATAATTTCAAATTTCTTTTCCTCTAAAGCTCCTTGTAGTGCTCCGAAATTTTCAAAAGAGCCATAGATCATGATGCTTGCTTCCTCTTCCTCCTCCGCATTTCCTTCATCTACAAAAACTTCCTCCGCACCATAGTCGATCAACTCTAATTCCAATTCCTCAATATCCATCTCCACCATTTTTATCTTAAACTGACATTGTCTTTCAAACATAAAGATGACAGAACCTGAAGTCCCGAGGTTACCATTACATTTGTTGAAATGAGAACGTACATTAGCTACCGTACGATTGTTATTGTCTGTTGCGGTTTCCACCAAAATGGCGATTCCATGTGGCGCGTAGCCCTCAAATAAGACTTCTTTATAATCAGAAGTGTCTTTATCCGTTGCTCGTTTTATAGCGCGTTCTACGTTGTCTTTCGGCATATTCGCCGCTTTGGCGTTCTGCATTACAGCACGAAGCTGTGCATTAGTATCGGGGTCAGGGCCACCCGCTTTTACTGCTATAACAATATCCTTCCCAATACGGGTAAATGCCTTAGCCATCTTAGACCAACGCTTCATCTTTCTCGCTTTCCTGAATTCAAATGCTCTTCCCATGTTTCAATAAATCGTTTTATATGGTTGAAAAAACGTTGCAAAAATAGAATAATCCAATGGAATTTCAAAGAGTTTACTCAATCTCGATATCCAATGCCTTAAACTTGGTTTCATCGCTCAATATCAATTTATACTTCCCCTTTGGTAACATTAAAGAAAGACGATCACCATTGGTCGGAAATTCCAGCGCATCAACGGGTATAGCAAAGTCAGTATCTTCTCCTTCTTTATAAGCCATCACAAGGCAAGGATAGGTCATACCATGTTTATCTGGATTAAAGGCATAAGGTACTCGATAACCATTCATACTCAGCCAATTGGGGCGGCCATGTGCAGTGCCAGCTTTAGGATGTTGGATCTGCAAGTCGAGGGCAATTGGACTGTAAGTATTGAATACCTTGTCTTTATTTAACCAAACGGTGGGTTCTTTTATAGCTCTTTTGCTGAAAAGAGGATGCGTAATTTCAGGACACTTCTCCGTGAGGGTCGCCTGATCTATAGTGTAAGGATTTACACTAGCCAGCTTTTTTAGCCATCCTGAGATATTTTGTTGTGCACCATCAAGGTCTTCGCGTAAGTTACTCTTACTGCAATAGATTAGAATCTTGGCCTCCGGGTTCTTTTGATAAATACGACTGATGTTCAGGGCTTTTGCCCATTTTCTAGACACCTCAATTAATTGGGCCGCATTCAAATTTCCACCAACAGATTTTTGGACTACTTTTTTTGCTTTTGCTAATTCGGTAGGGGTGGGCTCAAAAGGATATAAGGTAAATCCCAATTCCAAGGCCTGTCTTACCATGTCCCCAAAGAGCGG
>CAZDTI010000186.1:0-16479 GCA_964508085.1 uncultured Saprospiraceae bacterium | reverse complement strand
TTTTCATCAATTCCAATTCCATTATCAGAAAGATAAATTAGCACTAAGCCATTTAGTTGTTTCCCTTCAATTTTGATACTTGGAATGTGATTGGAATCCTTAGGTTGATATTTAATAGCATTGCCTATTAAATTATTCATTAAGATTCCGATGAAGGAAGAATTTCCGTAAATATTTGGAATATTATTTATGCTAATTTGTAACCTATTGTTCTCAATTTCAAGGGCGTATTTAGATTTTAGATTTTCCAATAATTGCGCTAATGCCAGTTCTTCGAGAACAATGGCTTCTTGATCAACTTTATGGAAAAGCATTAATTCATCAACCAGCGTTATCATTTCTTTGCTAGCGGTCTCAATAAAATTAAAGTAAGTTTTCTCATCCCCCTCTTGTAAGTTTAATCGTCTCTTTAAAAGTCCTGAATATGAAATTACTGTTCTGAGAGGGGCCTTTAAATCGTGACTCATGATATGACTAAAGGTTTTTAGATCATCGTTTTTGTTCATCAGAGCGTGATTGGCATTAGCCAATTTTGAATTAGCGCATTCTATTGACGTTTTAATCTTAATCAATGACTTGTTCTGCTTCTCAAGAAAATTTGAAAATAATAGGAATAATAATGTGAAGGCAATAACTACCATCAGTTTAGGATAAGCTAAACATGAATTATCATATTGCTTGAGAAATACCATGCTTAATGCCAAAGAGTAAACTATGGCGTAGATGATTTTGATTTTCCAATTTGTAAGTGCCATAATGAATATAGCCTGCATCAAACAAAGAATTGCGAAAATGCCAGTTGCAGGGGCATCAGTTAAAAACGCTATAATAAAGCCTAATAACGGAACGAGTACAACAGTAATAAAAATAGAAAGCCTATATTTCTTATAATAGATTAACAGGATTGAGGATACCAAAAAGATGATGGTTAGTGAGTCCATGATTAACATAAACTTATGCCCTTCATTGATCCTTAAAATAAAAATAGGAACTATTGTGAGAAGAAAAAAGACATTGAAGATCAGGATAGATTTGACCTTTAAAATTTGCAAGCTATTGTCTTGCCCAGTATAGGGTTCTGTAAATATTTGATGTTCAGTTATTGAAGCTATCAGTTTGTTAATGTTTAAATTCATTTCAACAATGCTATTTTTTGAGGTTAATACAAATAGGTTATTCCATAGAATTGTGTAATCTGAACCTCAGTTCAGTTTTCATAGACTTTTTTCTCATGCATTGTTAAAGCCTAATTGCAAGATTTTGTAAGCTTGGCAATTAAGTGAATAATGGGCTGTCTTTTTACAAGTGACCAATTGACTGGAATCTCGTAAGAAAAGTTAGGATTGGCAATACCCCATTGAGGTATTATTTCTAATCGAAGAATAGGATTTGCTAAGACGGTTGGCTTTTATTAAATGATCTCACACATTTTACAAATATGAATTAGAGCAGTAGTATCTCTGACCCTAAATCTCTTAATCAAGTTCTTTCGGTGTTTTTGTACCGTTCCCAGACTAATAAATAACTTTTCAGCTACCTCTTTACTACTTCTTCCTATGGAAATAAGAAGAAGTACTTCCTTTTCTCTTTCAGAGATCGCGTATTTGTTGACACTATTATTTGTATAGAATCTACTTGTTTTTTGACTGCCCAGCGCTTTTTGAAAGTATGCCCAGTACCCATTATCTTTTAGAAGATGTCCAATGTCTACCATCGATAAAATGTGGTATTCAGCCATAGCATTGTTTTTTCCAATAAGGCTACTTTTCCGCATCAATGATTTCTTTATACTTCCATCTTTACAGATATGTTGTACACCTCCAACATAGGTTAGAAAAGGAATATTAGTCGTTGTAGGTACCGGTTCTAATTTCAAGAATTCTTCCATCCAGCCAGGAAAGTTCTGCCACATTTCAGTTTGATGGTAGGCGCCCAGATTCAAAACTGCATCTTGTTCCCAAGAAATAAATTCTTTCTGGGTAAAACCGAAATAGGATTCTATACTTTTTGTAACATATAGTGGAACAAGATCTACAGATCTAAAAAACATGATCACCTCATTTTTTATAATATTGCTTGCCTCCAGCTTTTTTAAGTTCTCTATTATATTATCAATAGAATTCTCTTCAATTTCAAAATTGAATTTATTTAACCAGTTCTTTTTTGAAATTTGGCTAGTTACTTTTGCTTGGAAATCCATATAGATAGGTTGATCGGTTATACAATGTTGACAGTTAAAACTCCCAAGCTAATATTCTCCTCTAATATTAAGCTGGGCTTTTTTCTTGTAGCGAATTTGTATACGCGGCGGTGTGAGCTTTTGCTCGAAATGAACTCCATTTACCATTGTGTGTCCCTCGAATGGGCACCAATTCCTTTCAAAGTTAAGGAATTATTCTGAGACGCTACAGGCATTCAGACCTCTAGGGGATGAACGTACTCCCATCGCCCAATTTAAGTGAGAGCGAAAGTAAGTCCTAAGGCTGTTTCCTATAAGGAATGGCCTGAACTAAGCGATACCGCAAAACTTGGAAGCCTTCGACTAAGCTCAGGGCGAGCTAAACGGAAATTCCAAATGAGGCATCATCGAATTGTGATGTACAGATATGCTTGGTTTACACGGAACGTGGTCGAAGTGCTTCGTGACGTGATAGGTTTGCTCGTTAATGGTAAAAAGCAGGAAATTAGCGGCATGTGGTACAATTCTTGGATTTATAATTGCCCCAAGCAAGTAGACCTCCCAATTAACCAATGACCGTCACAACTATGTTTTGGAATCTAAACTTATCGAAGTCTTTCCGATCAAAAATAGCTGGCCCCACTAAAGTTTTAATTCGCTTTGATTCACCCTTAGAGCGTTACCATTCTATATCTACCCTTAGCTTTTCTCTTTTTCTTTTTTTTACTCTTTTTCTATCTCCCAATGAGCGAATAAAAGAGATGACTAAAACCTCTTCTGGTTTTCCGTCTCTAATAGCCTATGAGAAAGCGGATTCTTTGCATGGAAGTCAAAATGTTTTTACTGAAGAGGATGCCATAGAAGTATTTATGACACAGCCTACCTGTTTATTGGACAATGTGGGCTTGTCGAGAATTTATGGCGATGGAGATAATCAAGTAATAGGAGATAGTAACATAGATGATGAGGACGATGACGATTTTGTCAGTTTCATCAACTTTGGATCTACCAATGTAGATATTTCAGGTTGGGAACTTTATGTTGATCAAAATGGTACGGGGAGTCCGGTATTTACATTTCCAGCTTCTACAGTATTAGCGCCCTGTGATGAAGTAACGGTAATTTCTGATTGGAATGGAGGAAGTCCTCTTCCTTCAAATTGGTTTGATGCAAATTTTGCTAGCGGAGAAGGAATGTTTGAAGAAACTTCACATGCAGCTACTTTTGCGATTTTAAGAAATCCAAGTTCCAATGAATATTTCAGTTTTCACCATCTCTCTTCCACCCCTACACTTAGCACTGGAACTATGATATGTGAATATAATTTTACCGCACTCATAACGAATGATTTTGATGGCTGTGAAATGATATTTTGGAATGCGTTATCAAATTCATACGAGGATGAAACGGATTGCAGTATTTATAGTGCCTATACCCCATGTATCCCTCCTCCTGATGAAATCTGTAATAATGGTATAGATGATGATGGTGATGGCGATACAGATTGTCTTGATGATGATTGTTACTTGACAACCAATTCAGGAGATGCGGATAATGACAATGATACAATAGGTGATATTTGCGACTTGGACGATGACAATGATGGAATCCCGGACTTAGAGGAATGCAATGGGACTTTTGTACTGGATGGAACTCATACGGTGAGTACTTTTAATAGCACCCAATTGAGTTCAACTGCCAGTGGGGTTCAGTTTGATGTTAATTTGATCAATGGAATTACCTTTAATACCGCTACCGGTCCAAATTTGGGGAATTTTACTATTGGCCCTCCTGCTCCTTACAATGGTTCTCAGAATTATTTGTATCTGGAAATAAATACAGATCAAAATGTAGCGGATCATGGAACTTATACGATCACCTTTCCAACGGTAGTCGTGAATCCTACGATCTATTTTGGAGGGTTTAGCTCCAGTACCAATTCTCCTACCTGGAGCTTAACTTTAGTCAATCAGACTCCAGAGGTAGAAATGAATTTGATATATACGGATGGAGAGTTTTTAATTTCAGGAGATACCATGCGGGCCTCCGTAGTAACTTCTACGAATGGGAACGGACTGGTGGAATTTATTGGAATAGTACAACAATTACAATTTGAAATCGGGCATTATTCTCCCACAAATCAAGAAGGAAGAGTTCGGTTTACAACAAATGTTGGATTTACACTTTGCGATGATGTTGATTCAGATGGTGTACCAAATATGTATGATTTGGATTCAGACAATGATGGAATATTTGATATAGATGAGGCAGGGCATGCTGCTGCGGATGCGAATGATGATGGAATCATAGATGGTGCTTCTGGTTTGTTTGGAGCCAATGGTCTTTTCGACGCTTTGGAAACATCAGCTGATAGCGATACCATCAATTATACGATCGCAGATAGCGAGTCTACGCCGGATGGAAATTATGATGCCTATGAAATAGATGCTGATGGAGATACTTGCTTTGATACCACTGAAGAAGGGGTCAGTGATTCAGATGTTGATGGTATTGCCGGGACGGGGGCTCCTGCTGTCAATAGCCTCAATGGATTGGTTACTGCTATAACATATTCCGACCCACCTAATGCCATTTGGCAAAATCCAGTGACGGGGCCTTGCCTTGTGGAAATTTGTAATGATGGGATTGATAATGATGCAGATGGGGACACGGATTATTTAGATTCAGATTGCTGTGCTGCCCAGGCGCCTACTTTATCAAAGTGATCTACCACCTTGTAAAAGATGCTCGATTACCAGGGATATTCATTTTTCAACAAGTCCTTTGATTTTAGATAACACCCCATTCCAAAACTCATCAGAACGTAATTTTTGTTTTTCTGTAGGTATATTATCTTCCATAACGGAAAGTTTAACATGAGTTCCGCTATCCGTTAAATCAAAAGTCCAAATTCTATAATTTTCGGGGAGGTCAGGAATTCCTTCGAGGTTACTCCAATGAGTATATTGCAATTGGGCTTCAGGTTTTACATTGAGTAGAATTCCCTTTTCTTCATATTTGTTTCCATTGTATTCTCCGCTAAAAATAATTGGGCTCCCTTCTTTCCAGTCTGAGGTTATCTTTGCTCCAAAAAAGTATTCTTTTGCTATTTCAGGATCTATTAATGCATTCCAAAGCGCTGATTTTGTAGATTTAATTTCTATTGATGACTTCGATATGTTTTTCCTATTCATTTTCTTTTTTTATTAAGGGGCTTAAAGTGAGCGTACAACACGGTGCCAGATATATTCGTCAATGTATTGTTGGAAAAAATCTGTTGAGTTAGTGACAGTAATTATTCTTTTAGGAGTCTGCCGATTTTTTGTTCATTAGTCGCTGGATTTATTAGTTCAATGATATACATTCCTTTCGGTAAAAAGCTTATATCAATATTACTTGTACTATTTTTATTAGAGTAAAATCCTAAGCTTTTTCCGGTCATATCGAGAATGTTTACATCAAACAAGAATAAGTTACTTTCAATAGCAATTGATGTATTTGCTGGGTTCGGAAATATATTAATTATTTGTTCAAAAGGAACAGAACTTATCGTGGTCTCTATCCTATCTTCTATCACAAAAGTTATTGAACTGCTACCATCAGCTTCAATACAATCATTGTCTACTATAGATAAAACAAGTGTCTCAGAAGGCTCCTCAATATGGTCAGCTAAAATTTGCATGGTGTCTTTTGCAAGTGTTTCATCAGGCCGCATAATAAAAAAGTTTTTGGCTCTATCGTAGTCTATACCGTATTGTGCTTCTCCAAGTGTTTCTAAAGAAAATGCAATTGGCAGTTCTTCATTATTTTCACGGCTCACCTCAAATTCAATATATTGTTCCTCCTCTTCATAAGTTAATTGGTTTGCGGAGAGACTTACTATTGTTGGTGGTAGTGAATCATAGTATTCAAAAGTGATATTGACATCTAATGGGTTAGCCCCTGTTTCAAAACCAACATTATTGGGATTAACGATGTAGAAATTACCTGTTACATTTCCTAGTCCATCAGATGTAGCTATATTTTCATAAATATCTAAAAAGGGAATATCCTCATCAAAAATTATCATACAATCATTAAAGTGCACGCCCCCAAATCTCGGTACTTGATTGTCATAATCTGTAACTTCAAAGAAAATTGGACAGTTAAATGCAATCGGGTCGTTAGAGATGTCCTTAAAAACGCAATTGGTAAAATTTAAGTCATAGCTTTCAACGGATTTAGAGATATAAACAGCAGACCATTGGCTATTCTCAACATAGCAATTTTTGAAATTGGCAAATCCATCGACACCATTAGATCTATTGTCCGTGGCCGTAATTTCGGTATAGACGTAGGCATTAGATGGGTGATGGTTATTGGACATATAGGTGTCTTCAATGGTTATGGAAACATCAGGAGAACTATCCTCCATTTGAAACAATGCCAACTGAATGGCACTTCCATAATTATTGAAAATTCTACAGCCTTTTATTAGCACATTCTCGATTCGTTCAGTCGGCTCATCCGGCTCAATATCTATTCCGGCTTCAGGTAATGTTCCCTTTGTTTCAGAAAATTCGCAGTTTATAATCTGTGCATTTTTTACTGAGGTAATCGACATTCCCTGACGATAATTATTTGAGAATCGACAATTTTTGATGAGTATATTCTCACAATAGTTTTTGATACTATTCGGTTGAAAACTTTTTGATAGCAGTATTCCATCTCCTCCAGTATCAAAAATAGAAAGTCCTTCTATGGTAATATTGGTCGCAGATCCTAATCGTATTCCATGACGATATTCACTATCAGCGAGTGTAATATACTCTTGCTTATTCATTATAAATTGAGCACCGTAACCGATTATAGTTATATTTTCCTTATCTATTATTCGAAATAAGGATTCGAATTCTCCGAATTCACCAGCCAGGGAACGGATGGTCACCCCATTTTCAAATAATATGGTGACATCGTTCCTTTCAATTCTTAAAGGTCCAGTCATCCAGTCATTTCCTACATTATCAATAATTATCGTATCCTCAGTTGTGCTTTCAAGTGCAAATTGTAAAAAACTTGTACTGTTTGAAATATCAAAACCTATACTTGATGAGACCTTTATTGAACTGGCCTTTGTAATGGAGAAGGTGATGATAAGAACTGTGATTGTATAGATTATTCTTTTCATTTTTTTGGGTTTGTGTTAATCTAACGATGATAATTGCAAGATATAGAATTCTTTATTCTCTTTGTCGATCTATTCATTTGTTTGTCTTGGTGACTTGACTTTTCAGATCTTCAATTGGATGGAACACAAAGAAATGTCAGCTCTTCCCCAAGTACATACATTGAAGTTGAATCTGTCCTCAGACAAAGCTAGCCCACGACCAGTCCTTGCCTATAGGTATTTCTAATTTGCGGAAAGCGCTTTTCCAGTTCTTCAATTAACAGTCGATCGAATTCCCAAACCGTGCGATAATTCTCCTTACTTCGAAACAGTGATGGGGTAAATTTACGTATGTATAATGTATGTATATAATATTGACAGTCAGTAATTAACCTTTATTTGGCTTGGTTTTTTCTGAATTTTACTAGCTGATAAAAAGCAGGCTGTTACAGCTCTATTTGCATTTAAACACGATAAAAAAACTACTTTAGATGACTCTGGTCTTATTGATTTTACTGATTAACTTCATTTTACTGCTATTCCTGTTGTTTAAGGTGATTTCCTTCAATAAGCGTTCGGCGCTAAGTAACCTAATGACAGCTACAATTATATTCATGGCCTTACAGACAATTTGTGAATTTGAAATTGTTCGGGCCAGTGAAAGCTACATTCAATTTTTGTATAAGGCTTATATTTCATTAACGATCCTTGTCATTTTTTTTAGCGCTAACTCTATTTGGGCGCTAAGGATATATTACAACCGAAAACGAGGGAAAAAAAGTTATAATTTCGGTATTTACTTCTACTCGATTACTACTGTAGCATTGTTAATTGCTTTGTTCTGGTCAGCAGAAGCAGCATATGACATTCATAAAATCAATGGGGTATGGACTTACGAGGTAATCTATAGCCATCCATTCAATATATTCATTGGGGCTTGGCTTTTTGGTTCTATAAGTCTGTTAATCTATTTCGTTTACGAGGCTTATTTAAAGACTTCTACAAAGACGAAAAAAAGGTGGATGCGGCGATATCTGTTAGCCATCGGATTACTTCCGCCAGCCATGTTCTTTTTCTTCTTTCTATCGACCGAAACTCCGAAATATTTTTTTCTTTCACCACTAATGATGATTTGTGCCCTTGCCTGGATATTGGTTAATTCCAATTTTAAGCTATTCAAGACTTCTCCACACGGAGCGCTAAATGAAATACTAAAAACCATTCCTAGTATAATATTAATTTTGGATGCCAAATATAGAATTAGCTATATTAATTTAGAAGGACAGCGCGCACTTGGAATGAAGAAAAACTCCTTTAAGAAAAAATCCATATTTACTTTGGCCAGATATCTCAAAATTGATTTTTATTCTTTAAGCGAGCTGGAATCAATTGAGCAAGATACCTCACTCGACAAAGAGGTGGCCTATCAGAGTGAATTTTTTTATAATATGAAGGTAAAACCAATATTTAATAAACGTCAATTGAAAACAGGATACCTTATCGTAGGGCATGATATAAGCTCCTTCAAGCAAGAAGAACGCGAAAGAATTGCTGCTTACGAATTACTAAAGCACTCCAATAAAGAACTTGAACGATTTGCTTACATCGCCTCCCATGATCTAAAGACACCATTGAGAAACATAATTAGCTTTGTCGGCTTAATGGATCGAGCTTTGAAAAAGGGAAATACCGAACCGCTTCCCGAATACATGAACTACTTAAAGATGTATTCTAACAACATGTTTCAAATAGTGCAGGATGTACTGGAAATGTCTAGAATCAATGACCAATATTTGGCCTTCGAGGATGTGGAAATGGATAAGGTGATCAATCGAGTCAAAATGAACCTGGAAGTGAAACTTCAGAAATTGAATGCACAAATACTTATATCACCATTGCCTACTATTCGAGCAAATGAATCCCAAATACTACAAGTTGTACAAAACCTCATTGAAAATGGCCTAAAATATAACACGAATTACAGGCCGACCATATGGATCGATAGCAATGAATGTGAAGGTTTTCAGGAGTTCACTATTAGGGATAACGGTATTGGTATTAGTCAGGAATATCATGAACAAGTCTTTGAAATGTTCAAAAGATTGCATTCCATAGATAAATATGAGGGGAGTGGGATTGGATTGGCCTTATGCAAAAAAATCATAGAGGCTCACTCTGGCACTATTTCTATTGAATCACCAATAGAAGGGGAGGAGGGGACCAAAGTAATATTTAGAATTCCGAAACTAGGCAACTCTAATCAACAAAAGAAAATAATCGATAAACCTGATTTTATTACGTTGCCAATTTCGTAATTAAATTCCTATTAAGTGCTTGGACAAAAATAATGATAACTTATGGCCGAGACTATTTTTGAGTTAGTCAAGGAGTAAAAAACGGATTTACCCCTTAGGGTAATGAGTATTTTTATGACGAAGAATAACTCAAAAAGAGGCCGTCATAAGTTATTGATTATTTTGTCTAAGCACTTAAGTCTACTCCATCGAAATATTGGTAACCGACAACATTTATATGGCCATTATGAATAGGTATTTCTAATTTATGGAAAGAGTAACAATAATGATTGCTTTTCTGTTTTTATAACAATACACTCGCAAATTCTCATTAGTATTGCTTAAAAAGTCATATTTAGAACACTGTCTTTTTTATTCAGTTTGGGAATGAATTTTTTATCGGGGTTGATGTGGGACTTTGATCCTTTTCTTAAGGACGAAGAAGTGTCATAGATCGATGAGAGCAGGTTTTAATGATTTTCTCCTGGTTTGGAATTTAGTTTTGTAAGTTAGGGAAAAGTCTTAACTTGATGGGGAGGAACACCAGTTCGGCATTAATAGCTCCGTTAGTGGTCAAAGAGTTAATGTACTTTGCTATTGCACAGATCGACTCGTTAGTAGTCCGTAAGAAAGAAAAAATACTTAAATTGGCTGCAAACAAAAAATAAAATCGCAATACCTAATAATTAAAAATGAAACAAATAAACCAATTAATCAAAGACATAATTCCGGTAATAATTGGAATTTTGGTTGCTTTACTAATAAATAATTGGAATGAGGATAGAAAGGATAAAGAGTATCTTAGTCAAATATTAACCTCTATCGAAAAGGAATTAGAAGAAAGTAACGCGGACATAAAAAGAGTAATTCCTAAACAGCTCGCATCTATTGATACCATAAATGCTTATTTAAATAATCCAAACATTTCTTTATACGATATAATGATAAGGGCTAATGGGATTCACATGCCTACGATAAAAACTAATTCATGGAATGCTATTGCAGGTTCTAAAATTGAATTGATTGAATATGAAAAATTATCTGCTTTTTCTGATATTCAAGAACGGAAAGAGAATCTGGATCGGAGAGTAGAAAGACAAATGGACTACACATTTCAAAATTTTGAAATGACCAGTAGAGGGAAAAAAGAAGTGCTTATGATGATGATTAAAGATGTAATTGGAGCAGAAGAGCGATTGCACTATAATATCGAATTACTACTAAAAAAATGAAGCCACATTTCAGTAACGAGCAAAGAACATAAAGCCGACCCGCTAACAACAGTTGAGGCATAGCAGATATCGAAGTCCTTAGCCGTAACTAAAAATGACAATCTCAATAAAATTTATGATAGGTATTCTCGGCTGCGGGCACATTCATATAAAAGACTATGTGACTTACCTTAAAAACGCTCCACATTTTAAGGTCTCAAAAATCTGGGACCCCAACGAAAAAATAGCTAAAAAATATGGTGAAATTTTATCAGCAGTAAGCGTGAGTACTGCTGATGAGATAATTAATGATCCCAGTATCAAAAAAGTTATCATATGTGGCGAGACCAAGTTTCATAAGGAATTGATTTTAAAATTATCAAAAGAAAATAAATCTGTTCTAATAGAAAAACCAATAGCTCACTCCCATAAAGAAACGGTAGCGATACTTTCGAAAATAAATTTTGAATCAATTGATTTCAATGTTGCCTTTTTTCTAAGAAGCAATAAATCGCTTATCAGACTTAAAGAAATAATCCATGCTGAAGAAATTGGATTTATATCACAGGTTCAAATGGAGTTTTCTCATTCTGGTTTATTAGATGGTTGGTTTGAAGATCATAACTGGATGCTTAAACCTAAAGAAGGCGCACTTGGAGATCTAAGTATTCACTGTGTTGATTTACTCGTTTGGCTTTTTGGTAAAGTTGAGAAGTTAACGGCAATCTCGCATAATCCAAAAGCGATGGATGAGCCTAATATTTATGGACAAGCAATGTTGAAGTTTCAAACAGGCTGCATAGCTTCAATTGCTTCAGGTTGGATTCAAAGGGGTAAAATATTTGCAATCTCGATTAAAGGAACTAAAGGGTACGTAACCTTAGAAGGAAACGAATTAGTCATTCATAAAGAAAATTCGGAAACGGAAAGGCTACCATTTCATCCTCAAGCTACTGCCTCTATTGAAAACTTTTTGAATCCTAATATAAGCTCAAGAACTAAAATAACTAAAGCTGAATTAATTGAGCATTCCAAAATAATGGAAATGATTTATGCTAGCAGTAGCAGTTCTGAATGGTTAGAAAATGATTAAAAATAGACCTAGCAATAGATAAGATCGCATATCCTCTCTTTGGTCGGAGACAACAACTTAAGCTTGTCCGATCTGTGCAAGCCAAGAACAACTACTTTTTTAAGAGAAACCTTAAAGCGTATAATAATCTTCGATTACAGCCAAAACAGTACAGTTTTACTACAAATAAGTCATAAAATGGGGTTCAAATCATGATTTGGAGCGATGTAGATTCGTTTTAGCTTTATTTTCGTTGAAAATCAAAATTATGACAAGGCAAAATACCATTTGGACACTATTCCTGTTATGTACTTTTAACCTATTCTCTCAATCAACACAGGAATTCGATAGCGAGGCAATCACAAAAATTCTTTACCAATATACCGATGATGATTCACCGGGCTTGGCAGTTGGTGTTGTAAAAGACGGCAAAATCGTCTATGAAAATTATGTAGGCTACGCTAATTTAGAGCATCAAATAAAAGTAGAAAAAAACACCCGATCCAACATTGCTTCAACTGCTAAACAGTTTACTGCTTTGATGATTTTGCAATTGTCACAGGAGAAAAAATTAAACCTGGAAGACGATATCAGAAAATATCTACCGTCTTTATATCCTGAGGTGAAAGAGGAAATAAAGATTAGACATCTAATAAACCATACCAGCGGGATTAGGGATTATACTTTCATATTGGAAATGATGAACAAGCCTTTTTGGAAGCAAATTGGGATGGATAATGACGATATCATTGAATTATTAGAAAGACAAGAAGAATTGGCTTTTAAGCCTGGATTAAAATACTCGTATAGTAATTCAGGTTATACCATTCTTGCAGAAATCATTGAGAAGGTTTCTGGGGAAAAGTTCAACGATTACTCAGATCAATTTTTTCAAGCATTAGGAATGAAGGAGACTTCCTTTGTTAAACGCTATATGGGCGTGATTCCCAATAGAGCGGATTCCTATTCTGATTGGGGGGATGGAAATTGGCTAGCGACTCCTTCGCTAACCAAGTTTAATGGTGACGGTTCTTTGTACACCACACTCAAAGACCAATTGATTTATGAGCAAGCGGTTCAAAATGCCAATCTCAACAACAATATACTTTTAGTTGAAAGTCAGCGACCCATTCCAAAAAGCGAAATTAAGGACTATGGCTTTGGTCTGGAACTAGATGGTCGCTTAGACAGAGTTGCACAATATCATTCGGGATCAACATTTGGATATCACTCGCACACGAATCGTTTTCCAAAGGAAAAATTATCCGTTTTTGTGCTGAGTAACAATGGTAAAATTTGGAGTGGAGATATTGCTGATGACATTTCATCTGCTTTGCTGCCAGCTATCGAAAAGAAAGGAGAATATGATGGCCTTATGACTAAAAGCTCAAGTAAAATGGAGCAGGCGCAAATGCTAGGGCAATACTTATCCCCTGATGGATTTCTAATTCGAATTGTAGAGGAGGAGGGAAAGCTGCTTTGGAGATCTGCAAATAATTCTCCTTATGAACTCATTACCGAAAGCGAAAATATGTTTTCGGTTGAGTACAATGCTGAAATTAAAATTAGATGCTATGAAGACGAACTCGTTCGGTTTTACCGATCAGGAAAGACCTTAACTTACAAAAGGCATGCTGACTTAGCTGCTTCATTGGCAGATTTAGAAAGTTTTGTTGGGGAGTATTATAGCAGTGAGTTAGATATGAGTTTTGAACTCAAATTGAAGGAGAACAATCAACTAAAACTCTTGTTTTCAAATCGGGAAAGGGAGCGAACAGTAGAAGCACTCAATAGGAATGAGTTATTAGCTTCTAACTTCATCATGAAGGTGCAAAGAGATGAATTCGGAAGAGCCACTGATGTCTTAGTGACGCTTAACTATAGAGCTAGAAATAATAGATTTAGAAAGAAAACGAATCTAAAGTTTCAACCTAAAATTGAAACGGAGAATGGCTCCATTCAAGTGACCACTATTGGAGGTGGGAATAATGATGCTTCAGATATTCTGTTGACTAAAAACTATGAAAACGGAAATGAAATTTGGTTCAAACAATTTGGCGGAGAAAGCTATGACAAGGCGAATTCTATCTTAGCAACGAACGATGGCTATCTCATTATCGGTTCCACCAGTTCGTACGGAAATGGCAACTACGATATGTTTATCATTAAAACGGATAAAGAGGGAACAAAACAATGGCAAAATACCTATGGCGGTTTTTATAACGAATACGGTTATACCGCAGAGGAAACAGAGAACGGTTATTTAATAAAAGGAACCAAACAAAATTGTACTTCAAATTCAGATATTCTCAATAGAGAATGCACCACAAATGTATGGTTTGTATCTATTGATAAAAATGGAAAGGAAATATCTAATAAAATATTAGAAGAGCTATAACCAAAGTAAAATAATTCAAGAGGATTGATGCTCTACACAATTTAGAAAAGGCAGTACATAAACAAGGTGTGAAATGTCGATAGCTGCTAAAGGTGTATACTTCGCCTGCGCAGGACATGATGCCCAGTCTGGCAATTAAACAATACATTTACAAAAAGGCTACTTACGAATGGATCAAAATTAATTTTGATCCATTCGTAAGTAGCCTTTTTGTTTGGGGTGAGAGGTTTTCTCCTTCCTTGAGAGGCGTTTAGTAATTTAGGAAGCAAGTTGTTATAGGGTTTTAGATCTTCGATTAAATTTACCTTTGAATCCTGGAGATTAACGATACTAAGGAATCAGAAAATTAAATCCTAAAAGAGCTATTGACCTGAGAGAAAATGATATTTTAAAAAAAAATATACTAGAGCTCTTTGCAATCCTCTCATATCTTTACCCCAAACTCATCGAATAATTTTCTAAGGTGGTCGAGTTCTTTACTAAGATAATTGTAATTTTAACATTTTGAAAGCATAATACTTTAATTAAAAAAAATACCAATGAAGAAATTAATGTTTGTTAACTTATTTTTATTATTCAGTTTAAGTCTGTTTTGCCAAGAAAGCTTAAACAGATCAATATGGCAAGCTAAAACCGTATATGATACTTTAGGAAAGGAATATCCTAATGAGAAAGTAGAAAGATTTATGTTTTTTGAGAATGAGAACAATATATCTTCATTGATAATCAATGAGAAGCTAAATATGTCAACAGGAGAAATTTTCCTTACTTATCTTGTTGATGCTTACAATCTAGAAAAAGTAGAAGGGGCTAAATATAAAGTTAGAGAGTTGGCAATAGACTATTTTGATTTGGTTAATTCTGATTCCATTTATTACAGAAAACAAAATTATAGTATAGGCTTTAAGAGGGTAAACTTAAAACAAAGTTTGATAACCGAAAGTCAACTACATAGTTTTTTGCAAGAAGGGAGTATTCGAAAGTATTATAATGATGGTGAGTCCCTAAATCAAATTCATAGCTATAAGCCTAATGGAAAAAAAGAAATAAATATTGTAAACTCTAACTCGAATTGGGAAACTCAATACAGAGTTTTTGGCTTTGAAGGCTTTTTATTTATTAAGGGGATTGTTTCAGCTCCAATGATTATTGAAAACATTGATTCTGATAAACTAGTTGGAAAAGAGGCAGATTATAGATATGATATAAAAAACTTTGAATATCGTAGAGAAAAGCTATAGTGAACACCCGATCGACGATCGAGACGTAAACAGTAATCCATTAGGACTTAAAAGTATTTTAACTACAGGAAGTGAAGGTTCTGGGATGTTAAAAATAATTCTTCGTCTTGAGCCCGATAAATTTGCACCGGGTGTATCTGAAGGCGAAATTGAAAATGCAAGTGGTGAAACGGATTTAGAGGTTCTATTACCTGTCACTGTCCAGTGATGGTAATTCTATTGGAGTAAAGTAATGAAGAAAAATATAAATCGAAAAGTACAAGTGAAACAATTAACTATGAGGTTTTTAATTTTTATCTTTTTTGCTTGTTTACTATCCTGTCAGCAAAAACCAAATAAATCCGACCCTTGGGTAAAACCAGAATCAATTACATTAAATTGTGATGAATACTTTTCTATTGAGACCGAACTTGGAGTACTCAATAATAACGTCTGGAATAAATCCACAGCAGAAGAGGATGCTTGGACTCAATGTTTAGAAAAGAGATTGGTTGACAGTGTGTTTCAATATGGATGGTCTTGGTCCTGGCCAATGAGTAGACGAGTTATATATGCTTACCCACAAATAAAGCTTGGTTCATCACCTTGGTTGCCAGAACCAAAATTTGATAATAGATTTCCTTTAAAAATATCGACGCTTAAAGAATTAATGATTTCCTATGATGTAGAGATTTCTGCAAATGGAAATTATAATTTAGCAACAACGATGTGGTTGATAAAGGAGCCAAATAAAGGAAATAAACCCAACCCAAATATTATTGCTGCAGAAATAATGATATGGACATTTGCCACCGAAAATCATTTTGAACCAGCCGGAAAAAAGTATAGTGAGTTTAAAAATGCTCATAATACTTGGGAAGTTTGGTTCGATAAAGATTGGTCTGATAGGTCAGGTCAAAATGATAATAAATGGATTAATGTTACCTTTAAAGCCAAAG
>CAZDTI010000185.1:0-16482 GCA_964508085.1 uncultured Saprospiraceae bacterium | reverse complement strand
TAGTGGTTTGATCTAAGCAAATTTCCAAAGTAGCGGTACCATCTTCCTCATTTACGGTTACGTCATTGATACTGATGTTAGGAATGATTACATCACTGTCCAGAATAGTAACCAATCCAGAAGGATTACTAATGTTACCATTTACAGGTGCGCTCAGGTTCACAAAGAATGGCTCGGTATCTTCTGGATTTTCATCGTCAATAATTTCAAAGCTAACTTCCACGCAAGTTTCCCCTGCTGGAATTGTAGCTTGCCCTGTTTTAGCAACGTAATCTGAGCCTGCGATTGCAGCAGCGTTAGCTGTTTCGTAATTCACAGTAACGGGAACGGTAGTGGTTTGATCCAAGCAAATTTCCAAAGTAGCAATTCCGTCTTCCTCATTTACGGTTACGTCATTGATGCTGATGTTAGGAATAATTACATCGGAATCCAGGATGGTCACTGTACCTTGTGGGTCACTGATTTCGCCGTTAGTCGGGTTAGTCAAGTTCACCACGAAATTCTCCGTATCCTCAGGATTTTCATCGTCAATAATATTGAAAGTAACTTCCGTACACGTTTGTCCAGCAACGATAGTTGCTTGACCACTATTGGTGTTGTAGTCCGAACCATCAATTGCAGAAGCATTGTTGGAGTTATAGTTAACAGAGACATCAACGGTAGTGATTTGATCTAAGCAGATTTCTAAGGTAGCAGTACCGTCTTCCTCATTGACAGTAATGTCATTAATGCTAATGTTAGGAACAATTACATCGCTATCCAAAATGGTAACTAAACCAGAAGGGTCACTAATGTTACCATTTACAGGCGAACTTAAGTCAACAAAGAAAGGCTCCGTATCTTCTGGTGTTTCGTCATCAATAATTTCAAAACTCACTTCTACGCAAGTTTCTCCAGCTGGAATCGTAGCTTGCCCCGTTTTAGCAACGTAATCAGATCCCGCGATTGCAGCAGCATTACCCGTGAGGTATCCTACAGTAACGGGAAGAGTAGTCGTTTGGTCAAGGCAAATTTCCAGCGTAGCCGTACCATCTTCTTCGTTGACTGTAACGTCGTTGATACTGATGTTAGGAATAATAATTTCAGTTCCTGAGCAAGTACAGCCATCAGCTTGGATAATATCATTTGTTGTATTATCATTGTTATCGTTACAAGCCGTTCCAGGAGTTGTTGGAATATTTGGATCATTGTCATTACAGTCCTCGTCTGTACATACACCATCATTATCATTGTCTTCTAATGTTATACTTACTTGATCAGTAGCAGTGAAATCATTGCAATCAGTCACGGTTACATCGTATACCCCTGTTTCATTGACCGAAATAGAAGCCCCTGTTTCACCAGTTGACCAGAGATAAGTTACGTCAGAATTTACGGTCGCACAAATTACTTCTTCAGTAAGCAATTCCAGTTGGATATTTGCAACACAAATGTGGGCACCTTGGCTAGAGAAATTTAGATCTAAAGTGTTTACTCCATTGTAGTTATAATTTAAACTTCCAGAAGGAATTGTATAGGTAACTATGCCATTAGGCTCACAGATATTATAAGAGCAAGCCATCTCTTCAGGGTTAAATTGCCCTATGGTAGTGCCGTTTAGTTGAATTGGATAAGAAAAGTCATCCGAAGAGCCAAAGCAAGCTGCAATGTTGAAAGTAACCTTTATCGCAACAATACTTTTGTTGGAATTTCCAATTGGATCGTTAAAAGTGGCTTCATCGTTAAATCCATTTTGAGTAGTAGATGAAGAGTAGTCTTCGCAGATAAATCCGTTTGTATCATTATTCCAGATATCTAAGGCTACATTGTAGCTATCTGAGTTTGTTTGACAATCCTCTTGACAGGTAGAAGGGCTACTAACAGTTGCGGTCAAGTTGATGGTTTCATTACAAATAGATTGATCACTTCCCAGACTAACCGTTAAGTTGTTGATTACTTCTGTTCCTTCACAAGTACAGCCATCTGCTAAGATGACATCATTTATTGTAGTTGAATTGTTATCATTACAGGATGTTCCAGGGCTTGCTGGTATAGCTGGATTATTTGGAGCACAATCCCCCAGATCGCAAGTTCCATCATTATCTGAATCTGTGCAATCTTCACAATCGTCTGCGTCTCCTGATAATTTGATGTTTATATCTCCAATGTGACTGCCAGTTCCGGCGTCCAACGAGATGTTACCTCCACTATCAGGCTGTTGAAGAATGGAACCACTAAACCAGGCGGACATACCAAAGGTATTAGAAGAACCAGTTGCGTTTGCACCTACTCCAAGCTGTGGCGCAGCACCATAAGAGTTGATATTTATAATCGCTCCGTCTACTGATTGTTTCCCTCTAAGGGTTCCAGAAAAATTTTGATAGAAATAGAAGTCATTTGTATTGGGATTCAAACAGTCGTGCTCCTTCGGTGTGTTTGGAGCGGTCTCTGTTTTTCCAGTAAAGGTGGCGTCGATGTCAAAGACAATGTTACTTTGCTCATTGTTGGTCCATCTTGCGGTATAAGTTGCTGTACCATTATTGTATTCTATCAATTCGGCATTAGAAATGGAATAGTAGAAATCTTCTCCTTCCAATTTTAACCAACCACCATAAGTTTCATTATTATTACAATTTACAACATTACTAGCTGTTCTTGTTGTACAAATATCTCCGTTTGGTGGTGTTGGGTTTGTCGGATTGTCCGAGTCTGGACAAGGAATTTCCAAAACATACTCTGCTTGAAAAGTAGCTGTTCTATCAGTCCACTTACCATTGGATTTTAACAAACGCGTGTAATGCTCATTACCATTACTGTTGTTAGGTTCTCCTGTCTCCCAATGAGTATAAGAAGGACTCTGTCCAAAGATTGTTTTAAAGTTTCCTTCATCGTTTTCATCTGTAAAACCCAACCAAACATAATCTGCTTGGATATTGCTTCGGATGAATTCATTTTCCGCGGCATTATCAATAATCAATAAATGTCCACCATTGGATTCCGCAGCGCTTTTAGCCTGGTGCCAGGTGAAATTATTGGTGTTAGAGCAGTAATATTTACTGTTGTTGTATTCTCCCAGATAAATCATATTGTTTATCTGGTTGGAGACCAAAGAGCAATCCGGGTCTTGGTTGCTGCTCTCAAAATTGGAGCCCCCTGAATTGGCAAAACTTGTCAAAGACAGTAATAGTCCTAACAAGCCAAAAAACATAGTTTTGAAATGCATCATAAAGAGATTAGATTAAAATAGTTCATGAGCCGGTATAAAAAGCTTTAGTTTAAATGTTGAAAGCTGTTTGGAAATAGATGTAAACACTATTTATTTTCCGGGTACAGAAATCGTTAAGTAATTATATTGTTGATAATATTTTATACGTTGTATGTCATTGTAAAACAAAATAATGGAGGGGATGTATTTTGTTTGTTATATATGAAGGAGGGTTTATAGTTTAGAATATTCAATCTGTCTCAGCGAAACAATTACTTGTTAAGCTGGCACTAGTAGTCCAGGGGCAAGAATATTATTTAAATAGATCTTGTCAGTGAACAGGGTGTTTGTTTACTCTCGGTTGACATGGCGATAAGGATATATCCGCCTTAGGTTTGTTCTTTGTTCCAAAATGACTTATTTGGACACGCTCAAAGAGTCTGCAATTAGTGAACCACTTTGATTTTTTTATTGGATTGGATTCCAAGAAATGGAGAGCTTAGATTTTTTTTGAAATAAGAGTAAATTAATCTATAATTCATATTTGCATTGATAGTGAGGTAGTTAGATGAAGATGAGCCTTTTAAATAGAATTTTTTGTTGTCTGGAGAATAGGTTCAAAAAAAATATTTTGTCCTGTCACAAATAAAGATAAGGACAAAGGATTTGTTACATAATAAAAGATACCCGAATCTCTTAGAAAGAAATTCGGGTACCTTATAATATAAGCGTCTGTTAAAAAAAACAGCTAATTATCTATTTACTTTTTTGTCACAAGAACTTCATCTACAGCCGTCGTACCATTGCAATCTGTAACCGTAACGGTATAACTTCCAACCTCTTTAACATCAATACTATTAGTCCGTTGCCCAGTAGACCACAGGTATCTACTACTTTGAAAAGAACTGGTATTGCAGCAACCACCGTATACTTTGATGTCATCTATATTCCAAGCTGAAGCAGTTGTAGATTCAATGCTTTGATCATATCCCAATAGTTCCACCGTGAAAACGGTTGTACTGCTTACCTCAAAAATAGGTTCGTTAGAAAAGTCGAAAACGGCTTTAGCCCAACTTTTGCTCGTCATCATATCAATGGCTTTGTAAATTTGCTTTCCACCTTTTAGAACACGAATGCCATATTTTGTGGGAGTATTGTTAGGTTTAGTTGAGCCATCGGATCGGACTTTCGCTGGAGCCTTTTCCATGAAAGTCAATTTTGTAATTCTGGAAACATTAGCAGAAGGATCAACTATAATGTCAAAACGTAACGATTGCGGATGATTGTCTTGAAACTCCGGAACCAAAGGCATGTCAGCCATAATGGCTTTCTTTGCCTTAGAGGAGTATGATTTTGTAGGGATTAAGTCAGCTCCTTCTGATCGGTAAAGTCCTTTTGTAACAATATTAGCACAAAAACTATTATTACTGGACGTATTGATAGATGCAGAGTAGTCATCTGTGTTATCCTTAGACGATTTTGAAGTTATATTATCTAGGTTCCAGTGCGCAATAAGTGGTGTTTCTTCCTTGCAAGTAGTTACGATGCAAGTGTTGAATTGTAAGACATTGGTGCTAATGGTAATGGTCTCGTTTAAGTCGAGCAGACGATCCTCTCCTAGATCAATGGTGATGGGAGAGTCCTTTTTTATGGTCGTACCAATACAAGTGCAAGCATCAGCCTGTACTTTGTCGTTTTTTGTAAAGTCATTGTTATCATTGCAAGGTGTTCCAGGTTTTGCTGGAAGATTCGGATTGTTGGGAGCACAGTCCACTTCGTTAGAAATGCCATCTTTGTCATCATCAACAAAAGTAGCAGCAGCAACTCGTAGCTTAGTGCCCTTAAATAGTTCCGTAGTGGAAAAATTGCAATAAGAATAAGCATTAGGAAAGGCGGAGATGTGGCTTGCGTTAGCTGAGAATGTAAATAACACGCACCATCCTCCAATGAGAATTGTGTTGAAAAGGTTCATGTTTTTGATATGTTTAAGGGATGAATGACCTCGGGGGTTCAAGCCGAAACCATAAAAAATATGTTTCAAACTCCTGTAAATGGGTGTATTCCTTAAATAGTTAGCACATGTTCTCTTTCTTGAACCAGACAAAAGAAATTAGATCGTAATAAGTCTTATTTCTTTTTTTCTGATATAAATATAAGAATTAAGAAGGAAATACTTTCTTTATTCAAGATTATTTTTATGTTAATTGTTGGGCAAAAGCTGAATATTGCAAAATTTTATTTCGTTCAGCTGCTATTGGAGTTATGATAATTGATATATGCAATAAAAGCTCCATTTATTACAACTTGATGATTAAGGGACTAGATCATTGGATATTCTGTGTAGTTTGTCGTGTTGAGCTAGTACCATTCTGACTCTTGTTTGCCTTCTTCGTCACATCTGTTGTTTCCAAATACGCGTATAATATGAACATACTTGATTTTACAAGACACTAAGTTGGTGATAAATATGAACCACTTGTTGTAATAGGTTGTGATGGGGATCATTATAAATTACAAAGTCCGCTCGTTTTACTTTTTCTTGCTCATCCATTTGACTGTTTATTCTACTGAGAACCTCTTTTTCACTAATACCATCTCTCTTCATCACTCTTGCCACTCGTATATCAACCGGAGCAGTGACCGCGATGACATAATCTAGCTTTTTATAAGAGCCACTTTCATACATTAATGCCGCCTCTTGCAAGGCAAATGGGCAATTTTTTTGAGTTCTGAACCATTTGAGCGTATCTCTTCCAACCGCTGGGTGAACCAAGGCATTAAGAATGGCGAGTTTGGATTTATTACTAAATGCAATAGCAGCAATGTGTTTTCGATTGAGTGCTCCAGACTTTAAGTAGGCTTCCTTCCCAAAGACCTTTTTGATTTGGCGTACCAAGGCTTTATCTTCGACCATCAAACGTTTGGCTTCTGCGTCTGCATAGTAAGTGGGAATGCCAAGAATGGCGAATTGCTTACAGGCTGTGGTCTTTCCTGAACCTATACCACCGGTGATGCCTATTTTTAACATAATTGTGCTATTTTTTACTATTGGTTATTAAGCTTTTAACTTTGCACTATCGCGACCTAAAAATATATCTATTGCGGTTCGTTAATCCAATGTAAAATATAAGAATTGCTCGCTACTAGCGAAGCTATATTTTTGTAGATTTGGTGAAAAAAAATCAACTGAGATCCATAGGGGCGACAGCTTTAATCATGACGTAGCTCCTGCGGAGCGCTACGATCCTGAGGCTATCAAAGCTACAAAAAAATCATCCCTCTGAGGTTTCACCCAACAAAAACAGGGAATGGTTTATGTATTTATAGGTAATTTTAGTAATTTGTCAACGATGGACATCTAAAATATTAACTAAGCATGACACAAAAAATAATTTAGGCTACTATACACTGCCTTCATTTAGCTTAAGCACTATCCTAAAGTCGTTTAGCTTTAACTAAATGAAGGCAGTCGCCCAAGTTAATTTTTCGTTGTTACTAAGCAGAGCTGTGATGAAAAAAAACTACCTCCAAATCTTCTTTTTTTGCCTCTTGGTCTCTTCTGGACTTCAGTCGCAGGATATTCACTATTCCCAATATTATAACTCCCCGCTTAACATCAGTCCCGCACTGACTGGGATGTATAACGGAGATATGCGTTTCATGGGAAATTATCGAGATCAATGGAGCTCCGTACCTGTTGATTTTCGAACGTACACGGCTGCTTTTGATATGAAGTATTTCCATAAAAAATTAGAAAATGGTTTCTTTGGCGGCGGTATTGTTTTGAATACCGATAAAGCGGGTGACTCGGAATTGGGGATGACACAAGTAGCCTTGAATGGTGCTTATACGCAACGTCTCAGTGACAATAATATGGTGACTGCTGCTTTTCAATTTGGTGTAGGCCAGCGATCTTTTAGCTTGAATGCGCTTCAATTTGGTAAGCAATTTACGGGTGATATCTATCAAGAAACGGCACCGACTGGGGAGAATTTTGATAATACGAGTGTAGCATTTATTGATGTAGGCGCAGGTCTTAACTGGCGGGTACAATTCGATGAAGGTCTCAGAAGATTAGATATTGGTGTAGGTGCTTTTCACCTCAACAAGCCGCAGCAAAAATTTTACGAAGGAGGTGATGCCGATTTACCGATGCGCCTTAGCTTTTACGCTTCCGGTGAAGCAGAAATCAATGAGCTATGGTCTGTTGTTTTTCATGGAATCGGTCAGTTCCAGGGGCCCTACAAAGAAGGAATTACCGGTACTGGTGTGAAATACTGGTTGAATAAAGCCAGAGGAAAAGAAATGGCACTTCAACTTGGAACCGCTTATCGTTTTCTTGGACGATCTGATGCGATTATTCCTTCAGTAGAATTGCAGTATCTGGCTTGGAAATTTGGCTTAAGTTACGATATAAACGTATCAGAATTCGATGTAGCAACAAACAATAGGGGAGGTCTCGAACTCTCTTTGATTTATATTATTACGAAAGTACAACCAACTAAAGAAATTAAGGCTTGCCCGGTATTTTAATCGTAATAATGATTTAAGTATTACCTCTGTTTTTATAACAATATGTACCCATGACAATTGTTCTCCGTTTTTTCCTCTCATTACTCCTCGTCTGTTTTATTGTTCCTCAATCGTCTGCTCAAACCTTTAAAGCTTTTATGAAGGCCGGGGACAAAGCAATAAAACAAAAGAATTACAGCGCAGCCTTGCAATATTATCAGGAGGCGATGACCTTCAGAGCTTCAGATCCTAAAGTTTGGTTTGCTTACGCAGAAGCTGCGCGTATGCAACATGCTTATGAGGAGGCAGAATCTTATTATAAAAGAATTATAAACTCCGACAAGCAAGACCGTTTTCCTTTGACAGCTTACTGGCTGGGAGCGGTACAAAAAAGCATGGGAAAATACGAACCTGCGATAAAACATTTCAATAAATACCTCAAGCAGAACGGAGCCATATCTACCTATGTTGCTGAGGCGAAGAAGCAAATAGAATCTTGCAATTATGCACAGGCAATTATGGACGATGCAGATGAAGTGACGATCAAGCAATTGAATAAAAGAGTCAATACTCCGTTTTCTGAATTTGGTCCACTGATGAAAGGAGATACCTTATACTTTTCTTCTTTTAAATTTAAAAATAGATTTGACGAAAATGATCCACCTCGTAAGATTACAAAAGTATTGACTTCCAAAAAAGGATCGAAAGGGAAACCACTGCCCCGAAAGTTTAATGACTCCAAGTTGCACACTGCGCATACTACTTTTAGTACGGACCAGAAGAGAATTTACTATACGCTTTGTCATTATTTGAATGCCAGTGAAATTCAATGTGAATTGTATTATAGAGAAAAAGACAGCCGTAAACGTTGGTCAATAAAAGGAGTAAAATTACCTGGAACTATTAATCAAAAAGGAACCACTGCAACTCACCCCTGTATTGCTAAAGATGCTTCCGGAAAAGAATTGTTATACTTCGTCTCTGATAGAGTAGGTGGATTAGGAGGTTTGGATATTTGGTACACAGAAGTAAATGGGAAAAAATTTAAAGACCCCGTAAACGTCAAAGATTTAAATACGGAAGGTAATGACATTACACCCTTTTGGCATGAACCTTCTCAAGCCTTGTATTTTAGTAGTGATTACCGGAAAGGTATGGGCGGTTATGATATTTTCAAGAGCCAACAAAAGGAAGGTAACTGGTCTGAAGTAGAACATACAGGTTATCCTTTGAATAGCAGTTATAACGACTTGTACTACACAATGAGTGCAGATTCCACCACTGCTTATTTTGCCTCCAACCGATTGGGTTCTTTCTATCTGGATAAAAACAATAAATCTTGTTGTAACGATATTTACCAAGCCGTTTTGCCATTAGATGAAACGATAGTTCCAAAAGACAAACCAGTAGATTCTTTAACCATTGTGATTGTTCCTCCGGATACTACAGATACTCCAACTACCACAAGCGTTGGGCCTCCTCCAGTAATCGAAAAAGTACCAACAACTTTAGAAGACTTTTTACCCCTAGCGCTTTACTTTCACAATGATGAACCGGATAGAAGAACAAGGAGAACTTATACCAAAAAGTCTTATGTTGAAACCTATCACCCATATTATGCGCTAAAGTGGGAGTACCAACGAGAGTATACCAAACCTATGACGGAATCAGATCGCTATCAAGGAGAAGACGACATCACTTATTTCTTTGAAAAAAAAGTACGCAAAGGCTATGAACATTTGAACCTGTTTTCAGAAATATTACTAGCTCGATTAGAAGAAGGAGAAAAGGTGGAAATTTTTGTAAAAGGATATACAAGCCCACGAGCGAAAAGTGATTATAATATCTCTCTAGGGAAACGTCGGATTAGCTCTGTGAAAAACCACTTTAAAACCTGGAGAGGAGGTATTTTCAGTCGTTACCTGGATAATGGAATGCTTGTCCTGTCAGAGCGGTCCTTTGGGGAAACGACCGCTTCGACCACTATTAGTGATGATCTGTATGACCTCAGAAATTCAATCTACCACCCAGCGGCGGCAGAGGAGAGGCGTGTAGAAATAGTAGAAATTAAAAGAAATTAGGACATATGTATATTTATGTACATGTAAGGGGGTAATTTCCTTCTAAAATACAAGACTTGACATAAAAAAAATGTAACTTTGTATAGCTACCGGCTAGTGGTAGAGATAATAACAACAACAAAAGGGTTAAACCCTATCCCAAAACCAATTCCAGAAGATCCCAATTCCTAAGGTGCTTTTCTAACTTAATGCTTTAAATGGCAAAATTGTAAAGAAACAGTTTTGGCTTTTACTGTTAGCTCTAATGGCTAATCTATTGTGTCTATAGAAATTATAGTCATAGTATATTGCTATGTGTAAGAGATAAAGAATATGATAGCTCACCTGAAGAATTAAGATTAGTTAAATAATAACGAAAAAACTTTACCCCTTACTCCTGTATAAAGTAGGGAAGTGAATGGTGGTATAAATTCTATTTCGTGTCATACTAAGAGTTTAGGGAATACATTGTGTTAAAGTTCCAAACAAATATTATAATTTTTCATTATTGGAATGAATATTGATAAAAAATTTAATATCTCACACATTATTTTTCCCATCGTACATATACATACAATAGCACACAAGAAAATATGTAACGTTTTCATAATCGTAGCGTAATTGGTCTTTTGTTATTGTTAATTTTTTAGAATTGACTGAGGTTCCTTTTGTGTTTTTACTAAAGTCGATTTCTGAATACTATTCACACACTATATAATTGTCCCATTAGCTTATCCACACTATTATCTGAGGAGTTATAGTATAGCTCCCCCTTTACTCGGTACTATAAATTTAATTGTGGTAATGTTAAAAAAAGTCATACAATGTGTTCTAATACTCTGTTGTTTTTGGAGTAAAGGAACCGGCCAGATTACTTGCGATTTCACCCACACCAGTGTTACTGGTTGCGGTGGCTTTGCTGTTGATTTCTGTGATATGTCCTCCTCAACGGCAGGCCCCATTGTGGCTTGGAGTTGGAACATGGAAATCAGTGCATTTTCTGTAGAATGTCCTTCTACGGTCTTTAGCCAACCTGGTGTTTATACTGTTTGTCTCACCGTGACGGATAGTGAAGGAAACACCTGCACGGTTTGTAAAGACGATTTGGTTCAAGTCTATAATTTACCTACTCCTGATTTTTCAGCAGATATAACTCAAGGATGTACTCCTTTAGAAGTCACTTATACCGATTTATCCATAGGTACAGATGGGAATATTGTGGATTGGATTTGGGGGCTTGGCGGCTCTTGTGGAACCATCCCTGGAAATGGAACCAATCCTGTAGCTACTTGTACTTACACCATTCCTGGATCATATAATGTGAGCTTAATAGTCACAGACGATAATGGCTGTGTGAACACTACTAATAAACTTTCTTATATCAATGTTTCTCCGAAACCTGTTATAGATATTTCTGCAATAGATACCTTTTCCTGTAATGCTCCTTTTGATGCTACTTTTGTAAATAACAATAATACTCCAAATGTAAGTTACACTTGGGATTTTGGAAATAACGACACCTATGTGGGTGCCACTCCTCCTGCTATTACCTATGATGCTCCTGGTGCTTACACGGTTACTGTAGCTGCTATGGATATGCAATCGGGCTGTACAGATACCTTGGTGCTGGAGAATTACATCAATGTTGGTTATCCGGCAAGCTTTAGTCATACTCCTGAAAACGGCTGCGAAGATCTACCGGTTAGCTTTACAGATAATTCAACTTTTCCTGCCCAGTCTGTCCTCTGGGATTTTGGCGATGGTAATACTTCTACACAAGCTAATCCAACTCACTTGTTTACAGAACCAGGTTGTTTTACAGTTCAATTAACCAGAATTGTAGATGGTTGCACATCCATTGTTTATACTGAAAATTGTATTAATGTAAATCAGGAACCGGATGTTTGGTATACAAATGACAACTTAATCGGATGTACGTTACCACATGTTGTTAATTTTTCTGGTATTTCCGTAAATGCCACAGAATGGTTTTGGAATTTTGGAGATGGTAATACTTCTACACTTCAGAACCCGACTCATATTTATGAAACCTTTGGAGAATTTCCAGTAGTTCTAACAGTTACTAATGCCTTGGGTTGTACTAATGATACTTTAATAAATACTATTAATATCACAGAATTAGAAGGCCAATTGGTCAATGATTTTTTCGATGGATGTGTACCTTTATCAGTCACCTTAGAAGAAGTTTCTAGTACTGTTTCGCCCATTACAAGCTGGAGTTGGGAAGCAACAGGAGGGACTAATATATTCACCTCTAATGAAGCCAGTCCTACTTTTATAATTACGGATACGGGTGTTTATAATGTTGTTCTGATAACCACTAATACACTTGGTTGTACTGATACTGCTTATTTCAATGGTGCCATTGAAGCAGGGCTGGAGTTGGATGTTAACTTTGAAGGGACACCTTTGGAAACCTGTATCGATTCACCAGTACTCTTTACAGATTTGACTCCGGGTGCTGTAGATGAATGGTTTTGGGATTTTGGTGATGGAGGTACCTCGATGCTTGAGGATCCGGAATATTCTTATTCTGATACTGGTTATTATGATGTCAGCCTGATTGTTGATAACAATGGCTGTTTCAATACCATTACCTTTGATGATTATATCCATGCGATTGCTCCTGTGGCTAGTTTTGAGTTGGTTAATTTCTGTGAAAATCAGTTGCTTCGTCAATTCATCAATACTTCTATAGGAGCTGATTCTACTTTTTGGGATTTTGGAGTGCCTGGGGTAGAAACAGATACGAGTAGTGAGGTTAATCCGCAGTTTGTTTATACTAACCCCGGAACCTATACCGTAGTTCAATGGGTGTATAATTCAGTAACAATGTGTTCGCATTCTACTAGTTTGGAGGTTATGGTAACTGTACCCATCGCAGATTTCACCATCTCGCCAAACGAAGGCTGTGCCCCGCTAACGATAGATGTTACGGACGTATCAATAGATGCAAATGTATGGCAATGGGCTTCTGTGAATGGAGTAATATCAAATGCAAATGCGACTAACCCAACAATTACTTATAACCAACCTGGTTTATATACCAATGACATTACCTTAATTATCACCGATGTAAATGAATGTCAAGATACCATAGTTTATGCAGATTCTATTTTTGTAAATGCGGTCAGTGCGAACTTCACTTCTGATGTTACAACAGGTTGTGCTCCATTGACCGTCTCTTTTTCCGACCTTTCGGTAAACGATTATTTCGCGGATGTAGCAGGTTGGAGTTGGAATTTCGGCCCTGGTTTGGGTACTTCTACAGAACAAAATCCAAGTTTCACCTTTGATAACCTCGGGACCTATGACGTTATCCTAACCGTTACAGATTCTTGGGGCTGTACCAACACCATTACACTGACAGATTATATTGATGCAACGTCTCCTATTGCCGCATTTACTGTAGATACTTTAAGTTGTACTTCTAATAACATGCCTTTTCAAAGCAATTCATCCGGTTGGCAATTGTCTTACAATTGGAATTTCGGAGATGGGGAAGTCAGTACAGAAATCAACCCATTACACCAATATGCATCGGAAGGAACTTTCACTGCATGTGTAACCATAACAGATGGATATGGATGTACAGATTTCATTTGTAAAGATATTGTTGTAGCAGACCCTGTTGCCGGATTTACCGTAGATTCTACTTTTGCATCATGCCCTCCTTTACCCGTAAATTTTACGAATACCTCTATTAATTCAGATAGCTATTTGTGGGACTTTGGAGACAATAATGCACCTTCAGATTTTGTAGATCCGACTTATGTTTATATTACTCCAGGTGTCTTTGACGTAACTTTGATTGCCATCCGAACAGAAAGTTGTCAGGACACCTTAATATTCACAGACTTAATTGTATTAGATGGTCCAGTTGGAGACTATACAATATCAATCGATAGTACTTGCGCACCGGCAGAAGTCACTTTTGTTGCCAATTCTTTAGAGCCATATACTTATTTTTGGGACTTTGGAGAAGGAATCATCGATTCGAGTGATATGCCTATTATTTATGACTCTATTACTTATGTTTATGAAAATACAGGGACTTATACCCCAACGCTAAGCTTGTTAAACAGTACCGGTTGTTTTCGAACCTTGCCTATTGTTTCTTCTATTTACGTGGCAGGGCTTGATGCTGATTTTGAGGCGAGTAAGACAGCGGTTTGTAGCGATGATCCTGCTATATCTTTTACGCCGATTTTTGATTCCACGGAACCAGTTACCTCTTTAGAATGGATTTTTGAAAATGGAAATCCAGGAACTTCAACGGTTAATAATCCAATCTCGAACTTTTCCATACCAGGTTTGCATGATGTGACTTTGATTTCTGAATCAAAGTGGTGCAAAGATACGCTCATAAAAGAAGATTACATCGGTGTTGGAGAAGTTCCAGTTGCTAATTTTATCATGACAGATAACGATAGCTGTGGTCCCGTCACGATTGGGTTTATGGATGTGTCAACCGTAGTAGATGGTACTATAGAACAATGGAATTGGGATTTTGGAGATGGTACTACTTCTATTGTTCAAAACCCTGTTCATGTTTTCGAAGCCAGTGCTGGAGTCGCCATCAACTTAGAAGTTACAACTGATGCAGGCTGCACAGATTCTTATTTTGATTTTGCAGTGGTTTTTCCTTTAGCAGATATAGATGCTGGTGAAGATGCCTTAGTTTGTACGGGTGAACCGACTCAGTTACATGGAACGATAAATACGGACACCAGTCAGGTTGATTTTTATTGGGAACCTGCCGCGGGCCTCAGTTGTGTGGAATGCCTTGATCCTTGGGTATTAAATCCAACAGATACCATTACTTATACATTGGTTGTCATTAATGCAGAAGGTTGTCCGGCAGAAGCAGATGTTACCGTTTTTGTCAAACCTGTTGAAGTACCAAATATTGTACTTCCTATGGATACCACTTTGTGTGCCAATGAGTTGATGCAGATCGTGGCCTCTGTTGATAACAATGTTACTGTATTTAGTTATCAATGGGATTCAATCACTCCGGGATTATCTTGTTATGACAATTGTTTTAACCCTGTCGCAAGCCCCGAAGTTAGTTCTACTTACGCTGTTACAATTACGACTACAGATGGATGTTCTTCTGTTGATTCGATCCGAATAGGTATAGAAAATATGTTCCAGCCATTTTTAGGACCGGATAGAACTATTTGTATAGGAGACTCTATAACATTGGATGCAAGCCTTGGCAATGATCCAGAGTGGCTGGTAAGCACAGATCTTACTTGCGCCTTCTGTCCTGATCCGATTGCATTTCCTTCCGATACAACTACTTACATTGCCAATGTCAGAACAGATATGGGCTGTCTTATTGTCGATACTATTACCGTAAATACAGTAGCTATAAATCAGATCGGAGCAGGGGAGGACTTCGCTATTTGTCAGGGGGAGATTGCATTTTTACAAGGTTTTGGCCCAGGACAAATCAGTTGGTCTCCATCAGCTACCTTAAATGATTCAACTATTCTCCGTCCAGAAGGAATTCCTGTTTCAAATACCGAATACATTATAACTGCCGTTAATGGAGAATGTAATATCAGTGACTCCGTTTTGGTTGAAGTAAATGTAAAAACCATATTGAATCCAACAGATTTCCTAATTTGTGAAGGAGACGAAATAGTCATAAACGTTGATGGATTTGCGGATACTTATGATTGGTCTCCGAAAGAAACGCTCTCTGACCCAATGGCGCAAAATCCTATTGCGAATCCAGTAGAATCCACCGAGTATATCGTAGAGGGTAGTCTGGGGCTTTGTGAAGCAGATACAACTTCTGCCTACGTAGAAGTGATTCCTGCGCCAAAATTTCAATTGGATGAGGTACGCTATTATCTCGAAGGTCAATCGATACAAATTGGTATCCGCTTTTTAGAAGCCACCAATGTGACTTATCAGTGGTTTCCTGAAGATGGTTTGAGTTGTTCGGATTGCGAAAGTCCATTAGTTACACCAGAATCTAACATAACATACACGTTGACGGTTACAGATGAAGATACCGGATGTACTTATACTCGTTCTATTTCGATGGAACAATTGACCGCTTGTTCTGAAGATTTGGTAGGTGTGCCGAATGTGTTCTCTCCAAATGATGATAATGTCAATGATGAGTTGGAGTTAATCGTTTCTCCAACGGTTCCAGAAGTTCGCTTGTTTAGTATTTACAATCGCTGGGGTGGGTTAGTTTATTCTTCCAATAATCAGTTTGAATCTTGGGATGGTACCTTCAAAGGACAAAAACTACAGGAAGGCGTTTATGTTTACTTTGTGCAGTTTGTCTGTGGCTTGGACGGGACGGAGATTACGAAGAAGGGGGATATTACTTTGATGCGGTAGACCGCGCGACGGAATTAGAATTAAATAACCCAACAGAGATAGATTATTCTATTGTTTTCAACAAAGTTGATAAAAGATTATGCTAACCTTAATTCAAATCTCTATAGATACATTGACTCCAATGTTTGATCTAACAATGTAAATACGTTAAATTACAGAAAACCCTTTCGATAAGAAAATCACAGATATTGCTATTTTTTTAGAAAAAATTTTCTAATATTGCTATCTAATGGCACTTAATTGTGTTGTTGTTGACGATGTATTGGTTTCAAAGATTAATTCAATTTATTCTAGCTTTGCGAACTCCGTGGGTGGCTCTGAGAAAAGGAAGAGCTCGTA
>CAZDTI010000184.1:0-16515 GCA_964508085.1 uncultured Saprospiraceae bacterium | reverse complement strand
ACCCCCAATATTGACCATTCAAATAAGCAACGACTGGTTGATAGGCCTGTAGATCTAGGTTTAATCCTTCGGTCATTAAATAGCGATGCATGTACCCATCTCTACAATGGGTGAAATTGAAATCTCCACTGGCGTTTCTAAGGACCAAACGTTTATAAGATTCGTTTTCTCGATCTTTAAAAAAGGGGAACTCCATTCGATTCTGATCTCCGTATTGATAATCTGCAATCAGTTGGATTGACTTCATCCTCCTACTTCTGGATGATTTTCCACCATGAACTTTGGTGCCCAGGTCATACTCAACAGCTAGTTCGCTATCAATAAAGTATTCAAAATGTATAGGGATCACTATGTCTTTCCAGAAGTTCGCACCAAAAAATGGAGGTAGCGAATCGGCATCAGGGCCGTTAACAAAAATACCGGTTTCCCAGTCATACAACAGAAAAGGATCTGTTGTTAGAGAAACAACGGGTAATTCATGTTGTACATCGACAAAGTACGTTTTGGTCGCAGCTTTGGAAGGCAAGCGGTCAGCAGAAAATGTACTAGCTCTAATGGACAAGGTTGTATCCGTCGTAATTGGATCAGTGTAAATAGGTGATGTTATTATTGGGACACTCCCATCGGTAGTATAGCGAATGGAACAATTGGGCTCGTCACAAGTCAGCGCAATTGTCACTGAATCTTCATGAAATGCTTGGTTGGTAACAAAGGTTGGTTTGCTGTTGAATTGAAATGCAGTGTTATCGTCATTCTCAAATCCAGGAGTAGGGGAGTTGTAATAAAACCATTCATTAATATTGCTAATCGAACGACCATAGGAATTGTCTTCTTCTAAAGAAGGAATAAGGAGTTGGTCTATTATTACTCCGTCACTATCCGAAAATAACAAAGGTTCTCCATCTTTTGATAGCTTGAAATTGGTGTGTAGATAGCTACTAAATAAGTCTTCTTCCGATGCAAAAACCAACAGATACCCGTTCGCCTCGATATTACTGCCATTTGGAAATGTCCACTTTTGGGAATTATCGGAATTGTCACTTAAGAAATAACCACTCAGATTAATGGGTGCGCTACTACTATTGTAAAGTTCTATCCAATCAGAGTTGTCCCCAAAATCATCTAAAATAGTCGTTTCATTATCAGAGCAAACTTCGTTGATATACACCTGTGCGGGAAGCAAACAAGATAGTGCGCAAAGAAATAAAAAAAGGATAAAGCTTTTTTGCATAAGTAGTGAAGTGATCATTTTTTTGTAATCACTCTTGTAATAACGTAAAAAAGGAATAATAATGTTCAACGATTGTTATTCCTTTTTGCATGATTGTAGCGTAGTGGACTTTATTTATTGTTTATTCAATCAGAGACTAAATCGTTTAAAACGAACAATAATACTTTTTTTGTCATTTTGTATGTAGACAACGAGTCAAGGAATACAAAAAAGCGCCCCGCAAACACGAGACGCTTTCCTAAAATTTTTATCTAAAAACATTTAGTCAGAAGAGGAATACGATTAGCGGTTTAACGTTCACCGTAAAACCGTCCACCGTCTTACCCATTCTGATCCTCATAATAATCAAGGCCCAAATGCGTAATCAAGTCTTCTCCCTGCAAATGTCTAAGTGTATTTTTCAATTTCTCCAACTGCACAAATAAATCATGCTGTGGGTATAAACCATCTGCCACCTGTGGCGACTTCCAGTAGAAAGACAACCATTCCTGAATACCATACATACCTGCTCGCTGCGCTAAATCCATGAAAATGGCCAAATCCAAAACGATCGGTGCCGCTAAGATAGAGTCACGGCAAAGGAAATCAATTTTAATCTGCATGTTGTACCCTAACCAACCTTGAATGTCGATGTTGTCCCAGCCTTCTTTATTGTCTCCGTGAGGAGGGTAGTAGTTGATTCGTACTTTGTGGTACAAATCACCATAGAGTTCTGGGTGACGCTCTGGCTCTAAGATTTGCTCTAGTACAGATAGCTTAGAAACTTCTTTTGTTTTGAAGTTGTCCGGATCGTCCAGTACTTCTCCATCTCTGTTACCAAGGATATTGGTAGAGAACCAACCTCGGATACCTAAGGCACGCGCCTTCAAACCAGGAGCAACGATGGTCTTCATCAGCGTCTGTCCGGTTTTGAAATCTTTACCAGAAACGATGGTTTTATTTTTCTTAGCCAAGTTGACTAATGCAGGAATATCGCAAGAAAGGTTTGGACTACCGTTTGCATAAGGAACGTTCATTTTCACTGCTGCATAAGCGTACAACATTGAAGGAGGAATGTCTGCGTGGTTGTTACGCATCCCTTCTTCTAAGGCTTCCAATGTTTGGTGAACAGGGCCTTCTTCAATGTAAATCTCTGTAGAACCACACCAAACCATAACAAGGCGCTCACAGTTGTTTTCTGCTTTGAAACGCTTGATGTCGTCGATCAAAGCTTCCGCCAATTCCATTTTGTTCTTTCCTTCTTTGAAGTGCTTTCCGTCCAATTTTTTAACGTAACGCTTATCGAAAACCGCCTTCATTGGCTTTATCGCTTCCAATTCTGGTTTGATCTGGTCCAATAGGCGAGCGTCTAATACTTCTGCATTTACAGCTGCTTCATAGACGTTGTCTTCAAATATATCCCAGCCACCAAAAACGATGTCTTTGGTATCGGCCAATGGAATAAAGTCTTTAATTTTTGGATTCTTAGGTTCGGTACGTTTTCCGATTCGGATGGTACCCATTTGTGTGAGTGAACCAATTGGAGAGGCCAGTCCTTTGTTGACCGCTATTACACCGGCCATGAATGTGGTGGCTACAGCCCCCATACCAGGGACTAAAATCCCTAACTTTCCTGTGGGTTTCTTAATCATAGTTAGTTTATTGATTAAATGTGTATTTCTCCTTTCCTGTTGGTCAGGTAGAAGTATTGTTATTGAATTGTTTTTTATTAAGGGGGAGATGAGGTGATTAGGTGGATGGGGTAATGAGGTTTTTTCCACTAGCGTAAATTAACGCGTAATAAGAGAAAACCTCATCTCCTCATCCACCCCATCTACCTCATCTACCAATTTCTTTTAGCTTACGTATCGAGCATATCGCTCTAACCAATCATACACCCTCGTTCGTTTCACTATGAAATGATAAATCGAGACCGCAAGAGCTCCAGTGCTTATTCCTAAGATCACATCTATCACGTAGTGATGGTTGGTATAAACTGCTGCGAACCAAGTACTCACCATCATAATAACAGCAAGTGTAAACCAACCTTTTAGTTTCTTAACGGCCGCAAAGTAAAGCAGAATTATTGGAAATGCACAATGTAATGACGGGATCGCCGCAAATACATTTCCATTCATATCATACATACCCTCAAATAAAGAGATTCCGAAGTATCTGTCCACCTCGATCAGTGAGCCTGGATTTCCTGGGGTATTGTAGAGTACTTCAAATCCATGCTCCGCTACATACCAAGGCGGCGCAGCAGGGTAGAGGAACTGAAATAAAAGCCCCAACTGACTCACCAGTAAAAAGGTGAACAGGTAATGAACAACGATATGTCTTTTTCCTTTGAAGAAATGGTATAACCCAAATGCCAAGGGTACCGGAATCCAAGCCAAATAAATCATAGCAGTATAAACACTCAGTAAGATGTGTCTATTTTGTGCCCAGTACTCATTTGGAGTCAAAATTCCCTCAGCTGTAGAAATCCCAAACCAGGCTTTTTCTGCAAGGTATGGCTCCGCAATATGAAGTGGGTTGAATTCGTAGTTTGGAAATAATCGAATAGAGTCAAATATAAACCAATACAGTAAGATGAATCCAAAAGCTTGTACTAATTTCCGCGTATAGCTGGAAGCAAAAAAGAGAATGGTTACACCACCAAAAAACAGGGTATGATCTGATCGCCAGCCGATGAGCATCAATATCCATGTCACATAAAGGCTTGCAATGACTGAATAGCCAAGTAAGACATCTGTTCTGAATCGTTGGAAACTTTTAGGGGCGCAAATCGCCTTGCTTTTGGATTTCAATGTACTTCTCTTTTCTAGTTCTAATTAATATAAGCATGTTTTTTTTCGCATTGAATGCGAAAATGGATCACGCAGAGAGCGCAGAGGCCGCAGAGCGATCGTGTATAGGGCGCTTTCCCTATTTAACTACTCACACAGAGTGCACAGAGGCCACAGAGGTAAAACGTGAAAATGCGTATTTAAATCTCTCTCTGCGTGAGGAAAAATCGCGATTGGTGCATCACAAAATCCCGCGTTAGCTCTGCGCTCTCTGCGTGAGGAAAAAACGCCTCTCCCCAGCTATCCTCTTACTGCCCCTTCTTCGCCAACTCCTTCTTCGCAAATAACAAACGGCTCAACGCAGTCTGATTAGCTGTGATCGCCAAAAAGGTCAATGGAAGCGTAAAGATCGAAATCGTTTCAAAGGTAACCAAGGAGAATACCTGAAATTTGAAATCTCCACCTACAAATCCTGCAACTGTCCAACAGGTAACCGCTGAAATACCGATCAAAAGAATACGCTCTGGTCTTTGCATCCAACCTACATCACAACGTACGCCCAAGCCTTCTGCTCTTGCTCTGATATAGCTTACCATAATGGAACCAATCATCGCAATGAAAGCAAATAAAGAACTCAAGAAGTAATCATGAGAAACAAGGTAGAAACAGATGCCTAGGAACATAATAAGTTCACAGTAGCGATCCAATACGGAATCATATAAGGCACCAAAAGAAGAAGACATATCTCCAACACGAGCCAAGCGGCCATCGATCATGTCAAATAAACCAGCGAAAAGTATCATGAAACCACCAAGGCCAATGTAAGTCATGTCGCCTCTTTCTCCAAACTCTGCTCCATACATAAATATTCCGGCTGCAGCCACATTCAGGATCAAACCTGTCGTGGTGATCATATTAGGGGTTACCTTTAGTTTTATCAATAAATTGATGAACGGGTGAATGATTTTGTAGACTAGGGGTTGTCCGTAGCGTTTTAACATGGTTATAGATTTTAGCAAAAATTAATTTCTCAAATGTTTTTTTTAAGCTTTGCGAACTCCGCGAGCAGCGTTGAGTAAAGCAAGACCTGTCCGAAATGAATTTCATTCAGGCGGGGCTCGTAAAGCGAATGAGGATTCCTGATGTTCCTACCGCTGATTAGAACTCCAATCCAGCTCTAAAACGGATACCTAAACCTCTGACACCGAACAAACTAGGAGTGTTTGGATTATCAAGGTAGTTTAAGCGTTTTACAAGGTCAAGAGTCAGTATTTTGAAAATATTACTCACTCCGACACTCGCCTCCATATATGGTTCACGTGATAATGAGGTAGTGGTTGGGTCGCCAAGCTCATTTTTTGGAAATTGTATCTGATCTGGGTTCAAATCCGGGTTATTATCATCGGTCAAACGGCCATATAGCATTTTGAAACTGACAATTTCTCTCAATTTTAATTTTTTCAGTAATGGTATCTTATTAAAAATGAATCCATTGAAGTAATATCTGATATTCGCAGAAACATACTCATCGTTGACAAACTCTAAGAAGTTCATCATATTATATGAAAAAGTCTGATAAGCATAGGTCTGATTGGCTCTGGCCATAAAAGACAAAATGTAAGGAACGCCATCTCCAAACACTTTACCAACTTCAACAGTAGTATGTGCATATCCCAAAATGGAGAAATTCCACTTCTTGAAAATATCCAAAGAAACTCGGTGATAATCATAATCCCCACCAATTCCATCAATACCTACCCGATACTTCATTCTGAAAACAGGGTATTTATTGTAAATGGCATATCGGAATTCTCGTCCTTGCACAAACTGTTCATTTGGTGCCCATCTTAGGTCCAGACCAAATTCAGAGGTGTTTATACTTTCTGTGAAAACCGTATCTGCTCCTGGAGTTGCATCACTCATAGAGTCAAAGATGAAATCCCCTATTGGCTTCTGTTTTCTATATTCATAAAGCAAATTATAGGAAAAGTTACTTCTAAACTCCTTTAGATAATCAACCTTGTAAGAATCAAACAGTATCATTTTGTCTACAATTCCTCTTTTGAAAGAAAGCAAGAAGTTGTCCTCGTTCACCAGATTTAAGTTTTGTCCTGGGAAGTTGGTATCATGTTGATGAGAAACCTTGATCCGATGCCGAGGGTTGACCTCAAAGTCCTTATTAAAGGAATATTCAACCGCAGCTCCATATCGCCACTTATTGGTCTTAAAAGCATAAAGCGCTGTTCCGGCTAACTTCAATTGCTTATGAAATTTCAAATTAGTTTCTCCTCCTAATCGAACTCTGGAGCCTTCTACATCATTGAAACTATACAGACCACTTATTGGTCCTACATCCACCGCTCCAAAAGTATAATAACCCGTAAAGACCAAGCGAAGTACATCCATGGTATTCTTAAAAGCAGGAACCGTCTGAATGGTATCTATCATCTGATAAACCGCCGCTTCGCCCACGGTCAATGGCACTGGCCTGTTCTCCTCCCAAAACTCGGGAGGTTTTTCAAATACATCGGGATCATCTTTGACTTTCTCTGTACTGGTGTAAATCTTATTCTCACGAGGGGTATTGAAGATATGATTACTGTATAGGACATTCTTTCGACCAAAGAAGCCCATACTTTTTTTGGTTACCTTAAAATCGATAATGAATTTGTCTTTGTTCAAAATCCAAATGGAATCTGCTAGTTCAAACTCCTGTTCAATCTCCAAGTCTTCCACCCAGTTCATATTGATCTGGTCCATGATTCCCATATTGACCTTTGTAACCGTATAGTTAGAATCATTGGTGATAAAGAGGTTTCCAACAAAACCAAAGTTCTGTTTATTCCTCGGAATGAAAGCCAGATCAATACATTCTCGACCATTTACCTGCACCGTATCAATGATATAATACCGATAGAATTCATCTCCAATAGGATTTAGTGGGCTGATGAACTGAATATCAATGATATTAATTTTATTGGCATAGATATCAACATCTTGGTATAAAACATCCATCAAAGCAGCTACGCCTTCATTGTCCCAATAATCATCGAGACCAGACATTTGTACACCGTGTCTGTGTTCACGTTTGTCACTGGGCTTTTTTCGGTAGAATACTTTTGAGGAGGTTTCTTGAATATAAACAGGGAGGAAAGGTTTACCATTGATTTCGGAAGTATCAACGTGGTCGAAAATGAATTGAAATTTATTGAACACCTTCCGTTGTTTGAATTTTTCGGTGATGTTATTTATATCTAACTCTACCTTCTCGTATTTGTCGTATTCATAAAAATCCTGGCCTCCAATTCGATTTCGGTCTTTATTTTTTCGGACTTTTCGAATAAGTTCTACTGCTGGGTTATTCCTTTTTCTATAACGTCCCTTCTTTGCCTTGACTGTAGCAGTAGCGAGCGTAACTGCTCCTGATCCCATTTCAAAATCAATGGTTTGTCGCTCGCCTAGAACCACTGGCTTGGTGATATCCTCATAACCCACGTAGGACACCTGAATCTGATCAGAGGCCCACTGAGAAGACATAGAATATTTACCATCAAAATCGGTGGTTGTACCAACAGTTGTTCCGACAAAAGAGACATTCACAAAAGGAAGTGGCTCTTTGGTCTCTGCATCAATAACAACTCCTTTTACTTTGGTAAGTTTTTGCTTGTCGGTCTGAGCTTGACTGTTAATAGAAAAGCTACTAAGCAATAACAATAGAAATAAAGATCTGAGGAATAATTTCGGTGTGTTTAATATGGGTTTCATTATAGAATGTTGTCTTTTTTTATCCGATGCAATGTAACGCCATTTCATTCTTTTTAGTTTTTGGTTATACTTAATCTTAAGACGAAATGGCCCAAATAGCCTATGAACTGGACTTTTTTGACTGTTGTCTTCTAGCTCAGCTTCTGACTTGACGTTAATTAACAGTGTGTGGTTGGGTTGCTTCGTCTGAAAAACGGTGCAAAAGTACGAAGAATATTAGTGGGAGGGGTGGAATTTTGAGGTAATATTGTCTATGAGTTTTTAATCGTATGTGAAGAGGTTTAACCTTTAGAGCTGATGCTAAAGGGTATTTAGGTTCGTCCTTGTTTGTGGTAAGTAATCAGATGCCTTTATAAAGGCGCAGCGCACCAGCCCTGTTAATCCGTTTTAGAGGGCCGGTGCGCTGCACCTTCGATTTATTTGTATTGTTTTTCTACAGACAGAGTCGGTGAGTTGCACCTATGGAACGCAAAAAACTAATCCAATATAATCGCATCCACCGCCTTCTTTCGCATCAAAGCATTGAATTCAGGAATCGCCTCTGTCTCAATCTTCTTGAATCTATCCAACTCCACATCAATCAAAGCTGTCAATTCCTCTTTGACTGCAATTGCTTGTGCAGTAGGAGGGTAATTGCCTCCTCTTGTTAAGGAATTTAGATGGGCTAATTTATTGGTCAACCGAATTGGGAAGTTCAATGGATCTTGGCTACTTCTATTTTTAGTTTGATATAAAGCTTCCTCAATCAAAGTCATTGTAGAGTCAATGTTGTCGGCTAAGTCGATCAGCTCTTTATATCCATCTTTATCTTTTAGGCCCTTTCGGTAATGATCCAATTGTTTCCTGACTTTTCGAATGTCTTTAATACAAGTATGTGCTTCCGTCACTTTATCACCAACCGACTTTACAAAGTCAAATTGCGCTTGCAACTCTGCTGGGGTACTTTCACTTCTTGGATCTTTCAAAATTTGAAAAGGCATTGTTATACTGTCATTGGCGACCTTTAGTCGTACTTGATATGCTCCCGGTGCTGCTCGTGGTCCAGACATCGAAGCCCACCATAGAATCATCCCCTCAAATTTTTCGACATCAGGATACTGCATATTCCAGGTAATGTAATTAGAACCTTGTTTTACTTCCAACTTGTCCTTCTTCTCCTTGGCCTTAGTTGAAAAAGAGCGAATGATTGCTCCTTCGCTGTCAAGATAACTTAAGGAGATAGCAGTCGTATCCGGTTCATCTTTTAAATAGAAATAAGTCATTACGCCATTTGGATGATTCATCCCTGCATTTTTCGGAGACTTAGACCGCCAGCCTTCCATTCGATAAGTTGGAGCTGCTTCGAAAAGGTGAAATGGTTTCGTAACAATAGTCTTGTTTAGCTGTCTCAAAGGCCCTAAATCGTCAATCATCCACAAACTTCGTCCTTGAGTAGCCACGACGAGTTTATTTTCTTTAACGGTCAAATCGGTGATCGGAACAATAGGTAGATTGAGCTGAAAGGCTTGCCAATTAGCGCCATTGTCAAATGAAATATACATTCCTGTTTCTGTTCCCGCGTACAATAATCCTTCGACGGAAGGATCGGCCCGAACAACTCTGGTAAAATGTTCTCGGTCAATTCCTTTGTCAATTCTTCGCCAGGTATTTCCATAATCTTTGGTGTGGAAAAGGTAAGGTTGGAAATCACCCGTTTTATATTTCGTAGCTGCAACATACAGACCACCGTCGTTAAACGGATCTGCTTCAATACTATTTATCTGTGCCCATTCTGGTAGCTTTTTCGGTGTTACATTCTCCCAGTTTTTTCCACCATCTTTGGTGAGGTGTAGTAAGCCATCATCTGAACCGGTCCATATAACATCGCGTACACGTGGAGACTCTACTGCCGCAAAAATAGTACAATAGTATTCCACGGAAGTGTTGTCTTTCGTGATGGGACCACCAGAGGAAACCAATTTAGAAGAGTCATTTCGTGTCAAATCCGGACTGATGATTTCCCAGCTTTTCCCTTGGTCATAAGAAACATGCAAATGGTTAGAAGCCGTGTACAGTTTGTTGTTTTGATGTGGGGAGAAGAAAATAGGGAAGTTCCAATTGAAACGATAACGCATTCCCTCCGCACCATGTCCCATTGGATTGTCCGGCCAAACAGAGATGGTTTGACTTTGATCAGTTGTGTGGTTTTTTCTACCTAAATAACCGTCGTAACAACCACCATACACAATTTCATTATCTGTAGGGTCGATCGCAATATGGCCGCATTCACAGCCAGCTGTTGACTCCCAATGGTCATCTGTTAAGCTACCACCGGAACTTCTATGTAATAATCGAATGGTGCTATTATCTTGTTGTGCTGCATAAATTCGGAAAGGAAAATGGTTGTCTGTTGTGACTCTGTAGAATTGTGCGGTTGGTTGATTGTAATAAGTGCTCCAGGTTTCAGAACCATCATAGCTGATTTGCGCACCACCATCATCCGCCACAACAATCCGGTCGCTATCCTCCGGAGCAATCCATAAGTCATGGTGATCGCCATGTGGTGTTCCAAAAGATTTGAAAGTTTTTCCTCCGTCCTTTGATTGGTGATAGCGCACATTCATTACATAAACTTTATCCTCGTCCTGCGTGTCTGCATAAATTCGGGTATAGTACCAAGCCCTTTGACGTAGCTTTCTTTCCTCATTCGTTTTTGTCCATGTTTTTCCACCATCGTTGGAGCGGAATACGCCGCCTTTTTCTGCTTCAATAATGGCCCAAACTCTGTCTGAATTTACAGGCGAAACCGTAACGCCACTGATGCCCCAAATGCCTTTCGGAAGGCCTTTGTTAGCAGAGATGTCTGTCCAAGTTTCGCCGGCATCGGTACTGTACCAAAGTGCAGAACCTTCACCGCCAGAAGAGAGATCATAAGGTGTTCTTTTGATTCGCCAGGTAGAAGCAAAAAGTATTCTTGGATTGTTTGGATCAAAACAAAGGTCAACGGCACCTACTTCATTGTTTACAAATAAAACTTTGTTCCAGGTCTTCCCACCATCTGTACTTTTGAAAATGCCACGTTCTTCATTGCCAGTATATAGGTTACCCATTGCTGCGGTGTATACAACGTTATGGTCTTTAGGGTGAATCCGAATTCTAGCAATGTGTCGAGATTTGGTCAAGCCAGCGGAAGTCCAGGTTTTTCCTGCATCCTCCGACTTCCATACGCCATAGCCAGAAGAGACATTACCTCTTACCGTTACCTCCCCACCACCGGCATAAATGACATTAGGGTCAGACTCACTTACGGCGATTGCCCCTATGGAACCTCCAAAAAAGCCATCTGAAATATTGTTCCAGTGGCGACCGCCGTCCTTAGTGCGCCAAACGCCTCCTCCGGTACTTCCAAAGTAATAAAGATTAGGCTTGCCCGCTACACCTGCTACTGCACAACTTCTACCACCACGATAAGGACCTAGTGGACGATATTGAACAGCGTCGTAAAGTGACTCAGTATAGGTAGGAGTGGAGGTAGTTTTTGATTTTTTTCGCTGAGCGAAAAGGGAAGTACTTAGTAGTAAAAATATTGTTATTGCTAAGAGTTTGTTTACTGATTCAAGCTCAAAACAAGGAATAGTATGTCTTTTAATGAAGGAGTTGTTGAACATAAGTTAATGGTTTTAAGTCGCGAAGATAAGTGAAGTATACTGAATATTCTAAAATGGCTACTTAAACAATAGACTTGTTCACCAGAGGAAGGTTATTATGAAAAAAAACCAATCTATGCAAAGCACAGATTGGCGTATAATTCCTAGGCAATTAAGGTTAGGAATGTTATGTGTTTTATAGTATTCTTGTTTTAATTCTTTATTTGTCGGAAATAGCTGAATAACAATAAAATTGCGGAACCTCCTATTAACCAGTAGAGGTAGCCCGTCGCATTGCTAAAGTCCACCGCTTCTTCATTACCTAATAAGACAAAAGTGCCCCAGTAATAAGGAAATGCCTTTCGACTGGATTGTGCTAGATAACTTAATTTCGCCTCCTGAAGCGCTTTGTCTTTTGTCTTACCCGCTTTTAGGTTTTTGTAAAATCCATTCATAACTTGTTCCGTAGTTTCATCATCCGCTTGCCAGAGACTCATTAAGATATTTGGACATCCTGCGTGACGGAAAGCTCTTGCGAGGCTCATGGTTCCTTCTCCTTTCGCCAGTTTTCCATTGCCCGTGTTGCAAGCACTGAGGACGACTAGATCTGCGTTGAGTTTCATATCGTACAATTCATGCGCGTAGAGGATTCCTTCTTTCTCCGCTTTTTTTTGTTGCGTGAAAATCAAACCGGACTGTAGTGGATTCTCATCATCGGTGAAGGCATGCATGGCCAAATGAAGCAATTTATGATCTTTAGCTGATGCTAAGAATTCGGCCTTAGAAGCTGCTTTTCCAGTCATTGCTTTTCCGCCAGTAAGCGCACAAATATTGTCTACTTCTTTTTTTGCGAAAGCTAAACTGGAAAAGCCATCACGACTGGCTAATAAACTGTTTTCATCTCCTTCATAACTTGGTGCAAAAGCGATGAGTGTATTGTTTTTATTCGGCTTTTTGGTTTCGTTTTGCAAGTAGAATGAAGCGCTATTGTAATAGCGAGTGGCTGCTTTTTTCAGTAGGTAAGGGAGTGCAGTGTAATCAACTGGACCTCCTGTGTTTATATGTTCTGTTAATAGCAAATCAAAAGGAATGGAATACAATTGTCCATCCGGAATGAGCACAATACTTTCTGTTTCTTTTTCTAAAATGGGACTTAATAGTTTGCTAAAAAGAGCGGTGGATAAGTTGTTAAATGCTTTGAAAGTCACTTTGGAATTTCCGCGATTTCCAGCTAGATTTTTGTCTTTTATCATTGGGACAAATTCAGCTAATAGCTTAGAAACATCTGATGGGCTATCTATTAAATGCATACTTTTTTCTTGCGAGGTGGCCGAAAAAATATAGCTCTTTTCTTCTCCTATAAAGTATTCAATAAACTGAGTTTTATTATCAGGAAGCTTCTGCTGAATATCTTTTAAAGAGACAAAAGAAGCATTGTACTTTAGCTGATAATAATCAGGATAATCCTTTTCTAATTGATCAATGAAAGCCTGATAAATGTTTTTGGCTTCAAACTCATTGCGCTTCCAGGCGACCATAGAGTCAGATTGAGAAACGCTGCTATTTGCTTCTATGCTGTATATCTTTTTAGAGGCCTGATAAATTTCTTTTTTTAGTCTGGTTTCTTCCTGTATTATTGTTGTTGGAAGTCCGGCATATTGAATGGCTTCTTCCGCTTGTATTGTGCTCCGAAGTACTATAGATTTATTTTTTTCCGAGAAGGAAAAAGCTTGTTCTAAATATTGGTCATCCGAAGTTAATTTCCATAATTTATAACAAGCTTCAATGCCATCTTCATGAACCATCAGGGCGTCTTTCTGGAGTACGATTTGAGAGAGCTCTTCGGAAAAACTATTCCGTAAAAGATCAACCGTTTTGCTGGCAAGCTGAAAATCTAACAATGCATTTTCTAACCATTTCTGCTTCTGCTCCATTTCATAATAAGCCATAAAAGCTTCGCCTCGTTCAAGTAAGACATGAATCAGATCTCTGTTTGGAACTAGCTTGTTTTCTTCTGGATGATCATATCTAGTTTTCAAATTGGCACTTGGAATTAATACGTTTATAGCCTGCAGATAATGGTCAAAAGAGAGGTCAAATTTCTTTTCCTTACTATAAATAGTCCCTGCTTGTTTTAAAGATCGGCCATAAAAGAGGCTACGCTTATTAGGTGCAGCTACCCGAAGTGCCAGTAATTTTTCATTATAAAAATGTGCTTTTTCATAATTTTTTAAAGCTGTATAATTGCCACAGAGCGCACCATACTTTTCCAGCACATAATGGTTTTCTTTTCCAAAGGTTTCCAGCTCTATTTTCAGTGCTTTTTCTAAGATATCTACAGCGCTTTGATAGTCTTCCAAATCTTTGTAAAGAGAAGACATATTATTGTAAGTCATCGCAATGCTTCGATGTTTTGGGCCTAGTAATCTTCGTTTGATGGCCAAAGATTTGTCATAATAATCTATCGCCTTATTCAATTGCCCCATTTCCCGATAAACGATGCCAATATTATTGTATCCTTTAGCTACCTGGATACTATTCTCGCCATAGTATTTTAACTTTATTTCTAGAGATAAAAAATAAGTATCCAAAGCTTTTTTCCAATCAGATTTAAAAAAATAACTAATGGCCAGTGCATTATAATGACTGCCGAGTTCTTTGGCATTTGGATCAATATTTTTTGCAATTGCAATGCCTTTGTTACAGAAGATTATAGATTGATCATAGGCCAATACTTTTGCAGCTTGAGCACCAAAACAACGATACATATCAGCCGTAGCGAAGCTTTCCTTTAGCCCTTTTTCGTTGACCATAGCCAAACTTTGATCCAAGATGTGTTTGATCTGTTCGAACTCTCCAATAGCCAAAGTACACCAAGCCTGAAGGTTCCGTGAACGAAGCACTTCCTCCCATTGGCTTTGTACACTAAACTCTTTTTCTGCCGCTTTAGCCTTCTTAATTGCATCATCAAATTTAGCTTCTCTTTTTAAGGCTATGGCTTCGTCAATATATTGTTGGGCTAGCGAAGAATATTCGCCGGCTTGGGAATAAGCTGCCGTGGAAAGAAAGAGAAATAAGGTGATTTTTTTTAAGAGATTCATTTATTATGAGGAGGAAGTCATTAGTTAAAGTAGTTTGTTGGAAATAAAAAGCAGAAAATACCAGTTCCGATGAATGTCGTCATTTTTTGGAGTTACCTTTTCTTTGATTGTGCTAAGGCTGTTGCCTAATATATAGGACGAATCTATTTTGTTATGATTACCTCATCTAATATAGCCAATCAAATTTCTAGGAAAAGGCTGCAAAATAAATACTACATAACAATCACTCATCTGGAACTGGTCATTCGTACAAAGCATTTAGCTTATGGTTTATTTGAACATAGGTCTAATAAATGATTAGTCGAAATGAAAGAGAAAAGGTCGCCTTATAACTCCAAAAGAATTGCTTTAGCTGCTTTTTGCTTGAAATGTCCCTTTGTTTGCGCGATTTTTTCAAAAGCTTTTTTTGCTGCTGCTAGATTGTTTTGCTTCAATTCTGCGAGTGCACTATACCATTGTGCATCCTGAAAGAAGGAGCTGCCTGGACTTACAGTGCCCAATGTTTCCTGCGCTTTTGCGAAATCAGGAATCATCAAATAGCTAATACCTACATACAATTTCCCTTTCTCGAGGTGAGTGAAATCTTGCTGATTCAACAATACTTCTCCGATTTGGATGGTTTTTGAGAAATCCTTTTTTTGGTAAGCAGTCATCAATTTCTCCCAGTCCTTAGAGTTCTGATCGGTGCTTCGCTCTTCTAAAGGTGGGGGTAGTTGAAAGTGTGTAGCGAAAATTTGTTCAGGGCTTCTAGTTTGAGCGCTGTATTGAAAAGCGAGATAGGAACAAATAGCCAAGAGAAATACCGCAGCGACTCGTAAGAAGTAACTACTAAGAAAAAATGACTCTGTTTTTTTAGGCTGTTCCAGAAGAGCTTTGGCAGCAATGCTATTAAATTCCTGCTTGGCAATAACACGAACCAGTGCTTTGTCTTCTTTGTAAAGTTTGTAGGCTTCTTGTAACTCAAAGTCAGACTGGAGGCGACTTTGGAATTCAGGTTCGGAAACCTGCCCGTTATGATATCGATCTAAATAATCGTTTATGTCATTGTTGTTTTCCATCTCCATCAATCTTGGAAGGCTTTTAAAAGGATTCTTAATTTCTTTAGGCATTTGTATTTCCGGTCCTTAGCCTGAGTGGCGTTGGCTAATCCGGCACGATCTGCTATTTCGGTCATGTTGTAACCCCAATAGCCCCAATCCAATAAAATTCGTTTGCAGGGCGAAGGTAGTCTGTCCAATTGTTGTTGTATAAGTGCTATCTCTTCTTTCGTTTCGAGAAAAGCAGTTGTGTTTTGTAATGGATCAGAGGTCTCGGGTATATTTTCACGATAGTCTATTTTATTAGTCGTTTTTTTTCGGGAAAGGTCGATGCATTTGAAGTAACAAATTTTGTAGAGGTAGGAAGAGAGCTTACTATTTCCATTAAACTTACCTTCCTTTACCTGATCCGACATGTCCAGAATAGCATCGGTATATTGGTCTAAAGTTTCCTCTTGGGAAAGTCCCGTTTTTTTGGAAATGGTAGGAATGTAGTAAGCGTATTGTTGGATTAAATAACGGGTGGCCGATTCCTTTTGAGCGCCTGCTTTGGAGAGAGCGTCAAGGAGTTTTTTATCTGACCAGTTGTTTTGCATTCTTTATTCCGTATTTAATCCTCTTTGACAGATAACTGTAACACAATTATAGGAATGTTGAAAGTCTATTTGATAAAATCTAAAAGACAGAATTAGTCAAAGAATTATATAAACGTAAAACTAGTGATATTTTCTGAAAAGAAAAGAGAGGGGGGAATTGGAAGGTATAAGGGGGAGAAAAAATACGTTAATGTCTGGACAAAAATAGAGAAAGTCGTATCATCTTAATAGGGGAGACGATACGACTTACTACAACAAATTATAATCCCATGAACATATATCTTTAGATCAGAGAAAAAATTGAGGGGCGAGTTACTCCTGAGTCGAAATAACTCACCACCAACAAATTATAATCCCATGAACATATCCGTGTTTGTGGCCAGGTCTC
>CAZDTI010000183.1:0-16559 GCA_964508085.1 uncultured Saprospiraceae bacterium | reverse complement strand
ATACAGAAAAAAGGACAAGAACATTTCGTCAATTTAAATATAAAGCTTGCATGATGGAACCATTAAATTGCATAATAATAGAAGATCAAATTCCAGCACAAGAAACGTTGAAGGAATATATAGGACAAGTGCCAAGTTTGAATTTGTTGAATACCTATATTTCTCCGCTGGAAGCGTTAGCAGACTTAGATGGAAATATTGTAGATGTAATGTTTTTAGATGTTCATTTGCCCAAGTTGTCAGGTATTGACTTGCTGAGGTCACTTCAAGAACCTCCTCAAACCATATTGACGACCGCGTTTACCGAATATGCGATTGAGGGTTTCGATTTAGATGTCGTTGATTATTTATTAAAACCTTTTTCATTCGAACGATTTTTAAAGTCCGTTTCAAAAACGAAAAAGAAAGTGCTTAGGAATAATACAGTTTCAAATCAGGAGTTTCTATTTGTCCGGAACAAAGGACAAATAAAAAAGCTAGCGATTGCTGAAATTGAATACCTGGAAGCGAAAGGAGATTTTATCCTAATCTGTACATCGGAAAATAGAGAAGTGGCAAATATCTCTTTGCAGAAAGTGTTACCATCTTTAGGCAAAAATTTTGTGAGATGCCATAAATCCTACATTGTGAACATTGATAGGATAGAAAAAATAATCGGAAATCATATTGTCATAAAAACGAAACAAATTCCGATAGGTAGAACACTGAAGGATCAATTTATGGAAAGAATTAAAACGATTTAAAAGACAAAAAATAGGAGTCACCCCAAAAGTAATTTACACACGTACAAAAGATGCAAATGTTCACGCAGAGACCGCAGAGCGGAACACTATAAAATTCGCGTTAGCTCTGCGGCCTCTATGTGAGAAAAAATATAATAGAACGCGAAGTCGCAGTCTTTTAGCGTGAATGATTGTTCGTGTACACTCTCCTCATGGAATGACTCCTGTTTTGTTTATATCTTAGCTATTAAGCGTAATAACACAAAACTACCGCTTAACACTACTCTTATCTCTCACAGATTTATCCGTACGACCATTGTCATACAACCCCTCTAATGCCACAACATTGCCTTCCAAAATTTTTACTTCTTTGAAACCAAAGTTATCCATCTGAGCGTAGCCGACTTGTTCTTTTACAAAAGCCAGACTATCTACTTCAGATACCGTTTCTTTTGTCTTCATAATCCATTCCGGATCCACTCGTGTCCGGATGTGTTTGTCATGACTCACCGCAACGAGATCCGTTCCCAGTAAACTCGCAAATAACTCGTTTTGGGTCTATGGGTTTCACCAGATAATCTAACGCATTGAATCGGATGGCCTCTATGGCATAATGACTGTGGGCAGTTACAAAAATGGTTTGAAAGTTAATTTCCTTTAACGAAGCCAGCACTTCAAATCCATTCATATTTGGCAGCTCCTACTAAACTAATCCTATCATTCCTTTCAAGAATAAGATCAGAAAACACTGCTATATTAAAGAGATTATCATCAACTATTATGCTCCGTATTTTCATTTGATTTTTTACCATTTAATTCTACAACAAGAGGGTTTTACCTTTGAAAATAACCACTTGATAAGTCAATAGACCGCTAGATAAGCAGATAATGGAATTAAAAGTAACATTCTTTTTCTTTGTTGTGTAATTAATTTGATACTCATAAAAAACCAAATCATGAAATCTTTAGCAACTCTTCTTATATCGATTTTCCTTCCTTTATTCATAAATGCACAAACGACTATCGCCTGAATAGGAGGCACTCTTGGCAAAGAAATCAAATGACATTCATTAACCACTGAAAACAATCCAAATTTTACTGCCAGTATTATAAACCTATCAAATTAGCACGGAGCTTTTGACCTGTGCTAAGGATAAACTCTATTGTCTATACCCTAACCATCAATTTTTTAACTCAAAAAAATACTTATGAAAAAGTTACTTTTTTTACCAGACAAAAGCTTAACAAAAAAAGGAAGTCGCCTCCGACACGCAGCACTAGGCATGCGGCTTTCCAGTTCCAAGATTAAAAAATCGCCTTACCTTTTTAAGCTTTTCCTACTGCTGTTTTTTCTTCATCTTTCGACTACAGGTAAAGCGCATATATTTTCTGACTCCGATATGGAGGTTACCTTTGATCCATGCACTGGTTATGCGACCGTTAAAATGATAGATTTCGTAAATGATGGTTGCGCTGTTTGTCTTGCCGACAAGGACCATGTAATCTTTTTATATTATGAGTTTAAAGATGAAGATGGCGAATGGGAGACATTTGCCTATTACAACGGTGTCAATAATTCCTGCGAGAACAATAGTAATCCACCGGCATGGAATCAGAATAGCCATGATATTACATACGGCTATGATGGAAGCTGTAGTAGTATAGAATATTTCAAAGTGACTATTAGAGACTTGCCAAGTAATGTTTTGAGCAACGACCAGATTTTTTTTAGGATTAGGGGAGAGGTAGAAGAGGATAACCAGAACGGTGGTGGTGGAAATAATCATCCTGTTATTTTCTCAAAATCAGTCCTTACTCCTGATGTCTCAGCCATTCCAAGTCCCACTGCTTCGGATGACAACTGTCTTGGAGTCCACCTGTCTTGGGGAACCCCTTCTAATCCTGCTATTCCCGAATGTCTTCAAAATTCTAATGCAAATGTTGTAATTTATAAAGATGGGGCTTTTACAGCATCAGTACCTTATACTGGTACTTATCTGGACACTGATGTAAATCCAGGAGATGATTATAATTACGAATTCCAGTTAAGGTATGATTGGGGAGGCGGCAAGTACAAAGTCGGACCTACTACTACTTCCGTATCTGGCAAACAAAAGGATATCCCTCCGGTGGTTATAAATTTTGAAGCCTCAAATAATAATTGTGATGAAGCCATAGACCTCAGCTGGAACTGGAATGTGGTAAATCCAGATGGATTTAATCTCTATAAAAATAATAGTTTATTTCAGACTTTTCCTGACGGGAACACGCGCAATTTTACAGACGAGGCCGTAAACAGAGGTCAGAGTTATAACTATTATATAGAGGCTTATAATAATTGTCAAGGATCCAATCCTTCCCCAACAGAATCTGGAATTTCTCCTGATGATCCAGATGAGCCAGCTTTCTTAACCGGGACGGTTATTCCTGGTATAGGTATAGAGCTCAATTGGCCGACTACGAATAACGCCACCAGTTTTATTGTTGAGAGAAGTTTCTTAAGCGGAGGTGGCTCTGATTTTTCCGATCCTATTGACGATGGTTCCAATACCTATATAGATACCTCCCTAATCCAATGTCAGACCTATGAATATCGGTTAAAGGCTTATAACGATTGTGTCGCTTTTGGCGTGCAGGCCGATGATGTGATCTCTATTCAATTGACGCCAGACCTTGACCATACGTTTAATGAGACAAGTTCTTTGATCGCTTCAAAAGGATGGTTCCCCAACCGAGTCGAGATCAGCTGGACCGAAGAGATTCCGAACAATTTTATCAATGCCTATAAAATTTATAGAAAAATATTGGGAAGTACGGAACCGCCTACTATTATAGGACAGTCGAATTCGGGTGGTAATTTTTTCGTTGACCTCTATACAGATGCCGGCGTTTTATATGAATATTCTATCGTTGCTGAATCACAGTGTGAAACCAATACCATTTATTCTAATAATCTATATGAGACTAAAGCGATCGGCTTCCGTGGTTCTTTTGGAACGGTGACTGGAAAAGTCAGTTATGGGACTAGTGGGAATATCCCTGTAGCAGGTGCCCGAATAACGGCAGAGACCGTTCCAATCATTCCTGGAAAAAGTATACAACTCGGGGGAGCGGGAGATAAATTGCGGATCAATAAAGATGTAGATTTGGACATTGCAGATGGCTTATTACTGGAAGTCTGGATCAAGCCAGAAACGCATGGTAATAATTTTTCACTCATTAAAAGAGGGAGTAGCTATAGCCTAACTCATAGAGCAGGTCCCGGCAATTACGAGTTCCAACTTTATAACAGTTCGGGAGGAGTCCTGACTACAAATCTACCGAATAGTGAAATCATGGTGGATAACTATAACCACATAGGGGTGCAGGTATACCAAAACAATGCTGAAATTTATGTCAACGGAATCAAAAAAGTAACGAACGATGCGACGGCTTTTTTTGCCGGTAGTGATATTAACGACACCGGAGGGAACGTAGTCATCGGAAATAACTACATCGGATTTATAGACGAAATACGTATTTGGGACAAAGGAAAAAGTGAAACGGATATGTTCCGGGATTATTCTAGATTGATGACCGGAACGGAGCTCGGTATGGTCGCTTATCTGAAAATGGATGAAGGCATAGGAAACTCTGCCTATGATGTTTCTAAAGACGGAGACCTGTATAATCAGAACCACGCGGCTTTTGAAGGAACGCCGGAATGGTCTGATAATATCCCATCCGTTTTTCAGTTAGGTATTGCCGCATATACAAGTGATCAAGGCAATTACACATTGGTCATTCCTTATGAAGGTAATGGACAGATCTTCGAGGTTTCACCTAGTTTTTTAACGCACGACTTTAACCCTCTAAATACTTCACTATTTATTGGTGATGGAGCCATAGTACATAGTAATATAGATTTTATAGATGAGTCCTCCTTCCTGGTTGAAGGCTTTGTGAATTTTGAAGTACCTAACAATGCTTGTGGGGTTGGAGAAGTGTCTTTAAAAGTGGATGGTGAATATGTACTTGACGGTAATAACATAGCCATTACAGCGGACGATGGTTCATTTGCGATACAAGTACCTGTTGGAGAACATTATATCGAAGTAGAAAAAGATGGGCATACTTTTGCTGCCGGGCGTTTTCCACCCACTGGAACATTTAATTTCCAGGAAAATCAGGCAGGAATTGAATTTGTTGATAACACTTTGATTACAGTTGTGGGCAAAGTCGTCGGTGGTTTGTGCGAAGGAAATAAAAAACCGATAATTGGTGGCTCCAAAAACAATATTGGCGTAGCCGATATTACATTTACCTCTCAGCAAGGTAATGGCTGTGCATCAGCTGCCTTGAGTACAGATCCAGTAACAGGGGAATATACCGTTCAGTTACCTCCACTAAAATATGTTCCTACCGTATTTATTCCTTCGAATCCTACTATTGGTAACGATGATTATATGGGAGGGGTAGATTTAGTTGATCTTTCAGGTACACCAACATTACAAACCGTATATGACACTATTTGGGAGACTGGAGGTGTTACTATTCTTGAAATTGACTCTGTAAAGTTTCACGAACAAATTGACTATATTTATCGGGTAGACCCACAAATAGCCGTCTATGGCCCGGATGGTAAACTTCCATTTGTCGGTGATACCAGTTATATCTATAATAATGCACTTGGAGTTAAGGTCGAAAGAGATTTGAGAGATACACCTTTCCGCTGGCCTGTTTTGCATCAGGGCGGAGGAGCTAAAATAACCCTAGATGATGGCCAGGAAACATTTGTATATCGCTGCCTGATCAAGATATTTGAACAGTACAATAAGTATCTCCCTGGAGGTCAAATAGAGATAGACAGTGTCCCAACAACAGATGGCACACTAATCTTCAATAACGAATTGGCGCTTCCTGGGGAACAAAATCTGCAAATAGAACTGAACAAGATTAATACGATGGATACTTTAAAGTCCCTTGTATATACTTTTACGGCAGGCTACCCCAATTTCAATGAAATAATGAGTGGTAATGGTGTTGCCGAATACAGCTTTACGCGAAAGATGGAAATCAATTTAAACACCAGCCTTGGACAGGCTATCCCATGGCTTCCGGTAGCATCAGGAGATATTCCAACAGGGGGAACGGGTAACTTCACCGCCTATTTGTTGGGCGCACAATCCAATGGAGATCAGTTTTTCACGACTGGCCCGGAGGTACCGGAATATATCCTGCGTGATCCACCAGGATCTACCAGTTTTGCAAGCAGAACAACTGGAACCACTAAAAAAGAAGAAACATCCTGGAACTGGAATCTTGGCACTGCCGCTCATACTTCGGATAAAGTTTTTACAGGAACAAAACAGCTTTTCGGCATTGGAGTGGCTACCGAAACGAAGGTTGAATTCAACAACATTGCTGGTTTTAAAGCCTCTATCGGCGGTGGACACAGTGGGTCTCAATCCATTACCACTACGAATACCGAAACCTGGTCTACTTCTTCTGATCAGGACATACAAACATCTGCCTCTCAGGATGTATACATCGGAAAATCCAAAAATATCACTTACGGACAGTCTGAAGAATTAGCGATTATTCCTAATGACCTATGCGCTGAGGTAGAATGTATAGGAAACAATCCGACCAACCCAACTACTGGTTTCAAGTTTGCCAAAAGGTATGGAATATCTTTGATTCCAGAGGGCTACAATACGCAATTTCAATTTCAAGAATTCGGTATCAAGAACTTTGAAATACCCAACCTGTTGTCATTGAGAAATGCAATACTGCAATCCAACCCGAAATATACCTCTCATTTATCTATTGGAGATGAAAATTATGGAAAAAACAATGATGACCCTGATTTTGGTCCAAATGTCTCTACACAAACACCGACTACTGGAGACTATGCAGATCTGACTGGTCCAAGTTATACCTATGCCGCCGTAAACCTTCAAGATTCCATTGTCGGAGATTCTGTCCGGTTTATCAACCATCAGATCAGATTATGGGAGAATGCAATTCGTTTAAATGAATGGGAAAAAGTCAATATTAACAACCCAGTTGTTATAGACAGTCTCAAAAATCTCGAACTGAGTGTCCTTGACGCTGCATATGCAGACGTTGAAATTGCCTATTTGGCGGCTTTAGAGGTTGCGGGTGGTGGTGGAACCGCTCTCAGCGTTACAAGTATCGTAGCACCAGTCCCAGGAGCTGCCTTTGGAGGTTATTTCACTTTTGGAGTTACTACTGCTTCTTCAATAGTATTGGCTGAATTGACGGAAGAACATGAAACCTACCTTGCCAAAAGGCAGCGGATTATTGATAAATTTGACGCAATGGGTACTCCTGTTACTAAAACCTTCGAAGGTGGAACTAGCCAAACACATTCCATGACCCATGAATCTGCGGTCTCCTACACCCAAAGTATAGAATATGGTTTAACAGCTAGTTTTGTAACCTCCGCTGGTGTCGTCATTAACAACAACGGAACAGGAATAGAAAAAGGAATAGAACTGGAATTTAAAAGCGGAAGGGACTGGGGAACACAGAACGATACGACTGAAACCATTGAATATACCCTGAGTGACCCTGATATTGGTGATGAAATCGCCGTTGATGTATACCCTTCTTTACTTGGTTGGGGACCAGTATTCATAAATAAAGTAGGTTCTGCCACTTCCTGCCCTCATGAAGAGGCAGTCGTTACGGAATATTACCAACCCGGTACCGAGATCAGTCCAGCGGGTCTCCAGATTGAGAAGCCCACAATTGCTTCAATACCTACTCTAATAACCAATATCCCTTCAGATGAAGTAGCCGTTTTTAATCTGACGCTGGCTAATGAATCCGAAACGGGTTATGATATTCTTTATGGGATTAGCGCTTTATCTGACCACAACCCCTTTGGCGCTATTGTGAAAATTGATGGTATTAGCCCCAATCAACCCATTGCGATTAATGGAGGTACAGCTGTCAATAAAACGCTTACAGTTGCCAAAGGACCAGGCCCTGTTTATCAATACGACAGCTTATTGGTGGTGATTCACTCTCAGTGTCAGTATGCTGTTGGAACAAGCTTCAACACAGAAATTGTAGACTCGGTCTATATCTCCGCGCATTTTCTACCGTCCTGTACGGATGTAGCTTTAGCGTCACCTGAAGACCAATGGGTACTCAACAACTCTTTCAATGACACCATGCCAGTGGCTATAATAGATTATAACATTAATCATTCAGATCTGCTGGATCTCGAGGTACAATATAAACCAGCCAGCTCACCGAACTGGATTGGCATTGAAACCTTCTTTGAAGATACAACTGGAACCAACGATCCTTCTATTCAACCGATTTCAGAAGACGCGCCTTTTACCCTGTACGATTGGGATGTGGCTCAACTTACTGATGGAGCCTATGATTTGCGAGTAGTGACTAATTGTGTTTTTGTGGATGAACTGTCCCCTACCTATTCCGGCATCATTGATCGGATCAACCCACATCCTTTTGGTAATCCATCACCAGCTGATGGTATTCTATCCCCAAATGATGAGATTTCCATTAGATTCAATGAACCCATTGATCTGGGATCCATTGACGAAAGTTTCAATTTCGATATCCGTGGGATCACCAATGGAACGGAGACTGGCAATTACACCTCTCTTTACTTTGATGGGATGGATGATTATCTAGAGGTTACTGGAGGCGTTGCGCTGAACAAACGCGATTTTACCATCGGATTTGCCGTTCGCCGTGATGGAATAGGCGAGGAGGCCATTATCAGCCAAGGCACTCAAAACAATGAAAGAATATTTATCGGTTTCGATGCCGATAATCATTTTGTATTTCGAATTCAAGATCAGGAAGTAGCCACTTCGTCTACCTATACCGATACCGACTGGCATTACTTTGCCGTCAGTTATGACTATGAGGATGAGACCGCTGAAATATTTATGGCAGATGCAACGACTACTGCCTTTATCGCCAATGTTGACTCTACCAGTATCTTCCCGGATTACATTGGAACAGGTAAACTTTTTATTGGTAAAAACTCTGTGGGTGATACCGATTTCTTTAATGGAAATCTGCGTGATCTTCGTGTTTGGAATAGTGCTCGTTCTTTGTCCGAATTTTCAGTTGATAAAACCAGGATCCTCTCGGGATCTGAAATGGGATTGCGCTACAACTGGCGAATGGACGAAGCAGATGGAATGTTTGCCAATGATCATGTCCGACGTAAAGACGCCACGATCTACGGCACAGAATGGCAAGTCACACCAAGTGGAAATGCTGTAAGATTTAATGGACAGAACCAGTATTTAAAAATGTCCACCGGAGATGTAGCTATTACCGATGAAATGGATTTCACTCTGGAGTTCTGGTTTAAATCCAATGATCCAGGGGCAGCCACCTTATTCTCTAATGGAACAGCATCCGATCTAGAATCGGATTCGGTTACGTCTTGGAATATATCGAAAGATGCGGCTGGCTTGATCCACGTCAAACATTATGGAATTGATTCCGTGGTAACTAACATGAATTATTTCGATAACGAATGGCATCACTTCTCTCTGGTTTTCCAACGAACTGCGAACCTCTCTGTTTACATTGATGGTAATTTCCAGAAGGGGTTCCCGGCATTGCCATTCAACCAATTGGGAGCAGCTCACATGTATCTGGGAGCAAAAGGATACCTTGATAACAATCTTGAAACGATAACGGAACATTACACAGGAGACATAGATGAATTCCGTTTTTGGAATACCGCCCGCAAACTAGCACAGTTGCGAAGAGACAAACAAAATCGAATGCTAGGTGATGAATTGGGCTTGAGGTTGTATCTGCCATTCGAGGAACATGAAATCCAGTTGGGGGTACCAGTTTTAACCTCCACCTTTGAAGAACAAGTCGATCCTATTCATGTGGTCCAAAATCCAAACAGTGCTATTCTCATTGGACAAACGCCAACAATTAAACTACAAAGACCCGTACAGCCCATTGCCTTTGACTATACCGTAAACAATGATGAGATCATTCTGACTACTACGACTTCACCTGAAATCATCGAAAATGTAACACTGGATATTACGGTATCGGGTATAAAGGATTTACATGGCAATGTGATGCAATCACCAAAAACCTGGATCGCTTATATGGACAAAAATCAAGTGGTTTGGGAGGATGATATGTTGGAATTTGACATGCTCAAAGGAGATGAGCTTTCTTTCTCTTCCGGCATTCTAAATAAAGGAGGAGCTGCAACAACTTTCGAAATTCTGAGTATTCCATCCTGGCTTAGCGTAAGTCCGCAATCGGGCTCTATAGATCCTAATAGTAGTCTTGACATGGATTTTGAGGTCAACCCGGAAATCGGTGTGGGTGATTATACAGTGGATTTAAGTTTACTTACGGAATTCAATTTTCCGGAACGTATGACCATTGAATTAAACGTACGAGCGCCAGAACCGGATTGGAATTTTGAACCTTCTGATTTCGAATATTCAATGGGTATCATCGGTCAGCTCAAGATCAATGACGTCTTCTCTATGGACGAAACGGATATTTTAGTTGCCCTGGTTGAGGGAGAAGTTCGAGGTATCGGGAGACCAGAATACATGGAACAGATTGACAAGCATCTGGTATTTATGGATGTCTACAGCAATCAAACAGACGATGAAAGACTGGAGTTCCAAATTTGGGATGCGAGTAGTGGAATCGCTTACGCTTACGTAGAATTAGAAGCACAAACACAAATATCAGATCTATCAATGCCGTTCGAGAATAATAATATAGTAGGTGATATCTTGAACCCTCAAGTTTTCAATGCAGGTGATTATATCTTACGCGAAATACCCTTGACAGCAGGTTGGAATTGGCTGGGATTTTTTCTGGAAACATTAGATCCTACAAATCTCGATAAACACTTTCTTTCTGTAGAACATCAGGATGGGGACCAAGTAAAGGGACAATTCGGATATTCGAATTATAATGCATCACTGAACCAATTTATGGGTTCCTTAAACCAACAAGGGTTACAGTCAGAACAGATGTACAAATTTTCTCATTCTCAAGATGATATCTTCACGATGACCGGAAGAGTTTTAGACCCAACGATGCATCCGATATCTCTAGCTCAAGGTTGGAACTGGATTGGATTTATTTCCATACGCAATCAATCCTTAGTAGATGCATTAGGGAATCTTGATCCTTCACCAGGAGATGTGATTAAAGGGAAAAATCATTTTGCAGTTCATGATACTTTGTTGGGTTGGGTAGGTAGTTTAACCACTATGGTTCCTGGCCGTGGCTATATGTACCGATCCTCTAGTGACAACATTTTTACTTATCCTCTTGCAGGAATGTTTAATGATTTACAAGAAGACTCACCGGCTGCATTCATGAGTAGTTTTTGGGAAGTCGAAGATTTCGAGTACACCTCAAATATGACTTTTATCAGTAGAGTAGAAAACAACTGTGAGGTGGATTTGAATACGGGTTATTATGCGCTGGGTATTTTTGATAATAACGAAGTGATCAGAGGTCTCGCACCCATTGAAAAGTTGGATGGTGAGGAAATTTCATACCTTACTATCGCTGGTGATTCAGAGGTTGGAGATCTAATGACGATGAAACTCCTGGATACCCGAACGGGTGCGGCCTTCGATCTGGATAATAATTTTGAGTTTCAAACCAACAAACATATGGGTGCTATAGCGGATCCTGCTCTTGTGGGAATTTCAGAAGAAGTATGCTTGTTGCTGAATAAAGAGACAGAACCAGCTTCAACATCACTACGAGCATACCCAACCATTTTTAGGGAAACAATACAATTACAATACCTAGCTGATGAGGTGGACGAAGATGCCCAGATTGTATTGATGAATATGTATGGACAGGTTGTGTTTGAACAAGAGTGGTCGCTAGTTACTGGAAATAATTCAGAACAAGTTGCTACCCCTGCTTTGGCACAAGGTGTTTACATACTGGAATTACGAACCGGAGAACATAAAGAAAGTGTACGTTTGATTAAACAATAATAAAATTCTAAAAAATGAAACAGCATATAATTGCTGTGGTTTTGATGACGACCGTCTTTTTGACGGTCGTCACAAATCTTACAGCACAACCCAATTGGGTCGTAAATCCTCCAGACTTTGAATACACGATGACTGTAGTTGGGATAGGCCTTTTCCAATGTGAGCAAAGCCAGGACCAGGGCGATATGGTTGCTGCATTTATTGATGATGAAATACGCGGCGTTCAACATCTTGACTATGACGTTAATGGAAGTAATTATGCTTTCATGATTGTTTATAACAATGATTTTGCAGCAGATGAAATCACCTTTAAATTGTATAATGCCGCGCAAGATAGTATCTATGAAACCCTGGATGTTATTCCCTTTGAAGAAAACAGTAACTGGGGAGATATAGAAAATCCCTTTCGCTTTAAAACGGATGAGGAATTGACGGATTTAATATTGGACAACAACCTAATAAGCAATGCAACAATTGCAGGAACAGCGGTCAGTGAATTATCGACTTTAAATGAAAATGGAGATTCGCCAGCGGTAGTCTTCTTTGATTTTATTGATGACAGTTTGGGTGTCGACAATAGTTATTTTTCAATAGTAGGTTCCTCCCTCATTCTGGAAAATGATACAGCTATTGATACCAGAACAAGTTATCAGATTCATGTCAATGCGACTACAGATATTGGGTGTACTTTGGATAGTGTTTACGTTTTAATCGTTAACGATGATAACCCGGTTGGTACTTCGAAGCCTATTGGTTTGCCTGATGATATTCGTATTTATCCCAACCCTGCATCTGACCAGCTTTTTATTGACACAAAACAAAAGATAGAGCATTTGACCATTTCGATTTTCTCGATTACTGGTCGGCAAGTTCGATTTCTTGAGTTTGAAGAAGGGAGTCAAATAGTAGAGATCCCTTTGTCGAACTTGGCTGCGGGTATTTACACTGTTCAACTGGGATCAGGGCGGGAATTATTTGCTAAACGATTGATTATAGAATAACTCAATGACCTACACCTGGTGGAAACCTATGGTAAGAAATATGTATGTATTAGGCGCTGCCTTTAGTAGTGGAAAAACAAGAAAGCTATCTCATATGGGGTAGCTTTTCTTTTTTGACAATAATTATTAACTTTCGAAAAAGAAAACAATCAAAACAAATGAGTAACGATATCCTAGATGAAGTTGAAATAAAAATAGGAACCTCGCATCTGTCCTGAATGCGGTTATCAATTTCCCTTTACAAAATTTGTGAGCCGATATCGTATTAAAAACATTGTATAAAAAATGAGGATTGGTGGTTGGGAAAGCCGACAGGTGAAAGTGAATGTGAGTTATCGCTTTGGAGAAATGAAATTCGTAAGAAGCGAAATCGGAATACGGGATTGGAAGAGGAAGGGAAGCGGGTAGGGGAATGCGTTCACTAAAAGCAAAAATGAGTTGCACTAGAAAGAGAACTCTTTCCCAATTCTTATCATCAAGGGGAGTCAATAAATTCTTTCAGGAAAGGAACAGATTCAGCATGCATTCCGGATGCCTTTTCAAAAAGGTCATTGAGTGCTTCAGTTTTTCCTTCATAAACGTTTTGTTCTATTTCTATGAGAATAGGTTTAAAATTATCAATACCCATATAGTCAGCCTGAGGCTTTAAGGAATGCGCATTGATTCGCAATTGCTCCCAATTCTTATCAAAGATGTTTTGTTCCATGTTCTTGAAAGTATCCGGAGCGATACTCAGGTAAATGTTGATATATCGCTTCATCTTTTCCTTATTGCCTTTTGTAAATTTTTCTAAAAAAGATAAATCAACCATTTATACATTCGCTTTTATAAGTTTGTAAATTTCATCAAAGGCATCTTTTCCTTTGATGACGTAGTGTACTGCTCCATACTTTATAGTCTACGCAGCAGTGGAATATTTTTGCTGACTGGAAAGTATAACTACTGGCAAGGGTTTGTTTTCCAATTCCTTTTATCAAGCAATACTTTCAATTATCAAGTGGTCGTCTTAAGGTGATTGTGTGAATAATGTTTGGATTTTAGACAATAATTCTTCCGTATCAAAAGGCTTCCCAATAAAATCATCCATTCCCGCATCATAACACCTTTCAACTTCTTCTTTCATGACATTAGCAGTCATGGCAATAATTGGAATTTTAGATTTTCCATTAGATAAATTGCGGATGGCATGTGTTGCTTCGTAGCCATTCATCACTGGCATCTGGACATCCATCAATATAATATCGTAATCATTGTGCGTTACTTTTTCAATAGCAATGACGCCATGTTCTGCTACTTCAACAATCACCCCTTCAATGGCATCTTCCAATTCTTCCTGGGCGACGATCGCATTAAAACTATTGTCTTCTACTAATAGGATTTTAATGCCTTTTAAATTAGATGTTTTATGCTCAACTATTGGGGGTGTTTGTATTTCACTTTCTTTCGCTACTAGTTCATAAGGAATCGTAAAGTAAAACTGACTGCCTTTTCCCTTTGTACTTTCCGCCCATATTTTTCCTTCCTGTAGTTCAACTAGTTTTTTGGAAATACTTAAACCTAAGCCCGTTCCTCCAAACTTGCGGGTCGTATCAGAATAGGCTTGCTCGAATGATTCAAATATTTTTTCCAAGCGATCCTCCCCTATTCCAAGGCCCGTATCTGAAACACAAAAGTGGGCAAGTATTTTATTTTCATGTTCTAAAATTTCTATTTTGAGCTGTATCGTCACTACTCCTTTTTCGGTAAACTTGAGGGCATTACCAACTAAGTTTAAAAAGATCTGATGCAATCTAGTTGGGTCTCCTTGTACCAAAGTAGAACTATTGTCTGTTATGTTCGTTTGCAATTCCAAGCCCTTTTCCTCCGCTTTAAATTGGGTGATTATTTTTACGTTCTGAATTACCTCTTCGAGTGAGAAAGGAATGCTTTCCAGATCAATTTTCCCCGCTTCAATTTTTGACATATCCAAAATGTCATTGATGATAACCAGGAGGGAATTAGAAGATTCTTTAATGGCACTCAGGTAAGAAAGTTGTTGAGATTGCGGCTCACGTCGGAGTAGGATATCCGTCATCCCCTTGATAGCATTCATGGGGGTGCGGATCTCGTGACTCATGTTGGCGAGGAATTGATGTTTGGCTTGTTCTGAAGCTTTGGCTTTTTCCTTTTCTGCTTGGATGATCAGGTTTTTTTCTTTTAAAGCTAAACTTGTCTTTTTGATATGCCTGTTCCTACTCCATAAACCAATGGCCAATAAAAAGATTAAACCACTTAGTCCAAAAGCAATGTTTCTTGATTTGCTTTTTTGTTGAATATCAATTAAATACTCTTTTTCTTTTTCATTATCTATTTCTACTTGAGCAAGACTATCAATCAATAATTGTTTATCAAATTCATATTTTAATAAACGCTTTGCAAATTCTGTTTTGTCTTTTTTATTATCATCAAGATTTATTTTCTTTTCTAAATATGATAATGCTAATTTTTCTTGACCAATCGCTTTATAAGATTTGTATAGGCATGTATATGATTCTTCTATTCCTACTTCATCCTCAACGTCAATAAATCCAGCCAAACTTTCTTTACAACTCTTGATAGATAGATTGTAATTTCTTAATTCAACTTGTGCTTCTCCTATGGTAATTGAATTTCTACAAAATAGATCATTCAAGGCAAGCGTTTTTCTGATATCGAGTGATTTCTGGGCATATTTAATAGCATTATTATACTCCCCTTTTGCATAATTTAGATCGCCCATTAATTCTAAAGCCCAAGATTCTTCTTCTATATTATTTTGGCTAATTGCTTTTTCTTCATATAGTTTTAAATATTTTAAGGCTTCATCAAACTTTCCAAGTTCTTCATTTCGCACTGCAACATTGAAATAACAGACATAAGTCCAAATATCATTTTCAATTTTTTCAGAGAGAGCCAAAGCTCGTTTATGATACATTAATGATAATTCTTTCTCATTTAAAACATTATTTAGAGTGCCCAATCTATCATAAAGTAGAAGGGAATAAGATGGATTATTCGGACTAGTAATTTTTTCTGCCTTCAAATAGTATTCAAGTGCAGAAATGTAATCCTTCTTTTCATCGAATGTATTGCCAAACTCAAAATACGCTGTAAACAAGCCAAAAGAGTTATTAATATTTTTATAGCTGCTTATTCCTTTATTAAAATATTCATAGTATAAATCAAAATTGTCTAAATGATAATTTACCTCTCCAATCTTTGTATATGCTCGCGCTCTTAACCTTAAAGATTCTATATCTGTCTTTTCAGTTATTGTATTTAATACTTTTTGTTGAGCTAATAAGGCTTCGTTGAAATTGTGAGAAACATAGTGAAAATCACTCAATATGCTTAAGCAATTTGCTTTTTCAACTAACAAATTTGCTTTTTCAAACACTTGAATAGCCTTAAGTGTAGAATCAATTCCTTGTTCTATATTTCTTCGATCATAAAGCTCCCAAGCTTGTAACTTTAAATAAAATCCATAGTATTTGGGATCGGATTTAGTTAATTCAAATTGTAATATTTGTTCACTAAATTCATAGGTCTCATAGCTTAATCCATTCCGAATTAAATACGAACAATATTCTGAAATGGCATCTAATCTTACGCTCTCACTTAATTGTTCGTTTTCCCAAATTGCAAGTATGGAATCTTTATTAAATTCTTGTTGAGCAAAAGAAGAATTACTACATGAGAGTACTGCAAAAATTAAAATTATTAATCTTTTCATATTTATAGGGAGACTAAGTAATTGGACAAAAATGTTTTAATAAAAAAAATTATGTAAATTCGGTCTA
>CAZDTI010000182.1:0-16615 GCA_964508085.1 uncultured Saprospiraceae bacterium | reverse complement strand
CCTCAACCTCAACTTCAATTCCCTTGTTACGCGAGTAATCGTGTGTGGCTTACGAACTGAGTGCATTGAAGTTGAAGTTGCGCTTGAGGTTGAGCTTGAAAAATCATCAATCCTTTATTTGAACAGTTAACTTTTTAATTCTATGAATTTCCTCGCTCACCTATATCTATCCTGTGATAATGAAGATTTGCTTATTGGCAATATGATCGCTGATTTCATTCGTAACAAAGAAGTTGCTAATTACCCAGAGTCAGTTCAAAAGGGTATTCACCTGCATCGTCAGATCGATAGTTATACGGATAATCATCCGATTGTGCGACAAGGAACACATCGTTTGCAGGCAGTACATCGTAAATATTCCCCTGTGGTTATCGATATACTTTATGACTATTTACTGGTGAAGAATTGGGGACGGTATTCTGGGCAGTCACTTTCTAGTTTTACAAAGTATGTCTACGAAATATTGGAAAGAAGAATGGATGATATGCCTTTGAAGCTACAGAAGCGGCTTCCGGGAATGATAAAAGGGGACTGGCTCACTTCTTATGGAACCATTAGTGGTTTGAGCTTTGTTTTTGACAACATGGAGAAACGTGCGAAGTTTAGTGCTCATTTTTCAGAGGCGCCTAAAAGCTTATTGATGAATTATGAAGCCTATAATGAGGAGTTTAACCAGTTTTTTCCGGAAGTCATTGCGTTTGTGAATGAACATTGTGCTTGCTAGGGCGGAGTTCGTCTCTACTATGGAAAACTATACACGAACTATCTCCTTCTTATCCCTCAAAGTGTAAGCTGATTGTTAAAGCCCTGGAACGTATCTTTTCCAAAACGTTTGATTCTTCAACCTCCTTATTGAAAATCAATACATTTCCTAAACCATTGGATATTTTTATTTCTGGAGAGAAGATAAAATATGGGAAGAAGAATTGAATGCCTGCGCCGTATTCTAATGCAAAGTCAGTAGGAGATATTTTTACAAGGCTATTGGCTTGACGAGCGCGCGAGTCACTTGCCACATCAAAGGAGTACTTGACCCCCATGATCATGAACAAGCGAATGTCATTATAAGGGGCTGATTTATATCTGGCTTGGAATGGAAGTTCGACCAATACAGACTCTACCTTTCTATTACTGACTGGTCTATCATTTTCCAGGTAAATGTAATTCAAATTTCTTTCGGTGAAAGATAGGGTAGGGAGGAAACGAAAATCGAAATACTGTCCGATCTTTAAGTTACTTACGATACCAAGATTAAAACCAGGTCCGGTGATGGAACTGGCATTGTCAATACTGTCATTGCTAATGAAGTTTTTCGAATGAGTAATTTTGAAATCACTAGAGTTGTATCCCAAAGTGATTCCGAAATAATAGGGTTTAGCCTGAAATTCGAGAAAGTTATAGTTACCTTTTGATGATTGAGCGAAGCTGCTTTGGCTGACCAAGAAGCAGAGAGCGGCAATAATTAAGGCTGAGCGGTATAAATGGAACAAATTCCGAGTGACAATTGCTTGCATTTCGTATTATTAAATCCTGTTTGTTGTAATATGTCCAGAAAAGCGTCACCATCAGGAAAGACTTGCACCGATCGATATAAATAATCGTAGGCTTTAGGGTCTTTCGAAGTGATTCGACCTATTAAGGGTAAAATATATTTAAAGTAGAAGTTGAATCCCTGCTTGAAGGGAAACATGGTTGGCTTTGAAAATTCTAGTACCACTAGCTGTCCACCTGGCTTAATGACTCTTTTCATTTCAGAAAGGCCTTTTTTGAGGTCTTCGAAATTTCTCACTCCAAATGCAACGGTAGCAGCGTCAAAACTATTGTCTTCGTAAGGTAGATTCTCGGAATCACCGTGCTCTAAGGTTATCTTATCAGAAAGCTCTTTTTTCAAAATCTTTTTTCTACCAACCGCTAGCATTTCCTTAGAAATATCCATTCCAATTATTTTGTCGACGTTTAACTGCTTAGCCATCATGATAGCTACGTCAGCGGTTCCAGTAGCAACATCAAGAATTCGCTTCGGCTGGTTGGCTTCGAGTGCCTTAATAGCTTTTTTTCGCCATAATACGTCAATTCTTAGTGTCAACAACCTATTTAAAAAATCATAATAAGGTGCAATATTATCAAACATTTTAGACACTTGCTGCTTTTTCCCACCTTCTTCTTTGTTATATGGTTTTACCGTTTCTTGCATTTTTCATTATTTAATAGGTCAACAAACTAAACTTTACTATATAAAGAGGAACAACAGGATAGGTACAGTGTTCAGAAAGCGTTGATTTTATCTTCAAATATTTGACACAATGAATTGGAGTATATTATACTTTTTAAAATAAGTTGCGTTTAATTTGATTGGCATTTTTATTGAAAGTATATCTATAATGTTCGGTTATATCCATAAAAGAAAAACAAAACTCATTTTTTTATTGGCAAAAAGCACCGAATTTGCTCGCAAAGATAGTTTTATTTGGCATTTTATGCTCCGTAAGGAGGTCACAAATTAAAAGACTTCGTTATGGCATGAAATTCGCAATTTTAAGTGTAGAATATCCTTCCACTGTGACGAATACCCTGTCACAAATCCCCATAATTTTCTCCCTTTATTTTGAAACACTGCGTCTATATTGCACTCAAAGCGACTGAGGTCATCTCATAATTAACCGGTAGGAAGCTTAGATCTGTTAGATTTTCAGACGAGTTAAAGCAAAGACAAAAAAACTATGACAAATTTGAAATCTGGCAGATCTACTTCTTTACGAAGTTATGGTTTTGTTCAGTGAGTGTATCCCCCGACTCTATAATTTTTCCCTCTATTATTTATTAAAAGGAACTTTTAAAGATTCGGAATTTATTTTTCAACCATAGGATACCCCCATTACTAGCGAACTAAAACCATAATATACCATGAGAAAAAACCACGTTTTACTATTACTACTTGTTTGTTTATGCACAACCGTAGTTACCGCACAATCGCAAAAAGGAGAAAAAGTCTCCGCCTACATTTTAAAGAAAGATGGTAGCCGAGTCGAAGGCGAAATCAAAGTAGGATCAATTACTGACAATGAGGTGAAGATTCAATTCTACGCCAAAGGAAAGTCTAAAAAGACGACGTACAAGCCAAATGATCTCCTTGGTTACGGCTACGAAGCAAGAGAACAAGATGACTTAGGTTTCGATGAATACAGATGGATTCATTATGAAACAATGAAAGTGGATTATCCAGCGAAGCCTTTTGGAAGTACCACTGTTTTTGTAGAACGAGAAGTCGATGGGGCTGTGGCCTTATTCTGTTACTACATCGAAGTGAGAAACAATCCGAAAAAACCGTATCGCTATTACTACATGATCCGAGATTCTGAAGGAAAGGTTACTAAAGTAGAGGAAAAGAATTTCCGAAAAACAGTAATGTCAACTTTCACTGATTATTCCGCACTAACGAGTAGATTAGGAAAGAAAGATTTCTTGTATAGAAACTTAGACAGAATGGTGAGAGATTACAACTATTGGACTGTAAATCAGCACGATAGCTCTGAATACAGAGTGGCAATGAAAGAATAAAAGAATTGTTATAACAATAATAATTCACAAAGATAATACTTTTACATTTGATGAATTAGCATTGACAAAAATAATAAAATGTTGAGTCATGCTAAATAACTTGGGCTTGTCAGGCCCAGCCTAAAACCGATTTACGTTTTAAAAAAGATTCTTCGGAATCATCATTATTCAGGATTACAAAACCGAAGTGCAGTAACTGTACTTCGGTTTTTTTATGTTATGGCTATAATTAAGGTAATTATTTCTGGACTAAAACCTTATGAGTTGCAAGTCGACCATCAATAATTACTTTTACGAAATAGGTGCCATTAGAAAAGGAACTTAAATCAATTGAAGATTGATGAGTTCCTGCAATTTGTTTTTCGTCACTTACCAGAATGATTTCTTTCCCTAACAAGTTGGTTACAGAGACTGTTGTTAGGGTGTTTTCCGATAAGGTGTAGTCAATTGTAATTAAATCTGCAGTAGGGTTCGGGAAAACAGAGAGGTCAATTTCTTTCGCTAAAGGAGAGGAAGTTGAAACTGGAGTGGCTTCTAAATAAGAAGCAGAAAGAACACTTGTTCCCAAAGAGGAAGACAGATCCGAATAAAGCATTAGTGGAACACCAGATTCTACATCAAACCACATATATCTTACTTCGTCATAGGTCGCTATAACCGATCCACTCAATTCATCTTCATAGTCCATTTGAGTATAGACCCTCACTACATTGTTGAATGTACCAGCCGGAGTAATTAAGGTACCATAGCCATCAACAGTTACTTCTGCTGTGCCTCCCCGATTTACGATAAGAGTGGTTTCTATAGTTCCTGAGAACGTATCTGTGTAGCTATCACCATAGGTCATAGGGTAACGCAACCAATCTTGAGGGTCTGTATAAATAACAGAAGAAGTAATTGGGAAGCTAGAAACTATGCCATAAAATCCTTGAGCAGTAGCTGAGGCATAATAATAAGATTCATTAGCTGTAGTTGGATCTAGAAAACCAAAAGTTGCATCGGGGAAAAGACTTCCGTTAGGTAGATTTGATGCTTCCGTGACCGTTGAACTAGAATTAGAAGTGGTTGATATATTACTAAAATCCCAAGTAATATTTTCTCCTTCGATTCCCGGATCTACGGTAGTACCATCATTAGAATTGTAAATATATTCCTCCCCAAATTCAGGGTTGTTAGCTGTAGTCAAAGTAATTTGCGCAGAAAGCGTCTGCATCATTGGCAGCAGACATAAAAATAAGGAGTACTTTTTTAGCATAATTGTAGTTTTAGTTTAATGAAAAATTTTGTACAAATTCTGAATTAAAACAAATGTATAACAATTATACCACAATCAAATAATATCTATTCCAAAGTGTCTCTTCTTATTATCTAAATAAAGCTTATTTTACTCCTTCAAAATCAACAACTTCTCATTTATTTGCTCTCCATTTAACAGAAGTGCCACATGATATAGGCCATTGTCTAGTCTTAGGTTTGTAATAAATCGAGTTAAATTGTTTTTCCCAGACTCAAACTCAATTCGTTTCTCAAAAATCAATTGTCCAAGTTGATTGGAGATTAACAAAATACCAGTGGAAGTTTGTTCGACATTTACATGAAAATCAAAATCTCCCCAAGAAGGGTTTGGATAGATGGAAACCGAAAAGACATTTCCAAAATCAAGTAATCTAATTGGACTATATTCGTAGCTGCCATCTTGATCTACTATTTTTAAACGATAATATCGCTCTCCAACTTTATTGGGGGCCTGATCAATGAATTCATACTTATTTAGAAAATCTGAATTCCCTTTGGCTGCAATACTTCCAATACTTTTAAAATTATTATCGCGGAGGTTATTTCTTCCTTCTGCTAATTGAATTTGAAAATAGGCACTATTCAACTCAGAAGCAGTTTCCCATTTTAGAAGGGCGGTTCCCCTATTTTTAGAAACGCTAAAGTTTAATAGTTCAACTGGAAGTGGGCTGTTCATGGCAACTCCTCCGCCATTTAGGTAGAACTCTGAAAAGTTGGGGGTATCAAATTCAAGGTAATAACCATTCTCGTAAGGAATCAAATCAACGGTACTAGGATCGAAAAAGGCATAAGACGTCGCCTCATTGTCTGTTAATACTCCGTTTTCATTAGCGCCGCTGTACTTAGTTATGCCAGACATAAATGCATCTGTTATAGTCGTACAACTACCGCAACCTGATGCAGTTCGTAATGCTTCTACTTCTGAATCAAGTAAGTATAATCGGACAGAGACATCAGAACTTGGACCAGTAGTAGGGGAAATGTGCCAATTCCTATCCAGATAATATTGTGTCCCATTATCTCTTACTGCTGAGCTATTTATATATACATCGGCCGTTGTACTTCCCATGTTGTTTCCATTTGGATTGATTGAAAGGACGAGCTGACCGCCGGATTCGAAATCAATCCAATCATTACCAGAAAGGTTTTCTGTCAAGGATGTATTTGTACTGTTGTAGATTTCCTTTGATTCATAAATCATTATATTATCAATTCCAATACCTTCTTGACTGGTGAAACCGTCAGAATCGAATACAATACGGAAAGTAACTTCAGATGCTGTACTTGGAATTCCATAAGTGACGCTGTGCCAGTAAGCTTTGGTATCATCCCACATAGCGTTGCCCATGTAATTGTTGTACCAATTATGTCCACTACTTGTGTTTCCTAAAGTGGTCCAGTTTGTTCCATCTGTGGAATATTGTACTCTGGCATAATCATAAAATTGATTTCCTCCACCATCATCAGCATCCTCAATGTCTCTGATGAAGGCAAAGGTCAATTCGGGTGAAGTCATTGTAGATAAATCAAAGCAAGGAGAAACGAGATAGGAGTTTTCGGCGTTGTTATAGTCCCCTGTAAGATTTGTAGCCCAACATTTACTACCCTTTGCAGCTCTTGAAATAAGGGTGCTACTCGGACTACCCCATGCCCAAGTACTGTTTTTTCCAGTGGTTGCCCAATCTCCATTAGTTGCTTCAAAGTCCTCCAAATATGGAAAGTTGGAAATACTTCCGCCAGCTGAACCCTTGGCTACTACTTTTTTCCCAAGTGCATTGGGGCCGACTATACCACTCGCTGTGTTGGCTCTGACAGAATAATAATATGTTGTTCCGCCACTTAGACTAGTTGTGGTGTGAGATGTAGAAGTAGTGTTTGTTAAAACACTCCAAGTTCCTCCAGTATACTCTAGAACATCGTAACTGGAAGCTCCGGCCAAAGCTGTCCAGGAAAGAGTAGCCTGCAAATTACATTCTGCAACAGCAGAAAAATTAGAGGGCGCATCCATAATGGTAAAATTAGAGAGACTTTGATTACTGACTAATCCAGTACTATTCCAGGTAATCCTGATTAGTCCTTCGTTAGTATATGTATTTGGTACTGTCCATTCATAATTACGATCAGTACCACTTATGCTACTTGAAATGGTTGTCCAGTTTGTACCATTGTTGAGTGAGTATTCTAAGGTGAAACTATTGGTATCAAATCCAGCAGCATTCCAAGTAATATTGACACTTTCACCGCCAATGTAGAATTCGCCACCCATCGGAGAAGATAAAGCAAGGTGATTTTCAATTAGGTCAAATACTATAACGTAATCTTGGGATCCCATCGGAACACTAGTCCCAGCTACATTTACGGTATATATACCCGCTGCTGGATTGTCGATTACTATTTGTTCTATATTGTTGAGGGCATCTGTTCCCTCAGTGGCTGTATTGGCGCAATTAGCAGGACTGGGATCAAGAACCAAAGGCAAAGAAGTCATTGTTGATGGATCCGTTAATGTTAGGTCCAGATTGTTGACTAGGGCAGGGCTAGCCGCTGCTGCTCCCCCTACATCGTGCCAGTATAACATTACTTTAACTTGGTTTATCCCTGCCGGAATTACAATGTTATGATTGTTAGTAATTCCATCGCTTGTAGAGCCGATGAGGTAGTTTCCATCGGTCAGCGTTTTTGTTGCACGGTAAATGTCCATTGCACCAAAACCATAAATAAAATCAGGGCCGGGATTTCCAAGATCGCGAGCAGTATTAGAAATGACAGCTTTCATTAAGTCTCCATTGGGGTTACTTCCACCGTTCAAGGATTTATAATATTCATATAAGAGGGCCATTCCTCCAGCTACAGAGGGGCAGGAGTAACTGGTGCCAGAGCCGGAAGCATAATCATTATCGGTTCTAGTAGAGTAAACATCGGATCCAACGGCCACAATTTCAGGCTTTAACCGGCCATCCTGCACAGGACCACGGCTAGAATAACCGGCAATGTTGTCCAAATAATCTGTGGCTCCGACACAAAGTGCATTCTTAGAAGAGTTGTAAGCATTTCGAATTGTAGCATAACCTGTAGGGAATGTAGAACAAGTTTGAGCGCCATCATTTCCAACAGCGAATACATGAACGACTTCATTTAAAGTCCTTAGCGATTCATCTATCGATGCAGAAGCTGAGGTATATTCTCCGGCTTCATTACAGAGGTTACTGACAATGCCATTTGCATAACTATTGTTAGAAATTACTACGCCAAAATTGTTGAAGTAGGTATCGTCTGAAGTAATTACATTGCCAAAATAGTCAGCATAAATATTTGCGGACGGAGCAAATCCAGCCGCTGCAGGGTCGATAATGCCTTCTGCAGCTATTATTCCTGTAGTTTGTGATCCGTGTCCACTTACATCCACATTATTTTCATTTTGTATTCTATCATTTAAATCCGCATGATCGAAAATGGTACCGCCGTCACCGACACTCAGCGTTACTCCATTTCCGGAAAGGTTCAAACCAGTGGCATGTTTTGCCTGGCCAACTCTTCCGGTTTCCTTACATTCTTCGATTAAGGGATCAAAGTTTTTCGAGGTAATTGAAATGTAATTCACCTGAGGTATCTCTGCGATAGCTTCAATAGTTGATTTTTCAACCTGAATTTTGAATAAGCGCCCGTCCTTATTTGAACGATCCCAACTTATAAACTTTCCTTGCAATATTTTTTGGGCGTCTAGGTCAGAAACAGTTTCGTGAAACAAAATTTGTAGGTAACAATTGTCGGGAGCTTCAGAAAGATTTGAAGGTAATTTGTACTCAGGAAGATATGGAGAAAGGTGCCTAACATGGGTTTTCCAAAATTCTTTATCTTCGAAAGCTTCTATCGGTACTTTAGTTATATAAGCATAATTAGGTATGTAGCTTAGAAGGTAAATGCCTCTTTCTTCTAAATCATCTATCTGCTTTTCTGTAGGAATTTGATCGAATTGAGTGATTAGATAAAAATAACCATCAGCTTGATAATTTTCATATTCTTTATCTTCAAAAGAAAGATTGGCCGTATTTCTACTAAGCTCGAGATGACCGGCTTTCAACTTTATATTGTAGTCACTCTGGCCGAATAAATTCGCTAGACTAAACAGGAGGCAAAAACTGATTACTTGGGACTTTTGCATGATAAAAAGGGATTAGATGTAGTTAAAAGGAGTTTACGGTAAGAAGGGCAGCGGAGTTGCGTTGTACCCTGTAAAGGGTAATTTTTGGTTCATCCATTGATCTTTATCCAGAAGCTTCCTATCTTTGGCCTAATTAGAATTGAAACTTTCTATATGGAATAGAAAGCTTTCCTTAATTATTGAAAAATCACATGTACAATTATTCACATTCCTTTTCTTGCTGTTGTTGTTGCTGTATGGGAACAAGATTCCTAAAGGAAAGGCCTATGTGATAAGCGCTACAATTGTATTTATAAAATATAAAAAGAGTCTTCTCGTATCGGGAAGGCTCTTTTTTTTTGCCCAGAGCTGCTGCTCTGGGCAAATGGTGGAGTTTGACTCTTCCAGAGTCTTATCCAGGTGTACTAGTATTTTGTATAAAATCATTTAAAATAATCTATCATGAACAAAATTTATGTTATTCACGAAAACGAAGATTGGGTCATCCCATTGAGAACTGCTTTTAAGAAATTGAATTTGCCATATGAAGAATGGTTTATTGATAAACTAAGCTTGGATTTAAATGAGGTTCCTCCTGAAGGTGTTTTTTACAATCGGATGAGTGCTTCTGCTCATACTCGGTCTCATAGATATGCACCGGAAGCTACTGAAAACGTACTGGCTTGGCTGCAGCGTCATGGGCGGAAAGTGATTAATGGAAGGAGGGCTTTGCAACTTGAAGTTAGAAAGTCAGAGCAGTACTTTGCTTTACAAGAATTTGGGATTAAACATCCTGAAACGGTAATTGCTAATGATGTAAATTTATTGTTGGAAGCGGTAGATAAATTGAATCAATTTCCTTTTATTATTAAGCCGAATAGGGGAGGTAAAGGAGCCGGAGTTCAATTGTTTCAGACTAAGGAAAGTTTGAAAAAGACCATAGAGGACGATGGAATTGGAGAGTCGTTGGATGGTATTTGGTTGGTGCAAAAGTACATTCAACCAGCTGATGGGAGGATTGTTAGAGCGGAGTTTGTAGGAGGTGAGTTTTTGTATGCTGTGAGTATTGATTCTAGTAGTGGTTTTCAATTGTGTCCGGCTGATGCTTGTAATATTGAGGATGCTTTTTGTCCAGTTGGAACCTCCGCGAGTGCGTCTAAGTTTCTCATTTTGGAAGACTATGAGAATGATGATTTGGCCAATTACCAACAATTTCTTAAAGCCAATGATATTGGCGTTGGTGCTTTGGAATATGCGAAAGATGAAGCGGGAGTTCGATGGGTTTATGATGTGAATACAAACACAAATTACAATTCAAAGGCGGAAGAACTATTTGGAAATGAAAAGCAAGGGATGTTCGAAATCGCTAGATTTTTAGGAGTACAACTAAATGAAGTTTTAGAAAAGAGCGGATTAAAAAAATGTGCTTAGGATTAAATTGTTGGTTATTATTAGATATATGATGTAAACGAAGGCCTATCACCTGGCAATATAAGTTGCCAGGTGAAGCTTTCGATTCAGGTGTTCTAAATTTTTGCAATTTGACATCTGTGAAAAGAGGAGTAGGGCAGGATGTAAGATCAAGGACCTAGGAATACAGTTCTAACTTAAAAGCAATTAGAATCTAGTTTAGTTTTTTGTGTGTTTTGTCGAAAAAAGATTTTATTTAAAGCATAGGAATCTTACTTTTAAACCAAAGTAATTTACGCACAAAAAACAACAACATGAATGCACACGAAATTGATTATGAAATTTTCGGAGAAGAAATGCAATTTGTAGAAATCGAATTGGATCCCTTTGAAACCGTTGTGGCGGAATCTGGTAGTTTGATGATGAAAGATCGCGAAATTGAAATGACCACCATCTTCGGGGATGGAAGCCAACGAGACGCTGACAAAGGATTATGGGGCAAAGTACTTTCTGCTGGTAAGCGACTGGTTACAGGCGAGAGCTTGTTTTTAACGGCTTTTACACATGGCGGGAGTGGAAAACGCAAAGTCTCTTTTGCCTCCCCTTATCCCGGTCGAATTATTCCATTAGATCTTTATGCATTGGAGGGGAAAATTATTTGCCAAAAAGATGCCTTCCTCTGTGCTGCAAAAGGAGCAGAAGTAGGTATTGAGTTTTCCAAAAAATTGGGTCGAGGTTTCTTTGGTGGGGAGGGTTTTATCATGCAAAAAATCGAAGGAGATGGTATGGCTTTTTTACACGCAGGTGGTACGGTTGTAGAACGAGATTTAGTAATTGGAGAGGTTCTCCATGTTGATACAGGCTGTCTTGTTGGATTTACCCGTGACGTAGATTATGATATTGAAATGGTTAAAGGAGTGAAGAATATGATCTTTGGAGGTGAGGGTATTTATTATGCACGTCTGGAAGGACCAGGTAAGGTTTGGATTCAATCCCTACCATTTAGTCGATTGGCTGACCGAGTCTTGAGAAGTTCTAAAAACTATGGTCGAAAATCAACAGGAGAAGGAAGTGTTTTGGGCGGATTGGGTGATTTGTTGGATGGCGATGGTTGGTAGTAATATAAACAGCCTGGAATGATCAGTTCATTTTCTGTTGTTATTTGTATCCTGGGTGTTTGAATTTATGTATCTCCGCATTAGGAAATTTTTCTTTAATCAAAGCGTTCGTCGGTTCGTCTATTTCTTTCTTATTTAAGACATAAATACAATTGACATTCTTAATAGGCGTAGGAATAGTCTCGAGTCTGGTTCTATCATCAACAAAGAAGTTTTCGATGGTAGGCATTTCAACAAGTAGACCCAAATCAACAGCGGTACCTGAAGAGCGAATAGCGAGTGTTTTTAATTTTTCTAAATGTGTAAAAGAAGATAAATTGGTCATTCTACGTGCATAACAACAATTGATGAACTCGATATTGGGACAATCAATGATTTTGGGACTTGCCTCTTTAGGAAATAAATTCAATCGCTTTAAATTCGGTAAGTTTTTTAAGCCTTTGGTATAGCCCACTGTTAATGCTTCGATCTGTTCATTGCCTTGTAAAAAACTGACAGAGCGGTAAGTACTGAGAAACATACTTTTAAGACTTGGGAAAAGGGCTACTTTCTTTAAGACCGAAGCTTTCACTCCGATGGACTCAATGTCTAAATAGCTTAAATGTTCAAGTTCTTGTAAGGATAAAAAATGTTGGACAGAAAGATTACAAAGGTGCAGTTCATCCAACTCCCGAAATGCTAAAACTCGTTTTAAATCAAAAGGATGTCCACTAAAACTTCGCAAGCCCAATGCCTTGACCTTTGGTAAATTGAGCAAAGGAGCTAAAGTGGAGGGATGATTTTCTCTACTGAGAATTTGTACATTAATTGACGTTACATCTTCAATTCCTGACAAGTCAAGCGTCTCTTCTGCGAACTTAGCGGCCACATGGTCATTCCGTAAAGAATAAGTTTCAAAATTGGGAGTCACTTGGACTTGGTAAGCAATTCTTATGCTTTCTCTCCAGGTTTGATTTAGGTTATTCCACCAAGTTTTATCAATAGTATTTATGGCAGCTGCCCCTTCATAATTCTCCACTTTCCTTTTTTCCGAATAATTTTTAAAATCAGAAATGTTCTTCAAATGAATCGCCTTCATATTTGGGGCGAAAGTAGAAGACTCTCCTGTGAATGGTACACATAAATCTGTTGCCTCTAAAAGATCCAGTTCATTGGAAATACAATAATCCAAGCAGTTCTTCAAGACTTCTATATTCTCCGAACCAATGGTTTCTGTTACAAGCGTTTTAAATTCTACATCCGCTAATTCCGTCTTCAGTTTTTCAATATTATCAAAGGGTAAGTATACACCAGAAGAAAAATTTTCTATAACTCCACTCTCAGAATCAAAAAAAGGCTTTTGTGATTCAGCAACAATGGAAGAGAGATTAGCGGTGAAGCTTGCAAACACAGTAGAGGTCATCAATTTGGATAATAATCCGTTTCGCAAATACCAATACGGTTGTAAATAACCTAAGATCCCAGCCGTTGCTAGTCCAATGGTTTTTTCAACATGTGCGGTTTCCTCAAGAACGTCCGTTTTGAAATGAGATATACGTTCATAAATTGAGCTGGCTAAAAAGGCTCGTTCTTCCTCTTTATGATGAATGGCTGCCACGCGGGAATCGATCAGTTGAGGCTGTTCAACAACATCTTCTATAAAGTATTTGAATTCCTTTCGCTTAAAAGGATGTAATGTTACGTCAAATCCCATGGTTGGCGTTTTATGGAAGGGTGCGCTTGTTCAATGGTTATATTCTAATGCTAATATACGGATTTTAACCTCAAATCTATTTGAGCACTTCATCTGTTAGATTGAAAAAATGACTAGTAACAGCTCCAATAGACGTAGCATTGTATGAAAATGTATTCCCTTAGTAACTGTTCAGCATGGTGTAGTTAGCTATAGGCAGCTAGTGGAGGGCTGAACAGCACTTGCGATCGTAAGCTGTCCACCCTTCATTGTTTTCCAAAAAGTTTAGTAAATATATTCTAGTGTTAGATCAATCTGAGAACTGCCGCCAGTTAAACTAAGAATACCGCTAGTGCCAATAGGTAGCACTGGTTTGAAGGTGTAGCTGGACATTTCATCAGCACCAGCTCCGTCGCTGTCCAATAGACGGATAATATAGTTTGTATTCGGATCGACGAAGGTAAAAGTCGTAACGGTGAAGCCATGATCGTCGTTAGGATCGGCATCTGTTGCTATTTCCGTATGTGCATATAAAAGATCTGTTTCTTCGTAGATTGCAAAAGTGAGATCGGCCTTTCCGTCATCATCCCAGGCGGTCCCAAAAGGGTCAGACACTGGAAAGTCTTTGACAAGGACTCCTGTTAATTTTACGTTAGTTGGATCCAATCTGGTTTCGCAGGAGTTGCCAGAATAACCGACTGGACAGTCGCAAACACCATCTACACAGGTGCTCCCGTTTTCACAAGTAAAGTTGCCACATTCGATGGTTGGGCTTATTTCATCTTCCTCTTCGTCTTTTCCGCAGCTAAGAATACATAGGCAACCGATAAAGAGGAGTCCTAATAAATTAAAATTCAGTTTCATGCTTTGTAATTTTATTGTTTTAAATGTTTTAATCAGACGAATGTAGTATTTTTTTGAAGAAAAAATGAAACTCAGGCAACCTTTGTAAAAAAAGTGTTTATAGTTCATGTATCTTATGTGAGAATTACCTAATTCTACGATACTTATATTCAAAATAAATTATTATGAAGTTAATTAAATTTTTATCGGCCATACTATTGCTATCAATTATGGGAGTTTCTTGTACAAAAGAAAGCAATACGGTTGTTGAAGAAATAGAACCGGAGATTGTCGTCCTAGAAGACACCCTCAGTGCTGGGGTATACAGAATAGGACTTGATACTCAAAAAGTGAAAGAGGCCAATTTGTACACATGGACTATATCAGGCAGTAACTTAGTATATGATTATCAGCTCGATCTGGATATTTCTATTCCCGGAATTAGCCATGGGAACTGTGGTTGGTTCAGTATTCCTCCCAATAGCCCTACGGAGACAGCGCTTCAAGAAGAGACCTATTATGGGGATATAAATTTTCCGGCGTCATGGGTTACTCAAGAAGGGATTGATACACTTCAAGCTTGGCAAGATGCAGGTTCTGATCCAAATACAGTACCCGATATTTATGATTATTTTATTTATTATGATGCAACAGATATGACCTATATATTTTCCGACGTGACAGCTACTAATGCAAAAGTGGAAATTTCAGGGGAAATAATTGATCCTGATGGGACTCCAATCAGTGTGTCAGGAGAATTTTTAGTTAATATTAATTAAGAATGCAAATGAGGAGTTGAAATGCTAAATATCAAATAAGAGTGTTCAAAACAATACAATTAGTTTTTTTTGATTAAGGATTAAGGATTTAAGATTATTTCTTCAAACGTAAATAAGCTATTTTTTCGGGTCTGAGCGAATAACCCTAAATCCTTAATCCATTCTCATTATAATCTAATTAATTCAACACTTGATAGGCATTAATAATAGTAACTCCGAAAGTATGCTCTGATTAAATTTGAATTTTCATGAAAATAATCAACTTGCGTTTTTATCAAGATAACCAAAAAAACATAGAGGAAATCATTGCGGGATGCTGCAAGGGGGACGCAAGTTGTCAGGAGGTATTATTCAAAAAATACGCTCCCTTAATCATGACGGTTTGCAGACGCTATGAATACCAAGGCTATGGTGCTTCTGATATACTTCAAGAGTCATTTGTTTTGATTTTCGAAAATATAGCAAAGTTCGATTCGAGCTTAGGAAGTATCGAAGCCTGGATGAAAAGAATAGCTATTAACACTGCTTTAAACATAATCAGAAAACGTAAAATGGTTTTTCAAGAGATTGATGATCATCATTTTCATCTTGTAGATGCTTCGGGTGATGAAGATTTTGATGCCCAAAATTTTTCTGAAGAACTATTGTTGGAAAAAATAAAGGAACTACCCAACGGCTACCGAACTGTTTTCAACTTCTTTGTAGTAGAAGGCTATGCGCATAAAGAAATAGCATCGATTTTAGGAATTAGTGTGCAAACCTCAAAGTCTCAACTTTTTAAAGCGAAGAAAATGCTTCGAAAAAAACTAAATAATTCTATTGTTGGTGGATTAAACAGAAAAAAGGAAAACTATTAATCCTAAGACTTAAATATTTTAAAAATGAAAAAAAGCGGTTTTGAAAACATAGGAGATAGATTAAATCAATATGAATCTAATATTGATTTGGATATGGAATGGTCTGGAGTAAAGAAGCGGCAGCAAAAAAAGAAAAAGAAGAGGAGGTGGATCTTTTTTTGGATGAGCTTTCTTTTAGTCGCCTTTTCTTTCTCTGCTGGGTTATATCACCTACAAAGTCATTCTCCTAATGACCTTGTAGATGATCCCATTTCTGAATTAGGCATAGATCATTCGATTTCGCCTTCCTTAAGTGAATTAGAGGAAGCTAATATTGACGTTGATGGAAGAGTAGGAAAAACGAAATTAGAAAAATCAGCAACAGCAAATTTGAAAAAGGATGTTGAAAATATAGACGATTCAAGGAATACCAGTAGTGCAAAACTAATTCCTGTTAATTCGAAAGGATCGCAGTTAAAAGATGAAAAGTTAAATGAAATTAATAATAGTATTATTGATTTCAACAATAGTATTGCAAAAACGCTTAATCCACCTTCACTGTCTGATATTACAAGTACAAATTCGAATGAAGGTAAGTTGGAGTCCCTTGAAAGTACTATTGTATCAGAGGAATTAGAAATTACAAAAGCAAAAGAAGCACTCTTATTATTTAGTAAGCCCTTAGAAGAATTGGAGATCCCTTCAGTGAAAGTACCTGCTAATTTGATGGTGATCCCACAGTCCAAAAAACGAAATTTACAAGTATATTTAACATCAGGATTTGGTCTCACTCAACAGCTATTCCAAGGCAAAGATACAGATGAAAATGCTTATGCAGAAACACGAAAGGAGGCGGAAGTTCCTTTAGAAACTTATTTTACTGAAGGCGGAGTGAATGTTTTCTTAAGCAAAAAATCATATCTAAGTATTGGTGCAAATTATAGCATTTGGTTTGATAAGAT
>CAZDTI010000181.1:0-16683 GCA_964508085.1 uncultured Saprospiraceae bacterium | reverse complement strand
ATCCAAATATACGAAACTCTCGTTTTACCGAATTACTTTTTCTACATTGCTTAAAAGGTTTGAAACTTAAAAATTCTAGTGGATCCTCTCTGGATGATTTCAAGAAGAAGAATAATTTAAAGCCAATTGATAGTGGTATGTTAACTTCTATTAAAGGGGGTAGTAATATACCTCCTCCGATAAGAGGTAATTGATTATGATTAAATGGCTTCTTGTTTTCTAGACAGCCATATTTTTTCACCAACCCTTTGTAAATGTTCTCTATATATTTAGGATGATATTTATTTTTGTTAAAACTAAATCATAATAATATGAAAACTGATAAGTTATTAAAGCAGTTTCGACTAAAAGGTTTGAAACTTAAAAATTCTAATGAATCTTCTCTGGACGATTTCAAGAAGAAGAATAATTTAAAGCCAATTGATAGTGGTATGTTAACTTCTATTAAAGGGGGTATTATATATCCTCCGATAAGAGGTAATTGATTATGATTAAATGGCTTCTTGTTTTCTCGACAGCCATATTTTTTCACCAACCTTTTGTAAATGTTCTCTTATATATGTAGTATGATATTTATTTTTGTTAACACTAAATCATAAAAATATGAAAACTGATAAATTGTTAAAGCAGTTTCGACTAAAAGGTTTGAAACTTAAAAATTCTAGTGAATCCACTCTGGATGATTTCAAGAAGAAGAGTAATTTAAAGCCAATTGATAGTGGTATGTTAATTTCTATTAAAGGAGGGCTTAATACAAATCCTCCAATAAGAGGTAATTGATTAACATTAATTAGGTGAAGAATCTAAGAACGTGATTTTTTAGAATAAAGGATCACGTTCTTACTTAAAAAAATATATAGCAAAAAATATGAATGGCAGATTTACCTCATCTTATTTATTCTCACCCGTTCGACTATTCTACAGACGAAGTAATGGAGTGGATTCATAGACTGGAACAGGGGGGCGTCATACGATATAACTCAAACAAGGAACCAATAGAGACAAAGGATATAAACATAAATGATAAGACTCCGTCTCTATCTAAGGAAAAATATGCTTCAATATGGTTTAGGAAATGGGATCAGGTAGCTATACAGGGGCCTATAGTTGAAGAGGATATTGCTGATCCGTCTTTTAAAGAACAATTACCTTATTTTAACCAAGTCATTTATGAAGAGTCGAAAATTCTACACGACTATCATTATAAAAAGCACACATCTAAGCGTATTCTTTCTCGCTTCTTTGAAATTTCAGAAAATAAAATATTAGTACTTCAAAAAGCTAAAGAGGCGGGTTTGGATATACCGACCTCATTGGTTACTAAAAACAAAGACTCGTTATTAAAATTTTATGAAATGTGCCCACAGGGTGTCATTAATAAATCTATTACTGATCATTTAATGTTCACTAGTGGATACAAAGAAGAAAAAGGTTTTTCTAACTATACTGAAGAAATTACTCTAGATCTTATAAAAGGGCTCCCCACAGAATTTGGGATGTCATTATTTCAAGAAAAATTAGAGAAATCCTACGAAATAAGAACATTTTACTTGGATGGAAAATGCTACTCTATGGCTATCTTTTCCCAAGCAAATAAAGAAACTCAATTAGATTCCAGAAGAAATATAAATGGCCTATCAAATAGAAGAACGGTTTACCAATTAAATAAAGAAATAGAAAAAAAAAATTGATAATTTAATGCAAGCAATGAATCTCAATACTGCTTCTTTAGATTTAGTAAAAACGAAAGAAGGTAGATTCGTATTTTTAGAACTTAATCCGTCAGGCCAGTTTGGGATGACTTCTTACCCTTGCAACTACTATTTGAATAAAGTAATTGCGGAATTCCTTTGTAAAGATGAAGAAAAATAAGAGCTATAGTGATTCAAATCTCCTTTTTTCTTTGATGAAAAAAGAGGTGCGAAAGCCGATCCCAATTGGCTTTCATCTAGTACGTTCTATCAAGGCAGATAGAAGTGCTGATTTTGTAGAAGTTGCTGAAAGCTACTTTCATCAAACAAGTTTATACGGAGTGGGAGGTTTCTATAAACCTATTGCTTTTATATTAGATGAAAAAGATTTGATTAATGAGTGAATTAAACCTCTACTTTAGACTATATAGCTCTTGCAACATAGTTAAAGGATCTCTGGGCGCCATATTGGTTGATTTAGATCGTAAAAACATCTATGAAATACCTTCTTTGCTATTCGACCTTCTCGACAAAACGTATGATTTTTCTATTGGGGAAATAAAAAAACAAAATCAACATCAATATGATGAAGGACTAGATGCTTATCTCAATCAGTTTGTAGAGCTGGGACTTGGTTTTTTTACCAAAGAACCTGATGCTTTTCCGAAGTTGAACTTGATATGGGATAGTCCTCTTGAAATTCAAACTGCAATTTTAGAGGTTAAAAATCTGAAAATTTATGACATAAAATCAGTAATGCAACAATTAGATGAATTGGGTTGTGCAGCGATCCAATTTAGATTTTTAAATAAAAGTTCTTTTAATGAGATTTCAAAAGTGATTAGTCATGCAAAACTGAGTAGGATTAAATCCATCGAGCTTTACATTCATGAGTCCGGTTTTTCAAATGATGAACTCCTAGATATTGTTGAAATTCCCAGAGTTCAGCTATTAGTAATCTCTGGGGTTCGGCAAAAATCTATTAGCCATTTATCATCAGCAATAAAAAACCATGCGAAAATATTCTTCTCTAAGCAAAAAATTACATTTGGAGAAAAGGATGTCGTAAACTTAAATAATTTTGTTTTGGATATTAGAACATTTAGTGAGTCTCAAATATATAATATTGCACTGAACAGAAAAATAAGTATTGATTGGCAAGGAAACATAAAAAATTACCCGGCACATGATGCTTTTTATGGTAATGTCTTGAAAGATGACCTGATACCGATAGTTAAGTCTGAAAAATTTCGAGAAAAATGGACTATATCTAATGATCAAATCGAAAAATGTAAATCATGCCAGTATCGCTACGTTTGTTTCTTTAATAGTGATTTAAAAAAACAGAATGGAAAATGGATTAAAATGGAGGATTGTGGATTTAATCCAATAACAAATAAATGGTCATCTCAAAAGTAGTTATATCGTTATTTAGCATAAATAAAAAAAGGAAACCACCTGTTCCAAGTAAATGGAGTAGGTGGTTTTCTTTTTGAATGATCATAATGGAGTTAGTGAAAATTAAGACTTATCTCTCTTGCTAATTACGCAAATCGCTCAATATCAATCTAGTATGTTTTACATTTTTAACTTGGACACCATTTATTTAACCTTCCTCTTTTGATTTAACGGTCAATAATTTACGGCTTGTAATCTTGATTACTGAAACTTTTTTCAGGAGCCTCTTTTGTTAATATAATTTTACAAATTGGTTAACCAATTTGTAAAAAGCTATATTTGCCCAAAGAAACCAGAGATTTCTGCAAAAGTATCTACTGGTAAAGTTATGTTCTTTGTTGAAGTTGTACTTAAGAGGAAGAAGTTTTATAAAAGTGGTTGAAGCAGCAAATTGAACATAAAATAATGACTAAGAATCAATTTTAAACTATAAAATAAGAAGTAAAATGAGGATCAAAAGTTCTAAATCAATTATTCAAATACTATCAACTATCGTTATTGCAGTGCTATTAAACAGCTGTGTTGATACTGCTACTAAGTCTGGGCCTATTAAAGAAGAAGCAAACGCAAAAAACACTGTTTATCCAAGTGATGTAATTCCATTTTTCGATAATTGGAAATTGATTCTAGGCGATGGTTCAAATGCAGGTATTGCAAACAATTTTGAGCATAAAGATTTCTTCTATACGACAAATGATGGCAAAAGGGACTGGGTAGTTTACAAAACACCTAATGCGGGAAATACCCATGGCACGTCAAATAATACAAGAACGGAATTGGCTCAGTTAAAAAAATGGTCTCCTATGACAGACGCTAAACTGGAAGCTACAGTCAAAGTTATGAACGTTTCAACTACAGGCGACGCGCGGGTGGCAGCTACCTACTCTGTGGTCATTGGGCAAATCCATAGCGCAGATGGACATGAAAACGAGCCATTTAAATTATTTTACAAGAAATTCCCTGGGCACACCAAAGGTTCGGTATTCTGGAATTATGAAATCAATACCGCAGGCGATGATAATTCTGGAAGATGGGATTATTCCTATCCGATTTGGGGCTATGACTTTTCTGATGTTGGGACTGAAGAAAACAGCTACCCACCTGAACCAGAAGATGGGATTGCCTTGGGGGAAGAGTTGACGTATGAAGTAGAAATTAAGGAAGGCATCATGCACCTCAAGTTTACTAGCAAGGGCCACGAGACTAAGACATTCACTAAAAATTTGATCAAGTCTGAATATACAAAACGATCAGATATGCCAGCACAAGTCGAGAAATTATTCGTCCCTATAGGCCAAGATGGGGTAGAGCGAGAAAATGCTTACGCCGATGAAGGGCTCTTTTTTAAACTAGGTTCTTACAATCAAACCAATGGAAAAGATCCTAAAGTAAATAATGTCTGGTGTAATGGTGCCGAAACACATGGTGGTGATATTCAGAAACAATATGCAGACGGAAATTACGCTGAAGTTTGGTTTAAATCAGGATCTATCTATGTCAGCGATGACGCTATATCGAATGAAGGGTACTTCGCAGCTAATGATGGTTTAAGTAAGAAAACAGTTTATCCAAACGAGGTCATTCCCTTTATGGATAAATTTAAAATGCTAATGGGGAATGGAAAGCATATAGACGATATCACAAAGTTTGAACACAAAGATTTTTTCTATACCGTAATTGATGGTACAAGGCGTTGGGTCGTTTATAAAACGCCAAATTCTGGAGTCACTTCAAAAAATTCCAGTAACACGAGAACAGAGTTACACGAAAAAAGAGAATGGACACCAGAGCAAGGAGGTAGGCTAACCGGCATCTGTAAGGTCATGCAAGTTTCTACTTCCGGTGATGCCAGAGTTGCGGCATCTTACTCTACAGTAGTAGGGCAGATTCATGGTGGTGAGGGCCATGAAAATGAACCTTTAAAAATATTTTATAAGAAATTCCCCGGGCAAAGTAAAGGCTCCGTATTCTGGAATTATGAAATCAATACTGCTGGCGATGATAATTCTGGAAGGTGGGATTTTTCTTCTGCTGTTTGGGGAAATGATATGTCTGTCATTGGAAAAAGCAAAGAGGACTATCCTGCGGAACCTACAGATGGGATAGCATTGGGAGAGGAGTTCAGTTATGAAGTAAATGTATACAAGGGCATCATGTACCTCACCTTCAAAAGTGATGGTCATGAAACCAAAACATTTACTAAAAATTTGATTAAGTCTGAATATGCAAAACCCTCAGACATGCCAGAACAAGTCAAAAAATTATTTGTGCCTATCGGACAAGATGGAACAGAAAAAGCCACGGCCTATAAAGGAGAATTGGGTTATTTCAAACAAGGTGCTTACAACCAAACCAATGGGAAGGCTCCTGAGAAAAATATGGTTTGGTGCGCAGGTGCAGAAACCTATGGTGGCGATATCGCTAAGCAATATGAAAATGGAGACTATACAGAAGTGTGGTTTAGAGCAGCGACTGTTGGGCCAGGTGTAGCGCCTAAGAAATGATGCTGGCTGTCTTTTTTGTTTCGAATCTTTGATCTCTCCGCGAACGGGGTAGGGTGTCTCATCATTTCGTAATGCTGAGACACCTTATCAAGTCGAATGGCCATGAAAATATAAGCTAAATAACCGTGATCGCACTTCGGTCATGATAAAACGAACCATCTATTTACATAAGCAAAACTGTCGCAACTCTTTATCGTCAGTTTGTACCATCCATCGTTAAGGCAGCTCCTTGCCTTGAAAATCATTCCTAAATATCTAACTATTACATTACAGTTCCCGCTTACAAATAGGTTCTAATTTGCCCTATTGTTTAATTTTTGATTGAATTATGTATATAATATTAAACATTCGATAAAAATATTTGGTAAATAAAATTATTATAGTAATTTTGGTCAACCAATTATTTGGTCAACCAATATTTTGGTCAACCAATTTTCACATGGCTCAAGCAAAACCATTTTAAAAAAAACACAACCACCATGTCCGCTATAAAAATCAATATCAGTTAACATTTTTGAATGTTGGATTAATCCAAATTAGTCCATTCGTATTGGTCGCTTTTAAAAGCGAATCTTAACTAAATAGAAAATATATCGCTTCCACGTCTAGAAGCTGTCACTAATAATTTGGTCCGCCCAAATTAAACAGACTTCCTATGCTTAAGATCTTATTAATTATGCCGTTTAACTTTTCAAATCAATACATTTAATTATAAAATCAATTCATTTACATTTTCAACAACACTGTTGCAAAATGAGCCTTTTTTTAGTGATGTTACTATTCTTAGGCTTCCAACCTTTGCATGCAAGTGATCTTTCAACAAATTTAGTTGAAGAAAAAATACAAGCAATAGAAGTGACAGGTCAAGTCACAGATGACAGAACAGGAGAAGCCCTTATTGGGGTTACCGTTTTAGCTAAAGGAACAAGTGTTGGTACTGTTTCAGACATTAACGGAAATTATAAAATAAACGTAGACCCCAATTCTGTATTAGTTTTTAGCTATACAGGGATGGTAACACAGGAAGTGGCTATAGATAACCGTTCTGTTATTAATATAGCTATGGCGACTAATTCGGCGCTGATAGATGAAGTGGTCGTTATCGGTTATGGATCACGAAAAAAGTCTGACCTTACTGGATCCGTTTCTTCAATAAATTCTGAAGAATTAACTGCCTTCCCTGTCTTAGATGCAGCGCAAGCACTTCAAGGACGTGCAGCTGGTGTTGTTGTTCAGTCTAATAATGGTGGGGAGCCAGGAGCACCTATCGGTATAAAAATTAGAGGAAACACTTCTATTGGTGCAAGTAGTTCTCCACTAATTGTTGTTGACGGGTTTGTAGGAGCAACTATGCCACAAGCCAATGATATCGAATCTATGGAGGTATTAAAGGATGCATCAGCAACAGCGATCTATGGTTCTAGAGGTTCAAACGGTGTTGTATTAGTGACTACCAAGAAAGGTAAGTCAGGTAAAATAGCTGTTGAATTAAATTCTACTTATTCTGTTCAAAATACCGCTAATAAACTTGACTTGCTGGATGCGAGAGAGTTTACGGATTATCAAAATCAGATCAGAGCTAACAATGACAATACAACTCCTTACCCACAAGGAACTGCGGATACAGATTGGCAAGACGAGATTTACAGATCTGGTAATACACAGAATCATCAAGTTTCTTTTTCAGGGGGAACCGATAAGGTAAACTATTATGCTTCTGGTAATTATTTTGATCAAAAAGGAATTCTCGTTAATTCTGGCTTCAAAAGAGGAACATTTTTAACCAACGTAGACGTACAAGCGACGGATAAATTAAAGTTAGGGGCGAACCTTTTCGGAAGTAGAGGTTCTAAAGATGGAGTTACAACTCAATCAGATGGTTCGGTTACTGTAGGTGGAGATGATGTGGTTTCTCTAGCGATGAGGTTTGCACCAGATAAGCCAATAAAAGATGAAGATGGTAACTTTACTACAAATGATGCTATTGGAGATGAAGTAGATAATCCATACGCGGTTGCTACAGAAAGAGTGGACGAAACTAAAACGGATAACTTTAGATCGAATGTTTATTTAAGTTATGATATTATCGAAAACCTAACTTTTAAAACAACCTTTGGTTATGGCAGTGAAAATATGACTAGAGGAATTTATCAACCATCAACATTAGAAATTACAGCATCCGCTGTAGATGGAAGAGCTAGAATTACAAACGCTAACCAAACAACTATTTTGAGTGAGAATTACTTAACCTATAATAAAAATATAGGAAGAGGTAATTTGACTTTATTAGGAGGGTATTCTTATCAAAAAACTAATACACAAGCATCTTCAGCAGCGGGTATAGGTTTCCTTACTGATAAATCTTCTTACCATGATTTAGGAACAGCTACAGGTTTATTACAACCTGCTTCGTCTCTATCAGAAGTAGAAATCCAATCTGCATTCGGTAGAATAAATTACGATTTTGATGATAAATATTTAATAACTGCCACCGTAAGAAGAGATGGAGCATCAAATTTTGCAGAGAATGAAAAGTATGCCGTTTTTCCATCAGCAGCTTTGGGTTGGAAAGTTCATAATGAAGACTTCTTAAAGAATAACAATACGATTTCTAGCTTAAAAGTGAGATTGAGTTATGGTGCAACTGGTAATCCATCAATTCCTCCTTACGGATCGTTGGCAAGGTTTGCAATTCTTTATGCTTCTAGTAATGGGTCTACTGTATTTGCTATTACCCCAGACCAACCTGCTAACCCGGATTTAAGATGGGAAACTTCTTATCAAGCAAACTTTGGTATTGATCTAGGTTTAATTGAGAATAGAGTTAATCTATCATTTGATTATTATAATATTGATTCTAAAGATGTGATTTTAGGAAACAATGGTATACCTGAATATTTTGGTTTCCAGAATCCTGCAATTTTAACTAACCTAGGAGAAATTAACAACAGAGGATTTGAAATTACTTTAAACACGAAAAATGTAGTTAAAAGTGATTTTAGATGGGGTACCGATTTTAACATATCAGTAAACAAGAACGAAGTAGTCGCCTTAATAAACGATGCGGATTTATATGGTAATGCTGCTCCAAGTTATTTTAGTCACGATAGAAGTTACGTTTTAAGAGAAGGGGAAGAAGTTGGTCTTTTTTGGGGTTATGACTATGCAGGAGTTTACCAGGGAGGTGATTTGCCAGCAGGTACAGCAACAATAGAAGGAGGAGTAGCAGGTGATCCATTGTTTGCGGATCTTCCTGATGAAGACGGTGTTCTTGATGGCGTTATTACAGAAGACGATAGAACAACTATTGGTAACCCTAACCCAGATTTTACTTTTGGAATTACTAATCACTTTTCTTACAAGAACTTTGATTTGAATATCTTTTTCCAAGGTTCTCAAGGTGGAGAAATTTTTAACATGACCAATGTTCAGTTGAATAACGGAGATTCAAATACCACTAAAGATTACTACAACAATGCTTGGACAACTTCCAACACCAACACAGACCAACCTCGCGTTGGAAATAATAGTAACAGAGAGATATCTTCTCGTTTTGTAGAAGATGGTAGTTATATAAGATTAAAGAACGTAGCTTTAGGATATAACTTTCCTGCAGACCTTATCGAAGGCGTAGGTATTGGTGCCCTAAGATTGTCTATTAGTGCTCAGAATTTATTAACGTTCACAAATTACTCTGGCCTAGATCCTGAAGTAAACTACTTCGGTGCTAGTGGTAATAATAATACAGCGAGCAACATAGTTCAAGGGTTTGATTTTGGAAATTATCCAACTATAAAGTCTTTTAGTTTTAACCTTAATGTTAGATTTTAATTGTATTTGTAAAATCTAATTTTACATTTATTTTGCATAAATATCATAATAAAGTAGTTTACACTTTTTCATTTTTCTTCAAAGTTTTAAAGTGTAAACTACTCATTTATCCATTTTCATTTTTAAAAGAAAAAACATGAAAAATTTAAAATATTTATTCCTAGTTCTAGGAATTTCATTCTTAGGTTGTTCAGACCTCAAAGAAGAACCGGTAGGTTTATTAGCGCCAGAAGGTTTCTTTAATACCCCCGAAGATATACAAACAGCAGTTGATGGTGCTTTTACACATGCGATCAATGAAAAGTTTTGGGGAAGAAAATTATCTATAGCATTGATGTTACGCTCCGATATGGTAAATCTTCAATCTACCCAAACAAGAAGAGTAGAGATGAACGATTTGACGACCTTGGCTAGTAATGGAATGATTAGTGAATTTTGGCCTAAAACTTATCAGGGAATTGCTGCGGCTAACCTAGCCATTTCAGGAGCGGAAGATGTAGTTGCAGATGATGAAAAGAAGAATCCAGTTACAGCACAAGCTCATTTTATAAGAGCGTTTTATTATTTCCATTTGGTAAGACAATTTGGAGGCGTTCCCTATATTGACTCACCCATAATTGATGCTGATGCGGCAGCTTCTATCAGTAGAACTCCAGCTGCAGAGGTGTATGCAAAGATCATTGCAGACTTAGAGTATGCTAAAACTTGGTTGCCAGACACACAGCCATCCAGAGCTATACCTGCTAAATCCGCAGCAAGCGCTTACTTAGCTTTAGTCCATTTAACAATGGGGGAATATCAAAAGGCTTATGACGAAGCTCAAGAAGTGATTGACAATAAAACGGTTTATGATTTGGAGCTAGAAGCAGATTTCCAGACTTTATTTGATGCTAATCAAATCGATGGTTCAAAAGAACCAATATTCGCATTAGATTATAACAATGTAGAAGCGCCTAATAATGCTTATGATCAAATAGCACCAATGACTGGCATTAGAGGAGATGCTTTAAATGGAGGTGGTTGGTCTGTTGCAGTACCTACTCTTGCGGTATATGAAACCTGGGATGCAGGCGATTACAGAAGAATTGTTAGCATGCAGGAAGAAGCCACAATTAATGATCAAGCAGTAGATTATACTCAGTTTGATTTAAGTGGTCACGAGCACGCAGCAAACCAACCATATATTGCAAAATATATTCGTTTCCCAGGAGAATTTGCCAGAGGAAATGCTAGAGCAACCAGTCATAACTACTCTATGATTCGTTATGCAGAAGTATTGTTAATTGCAGCAGAAGCTGGTGTAGAGATAGGGAAAAATGCTGAGGCAGTTACTTACATTAATGAAGTAAGAGCAAGAGCAAGAGCTGGTGGGTCATGGAAAGATACTCCAGCAAGTACTGTTCCTGCAGACATTTCAGGAACCGTTACAGTTGCTGATGTAATGGAAGAACGTAGATTGGAGTTGGCTTTTGAATGTAAAAGATGGTACGACATCGCTAGAAGACAAATGGGACCTGAGGTATATAGTGCTTCTGGTCTTGAAGGCGAAAAACCAGCCTTTACAGCAGATGACTATTTAATGCCATTACCTGGAGATGAGCTGGACAGAAATTCTAACTTAACTCAGAACCCTGGATACTAGTATAATTATATCGCGTAAAGTGTACTGAAATTTTTCATACTATACTTAATTTAATGGATGTTTTGCCGGCTGAAAGCCGGCAAAACTTTTTTTATGGAATAGACTTGTTTGGTGGATAGGCACCTATGTGAAAAATTCAAGATTTGGATTGATAAACTCCTATGGTCGTATACCTCAGAGGGGGCTGTGTTAGGTACTCTACAACGCTTAGTGCTTGGCATTGAAATAATTCCACCCTCCTTTCCCCCAACTTAATTGATAATTCACCCACTTCAATATAAAGCAGTAGTTCGGAAGCGCTTTTGTAAATACATTTGAAACGTAGAAATTAATATTAACCTTTTTAAACTACGTAAAAATGAAAAATCAAAAGAGAATCAGCCACTTCCGTAAAAACGTTACTTTGTTATTTGTTTTGGGCCTTGCCATCTTCCTGTGTACTTCTTGTTCGCGAACTCGTTTGTCCAATCTTATGGCCAGATCAGTAAAGATAGATTATACTAAGCCTAATGATTATCGTAACTTCAATAAGTATGAAAAAGATGCCTTGTATATGGTTGAAGTGATTCGGCAGTCGTATCCAAGGCTTTCTACTAAGATTGCGGACTACGATTTTGTGAGCGCTGAATTTATGAAACAAGCGACATTGGTTAAAGATGATTATGAATTCGATATAACCCTCAGAAAGTTTATTGCTTTATTAAAAGATGGACATAGTGGCAACCTCATCGAAATAAAAGACAAAAACTGCTTTAACCTTCTGTTATTCAAAGACCATGATCAATGGCTTGTCAAGACGATTGATCGCTCCCTTGATAGTATGCTTATTGGAGCGACCCTACTTTCCATAAATGGCAAGCCAATTAAGCATGTTCATTCTTTATTGAACACCATCGAATGTGGAGAAAATGATTTTTGGAATCAAAAGAGTTTTGGAAACTACATCCGGATTCCTAAATACCTCGAGGCTGCAGGTATTATTGATGAGGGGGCAGATTTAGAATTGGTACTCTTGAAAGAAGGCAAAGAGGAGTCCCTTTCTTTGGAGAGAAAACCACTGGTTGAAATGTATAAAGTTGAAAGAGAAAAGCCGATTTATGCCTTTACTAAAAAACAAAACAATGGCTTTTTTACGAAAGTTGATTCGGCGAATAACTATGCTTATCTACAAATGAATACCTCCTTGGATTATACTTCTATAAAGGCAGAAATAGACAACTATGTGAATCCACTGATCAAACCGATCGTATTAAAACTACTTAGAAAGGAAAAGGAAGATGCTATGAATTTTGGTTTGGTTCTTCAAACCTTATTTCAACAAGTGGAGGAAGATTCAATAGAAAACCTTATTATTGATTTGCGGAAAAACCTTGGAGGAGATGAGCGTCTGGGTAAGCAATTAATTTGGTACTTAACCGAAAATACAGCTATAAAAGGCTTTACACAATATGGTCATAATTCACTTTATTATCGAAAGTCGATGAAGAAGGATTATCAGATATTTAACGATATTTATAAAAGAAAATACCAAAAGAATATGCCAGAAGGAGAGATAAATGAAACAGAAGAATTTTACAATGAACCCTATTTTTATGGCATTGAAAACCCAAACTCTCCGTATCTATTAGACTCGTCCATCTCCAAATTTAAAGGAAAGATTTATGTCTTGATTGGAGAAGAGACTTTTAGCGCAGGTCAAGTTTTAGCGACCACACTTTACGATAATGGAATAGGAACATTTGTTGGGACACCCACTGGAAATCAACCTACTACCCAGACCTGCTTTTCCATGACTAAACTACCTAAAACAAAGAGAATAGTGTCTTTGTCCATTGGTTATATGGAACGCCCCGATACCACAAAGAACGCGGAAAAAGCATTGTATCCTCACGTTGCTGTATATCCTTCTTTTGAAAAAGGTTACCTTGGAAATATGGATGAAGCATTTGATTATATAATGAAAGATTGTGCAAAAAATAATGCTTCAGAAAGTGTAGTAGAAAGGTAAGTCCCAACCGCCAAAAAAGAAGTAATGAAAATAAGTATCAACAAAAGTGACAAGTACCTGCTCTTAATTTATTATTGCTTCGCCCTTCCTGTGGGATTCATGTTTGAGGATGTCCTTAATGCCGGTTTTGCGGAAGCCACTTTAAACGTATTTATCTACTTTTGCTTAAGTATTACTTTGTTTAGTATAATTGTATTTTACGTTTTTCCAAGGTTTTTGCCCGAACAAAGAATTGTGACCATACTTTTTATCGTGGTTTTACTGTTTGTGATCTTTGGTTTTTTCGAAATCTATTTACACCAGTTCTTAGACGCGAAGCTTGGCCGAAAAGATAGTTTAGCCCATACCTCATTTACTTACTTAACCGTATACGCTTTGTTTGTTTCTTTTCAAAATGTAGGATTATTGTTGGCTATTTTCTTAGGGAAGAAGTACTTCGATACGCAACTAGACTTGAAATCGGCAGAGATAGAAAGGAGGAAGAATGAATTGCATATTCTTAAAGCTCAAATAGATCCACATTTTCTTTTTAATAACCTCAATTCCGTTGATGCTTTGATTCAGTCAAATCCATCCTTGGCAAGAGATTATGTCCAAAGACTTTCGAATTTATATCGATATTTGTTGAAAACTAAGGATGACGATGTCGTGCTTTTCGAAGAAGAATTAAATTTTGCTCAGGACTATATATTCTTATTGGAAAATCGTTTTGGGAAAAGCTATCAATTTAAAATAGAAAGAAAAGGGGAGATTGATAACAAGTTGATTCCGCCAGGTGCATTACAAACCATTTTAGAAAATGTTATAAAACACAACATGGCTTCTTTTGAAGAACCGGTCATTACCACCATTGTCATTCGGGAAGAAGTAGTTATAATTAGTAACAATATTCAGGCTAATACTATTCCCGAAGACAGTAGTGGGACAGGCTTAAAAAATCTAAGTGCCAGATATCGCTTATTGGGGGATCAGGGAATCCAAATCGAATCAAATGGCTTTTTTAGAGTGACCATCCCATTACTCCAACAAATAGATGCTTAAAAAATGAAAGTAATAATTCTAGAAGATGAAATTTTAGCTAAGGAAAAATTGGTCACTTTTATTGGCCATGAATTGCCAGAAGCGCAAATTGTTGGTTGGGCAAGGTCGGTTAAAGAGGCAAGGAAGTTATTAACCCAAAGAGAACAGTTTGATTTGATTTTTTCCGATATAAAATTACTTGGAGGTACTTCCTTTAATGTATTTAACGAAGTAGAAGTCAACTGTCCAATTATTTTTTGTTCTGCCTATGATCAATATCTGATCAATGCTTTTCAAACCAATGGGATTGCTTACTTACTGAAGCCCTACGATGAAGAAAAGTTTGCACAAGCCATTCACAAGTTTAAAAGCTTATTTAATAAAACAGAAACCGTACAGATTTCAAAATTAACGCTCTCTGATTTGGTCACTATAGTCGAGGGACAGCATAAACGGTATAAATCGAGATTTACAATAAGAAAAAACAATGGCTTGAAACTGCTAAATACCCACGAAATTGTAATGATTGAGGCCAGTGGATCTTTTTGCCTCGCCTATGATAATAAAGGGAAAAAACATGTGATCAACGCTGCTATTAGTGAAATGGAAAAAAACCTTGATCCTTCAAAATTTTTTCGCATCAACAGAAGCGAAATGATTAATCTTGATTACATTGATACCATCGAAACTTATTTCAAGAATCGATTATTGATTAAGCTTAAGCACAAATCAGAGGCTTGTCATACGAGTTCTGCAAAAACGGCTCAATTCAGACTATGGTTGGAGGGGGACTAAGTAAACGATTCCAAGGCAAGCCCAAACTTCCCCATCAAAATTTGTTTTGTCCCGATTTAGCATTAGATTTACCAAGTCCATTTGTATATTGTTTTTGTCTCTCCATAAGATAATGGAAAAGCATAAAACAATGGCTCAAAAATCACGTAAACCACAGCGAATACTCCTGAAAATACGGAGAAATTATCGCCTATGATTTCATTTATTCTTAACAAAAAAACGGTCGAAACTCATTTGCCTCCCGGTAGTACGCTATTGGATTATGTCCGATATGAAAAACAATTGACCGGAACTAAAATTGGATGCAGAGAGGGAGACTGCGGAGCCTGCACGGTCTTGATCGGTGATATTCACAACAATGAAATGACCTATCAATCGATGACCTCCTGTCTGACCCCCTTAGGAAACATTCACGGAAAACATGTCTTGACCGTAGAAGGCATTAACCTCGAACAACTTTCCCCAGTCCAGGACTTGATGGTTTCAAATAATGGAACACAATGCGGATTTTGTACCATCGGTTTCGTCATGTCATTCACTGGTTTTGTTATGGCGGAGGAAACTCCTTCTTATGAAAATGCGATCAAAGCCATTGATGGAAATATTTGCCGATGCACCGGCTATAAATCTATTGAGCGAGCGGCTAAAGCATTGACAGAATCCTTGGAAGAGCGACCATCAGAAAATAGATTGTCCTGGCTCGTAGAAAAGGGATTTGTTCCAGTTTACCTAAAAGAGATAACAACAAAATTGCAAAACCTCAAAAAGGAAATAGCCAATACGGAATCGGAGGAAACCCCCATCAAAGATTATCTATTGGGTGGCGGTACGGATCTTATGGTTCAAAAACCAGAAGTCATCAGAAATTCCACGACTAAAAACATTCTGGATCATCCACAATTAAAAGGAATCAGGATCGAAAACAACCACTGTCATATTGGTGCTTCTACAACGGTTACAGAATTTGAGGAATCGGAAATCATAAAAAAAATATTCCCGAAAATTGCTACCTATTTAAAACTGGTTTCTTCTACACCTATTAGAAACATGGCCACCTTGGCGGGCAACTTCATCAACGCTTCGCCCATAGGAGACATGACGATTTTCTTTCTTGCCTTGGATAGCAGCGTAGTCCTCTCCAACGGAACGGACAAAAGAGCTTTGCCACTAAACAAGCTATTTTTGGATTATAAAAAACTGGATAAATCACCAGATGAATTTATAGAAAGCATCAATTTCCCAGTACCCGCAAAATCCAGTCATTTCAACTTCGAAAAAGTAAGCAAGCGAACTCACTTGGATATTGCCAGTGTCAATTCCGCTTGTCAATTGAACCTGAACGAGGACGGAACAATTGCTTCCGCACATATTTCCGTAGGAGGCGTTGCTGCCATTCCAAAATATTTGCACCAAGCATCAACTTACTTAGAAAACAAGAAACTGGATAAGAAAACCCTCTCCGCTTTTTTAGAAATATTAAATGCAGAAGTCGCTCCGATTAGCGATGCCAGAGGAAGCGCTGATTATAAAAGACTATTGTTACGACAATTGGTCTTGTCTCATTTTATTCAATTTTTTGGAGCTGGGAATGTTTTAATGGAGGTGCTGACGGGTGAGTGAAAAGATTTTTGGTGAAACGTAGATGAAGTTTTCCCACTGACGCGAAATGGTACGTATTGAGGAAACCAGTCCGTACCGGAACGGGCGGGCCTCATCCACCTCATCTGCCAAATC
>CAZDTI010000180.1:0-16685 GCA_964508085.1 uncultured Saprospiraceae bacterium | reverse complement strand
TTTTATACGCCTTTCCATGCTAAAGTAGAAAAGACATTAGAGGAAGCGGAGCGTGCAAACGGAGAACGAATTTTGGGTAAAGACCCAGAAACTGGTCGAACTGTTTTGATTAGAATGACTCGTCTTGGAAGACCTGTGGCGCAGATCGGAGCTCCGGATGAATTGGGGGAAGACGAAAAACCGAAATACGGAAACCTACGTGTTGGACAATCCATGGAAACGCTGACTTTCGAGGAAGCAATGGAACTGTTTAAACTACCAAAAGATCTAGGAGAGTATGATAAGCTACCTGTCTCAGTTGCCATCGGTCGTTTCGGTCCTTACGTGAAATGGGGAGACGCATATGTTTCTTTGCCAAAAGGAGAGGAGCCGCTGGAAGTGAAAATGGAAAGAGCGATAGAACTGATTGAAGAAAAGAAAAAAGCTGATGCGCCAATAGGAACCTATAAAGGTTTGCCATACACCATGGGTAAAGGTCGTTTTGGCCCCTTCCTAAAATACGATGGTATGTATGTCAATATCCCACGTCGTTACGATCCGGAGAACCTAACTCAGGATGAGCAACATGAATTGATTGCTAAGAAGATCGAAAAAGAAGCGAACAGATACATCATGAAATGGGAGGATGGAAAAATTTGTCTGGAAAATGGTCGATGGGGGCCTTTCATCCGATGGGGGAAGAAGAGTATCAAGTTACCTAAGATTGATGACAAACGACAAACACCTGAACAAGCGGCTGAGCTGACGCTGGAACAAGTTAAAGAGCTGATCCAAGCAGAGCATCCAGATGCTTTTAAAGTGAAGGCTAAGAAGAAGAAAGCCACTAAGAAGAAGGCAAAAAAAGCGGCTCCGAAGAAGAAGGCGCCAGCTAAGAAGAAGTAAGGTAGAATTGAGGATAAAAGAAAACGCTACGTTGGTTAATTACTGACGTAGCGTTTTTGTTTTGATAATTGTAAGGAATGGCTCTTCTTGCCCCCAGCTCTATCTGGCTGCTAGACAGGCCCTAAAGGGGAGCTTCCTCCCGCTGACCGTACCTAATTCACTTATCGTGTTTATATATGATCCTTTTGTTTATATTTCATCTGCTTTGGAAAGATCTTTATTTTTAAAAAGCACTAAGAAGATGAGTTTCCTTTCGATACGATAGGAGCGCTGATGCTCCCCTTTAGGGGCTGGGGGCAGCGCAGGCCACAAATCTCAACTCTCAATCCTCAATCCGCCCACAATCAATTCCGCCGCCCGGTCAGAAGCTCCACTATTCCCAAGTTCTGTTCTCAATTTCCTATACTCCTCCTTCAAAAATTCTTGTCTTTCGGGTTCCAATATTTCCCCTAAAGCATTCGCTAAATCATTCGGATTGAAATTCTCTTGTATCAACTCCTGCAATAAAGGTTTTTTCAATATCAAATTCACCAAAGAAATGTATTCCACCTGAATCACACGTTTTGCAATTTGGTAAGAAATCGGAGAGCCCTTATAACAAACGACTTGCGGAACATCAAAAAGAGCCGTTTCTAAAGTAGCCGTACCGGAGGTGACCAGGGCAGCAGTTGACAAACTTAACAAGGAATAAGTCTCATTCTGAATCAATTTTATTGTTTGGGTTTGGGCGTTTGTACTTTGCTTGAAAATAGATTGGTAATATTCCTCTGGTATGGAAGGAGCACCTGCTACTACAAACTGATAATCTGGGAATCGCGGAATCATCCCCAGCATAATACTCAATGCAGTTTTTATCTCTTGCCGTCTGCTACCGGGTAAGAGCGCAATTATTTTTTTGTCACTTAGCTTATGACGACTTTTAAAATCAGCAGTCGGTTTGAAGGTGCTAACCACATCAAGTAATGGATGACCAACGAAATTTACCTTGTAGTTATATTGTTGATAAAAAGCTTCTTCAAAAGGAAGGATGACCAGCATTTGGTCGATATTGGCTTTTATCTGTTTGGCACGGCTACTGTGCCAGGCCCAAATTTGGGGGGAAATGTAATAGCTGACTCGAATGCCTTTTTTCTTTGCCCATTTCGCCATTCGCAAATTAAACCCCGGATAATCAATCAAAACTAGGACGTCTGGTTGAAATGCTAAGATTTGCTTCTTGCAAAGACGGAAGTTGTTTAGTATTGTGGGTAAATTCATAACAACCTCTGAGAAGCCCATGAAGGCGAGTTCTCTATAGTGCTTTAGAATTTTGGCACCTGCAGATTGCATAAGATCACCTCCCCAGCCACAGATTTCTGCATCGGTATCTTCTCGAAGAAGGGCTTTTACGAGATTGGAGCCGTGGAGGTCGCCAGAAGCTTCTCCAGAGATGATGTAGTACTTCATTTGTTTTTCTATGGATTAAGAACGGTTCTCATAATCCCCTCTCTATCAGTAAAATCAGAAAAGACAACTTTTGCTCCTAGCGCTTTTAATTTTCCATCATTCAAAATGTCAATTCCAATAAAACGAATACCAAGCTCTTTGCAGGTTTTATAATCCCAAGCACCATCACCAAAGTAAACGACGTCCTCTGACGTATTTGTATGCTTTTCTTTAATTTGAGTCATCGCATGACGGGTAATATCAGCTCTGGTTTTGAAATGATCACTATTTGCAAAAGCAATGTTGGAATAGTCCAGACCGATGCCTTTGAGTTTCGTACATGCTGATTGTTCCCATGCTCCAGTAGCAATTCCGAGAGGGTGGCTGGTTTCTTTTTTTAGAAAATTAAAGAAATCAATAGCTCCTTGAACGGGCTGGAACTGTTTGGCGTCTTTATCCAATTCTTCATTCAAAAGAGCAACTAACCTTGATTGGAGGTTCAGGTATTCTACGGTGGTGGGCTTTCTGTTGAAATTGGACGAAATAACTTCTTCCGTAATGCCCCAATCTGTTACATTTTTTAGCACAGCCCAATCTTGATTTTGAAGATCAACTTGGAAAGTGTCGAGAAAAGCTTGTATGAAACACTTGTCGTCAACGGCTTTGGTGTCAGCAAGAGTTCCATCTATATCAAAAATAATGTTACAAGACATTGATAGTAAAAGTTATTGGTTGATTGTAATTAATTTGCCAATTCGGAAGACGATAGAAGGAAACGGCTAGTTAGTGTAATTTAAAATGTACCGGAATTCCAAAACGAACCTTCACTCGATTTCCAGCCAGCATTGCTGCTTCTACCGGAGATTCAAAACCTCTTCTTACGGCTTTCAAGGCTTCTTCTCCACAACCTGCTCCAATATCTTTCACAATTTCTGAATCTTCCAATTGTCCAAATTCATTTAACACTACGCGTATTAAAACAGTACCAGAAACGCCATTTTCTCTCGCTATTGGAGGGTAGTTCATTTTTCGATACATAGCCATGAAGAATTTCTTCTCTCCGTTGAGCGGTTCAGGGCTTTTATCCAACACTGTTTCTACATACTTTCCACCAGATTCAATTTCGTAAGTGAAGTTTTCAAATTCGGATCCGGATAGATCAATTTTCACCTTGTTTGTTTTTGGTTTGTCTAAACTTGTAGTATTGTTTACTTGATTTGCTTTAGGTGTGCAAGAAATCCAAAAAGAAAATAACAATAGGAATACAAATAAGTAGCTTTGATTTTTCATTCGTGATTCGTTTTAAAATTATGAAAATGAAATTCTTCTAAACTTTAAAAATAACGTCTTGAAACATATACACCCAAATGCCCACTAAAATGACTGTTGGTAGAACCATCCCTCGCATCGCATGATCATGGTGTGCTTTCTTATGTAGGTTAAATGGGAGTAAATTGGAACAGATGGCAAGCAAGGCTAAGGTTCGGGCTCGCCAAGATGGAGAGAAACCAACTGGGTCCATGATTCCGATATTAGTGAGCGCTGAGAAAAAAAGTGTCCAAAGACCATAGGCAAGGACTGGAACTAAAATTCCTATGATGAGGCCAGATTGGAAAGAGTTTTCGCGTAAGTTCATATTGATAGGTATTGTTAATGTTATCTTTTGCTTTACGCTAGGTTTAAAGGTTTTAATCACAAAGGATTTAAGAACGCTAAGGAAATAAAAGAGGAGTCTTCATTTTTGGTGAGCGCAAAGTTCGCTAAGCGCGCAAAGTCCCCATATTAAGCTATTTTGTTTCGCACTTTCAGTTTGGACACCAATAATTGAGCATTCCCAATAATAATGTGAAGACTAATTAGAAACTTCCGTTTACAAATTCTTCATTCTCTACTTCTATCCAAATCGATCCATCATTGCCTCTTTCGCTTTATAAGCCGTCAGGTCATGCATAGAAGGTACCACAGAAATGTACCCGGCTTCTAAAGCACCAACGTCGCTGTCATCTCCCAGATCGTCATTTACGAATTCACCAGTCAACCAATAGTAAGGTCGTCCCATTGGATCTGTTCCTTCCTGAAAGTTTTCTACCCAACGTGCATTGGCTTGCCTGCAAACTTTAATGCCTTTTATTTCCGCTTCTGGCAACTTTGGAATATTGACATTCAGTAAATTGCATTCCTCCAATCCCTTTTCTAAAACGTCTTTTATGATTTTAGTTACAAATTTGCGGGATTGTTCAAAATCCGCATTGTGACTGAAATCCAATAATGAAAACCCAATGGAATTAATGCCCTCCAAAGAAGCTTCCATTGCAGCAGACATGGTACCGGAGTATAAAATATTTACTGCCGCATTGGAACCATGGTTAATTCCAGAGACACAAAGATCTATTTGGCGTCCTTTTAATGCCACGTTATTCGCTAATTTTACGCAATCTACAGGCGTTCCGCTGCATTCAAAAGCTACGATTCCTTCAAACTGTTTGGATGGTTTCAAACGTAAGGGATCCTTAATGGTTATTGCGTGTCCTTGACCAGATTGGGGGGAATCTGGAGCCACCACAACTACTTCTCCCAAGGGACGTACAATGTCTACCAATGTGGCAATTCCTTTTGCAGTAATGCCATCGTCATTTGTTACTAAAATTAAAGGTTTTTTCATGCTGTAAAGAGCGTGATTCTTTTTGGATTATACAATTATTTTGAGTGTTTTTTTTGATGGGGCTTTCGCTATGCTTCAAGTTGGGTAACCGCTAAGGTCGCTAAGAGGCGCAAAGGTTTCGCGAAGGGAATATTTAGATGCATTATTTTAGGATTGTAAACTTAAATGAAAAATCTTTGCGCCTCCTTTACACCCCCTTTGCGCCTCTTAGCGACCTTTGTGGTTAAACCACCAAGCGACTTGTCGCTCAGGTACTCCACATTATGACAGTCATTTTACGCGTCTTTTCAAATGATTTAAACCTTAGAATGATTATGTTTGTTGATTGTTTTTTCAGCAATATTAAACTTAAAGCGTCAAGAGATGTCTATTAAAAAGAAAACAGGAATTTTATTGGTCAATTTAGGAACGCCAGATGACCCTTCGCGAAGGTCAGTGTATCGTTATCTCAAGCAGTTTTTGGCGGATCCTCGGGTTATTGATGTTGCCTTTGTACGAAAGATTCTTATTCCAATTCTCATATTGTTCCGTTCTGGAGAATCTGCAAAAGGGTATAAGGATTTGTGGATGGAAGAAGGTTCTCCTTTGAAAGTGTATGGTAATCGCTTGGCGGATGGGGTGCAAAAGATTTTAGGAACGGAGGATTATCATGTAGAATTGGCGATGCGTTATCAGAATCCTTCGATTGCTTCGGGTATTAAGAAGTTGATGGATGCTAAGGTGACGGATTTGGTTGTCTTGCCTTTGTTTCCGCATTATGCTTCCGCTTCCACTGGGTCGGTGCAAGAAGAAGTGATGAAAGTGCTTTCGACTTACTGGACAATACCGAAGTTAACCATGATCGATCATTTTTATGATTATGAACCAATGATTGAATTGTTTGCGCAGCGTGGGCGTGATTATGATTATAAAAGTTATGACCATATTTTGTTTTCTTACCACGGTTTGCCAGAGCGGCATATGGCCAAAACGGACAGCACGTGCAAGCATTGTTTATCAGAGGGCTGTTGTGATACGCTCACAGAAGTGAATCAAATGTGCTACTCGGCGCATTGTGCGGCGACAACTCGGGCGATTGTGGCGAAGTTAGATTTGAAACCGGAGGACTATTCAATGTGTTATCAATCTCGGTTGGGGCGTGATCCCTGGATGCAGCCTTATACGAGTGATGTAATTAAGCAACAGGCGGAACTAGGGCGAAAGAAGATATTGGTCTTCTGTCCTGCTTTTGTTTGTGATTGTTTGGAGACGACGATAGAGATTAGTGATGAGTATCAGGAGGAGTTTGAGGAAGAAGGAGGGGAGTTGCTGCAATTGGTGGAGGGCTTGAATGATCATCCGAAGTGGATTGAGGCGGTGGCGGATTTGGTGCGGGTGTAAGGTTGTATAGGAATATGTTTTTTGTACTTGTTGCAGTATTGATTTACTCAATCAATAGAAAATGAAATTCTCATTTCAATTATTATTAACGGGATTGATTTTATTATTAAGTTCTTGTTCTAGCAAGAATTTGATGAGATATTACTATCCCATAAATCAAAAGCCTGCCGTTAAAGTTTATAAATATGTCAACCCAGAAAATAGTGCATTATCTGAATATTGGAAAACTGCTTCAGACCCTGTAAAAGGAACAATTCTAACGGAATCCTTTGATTCAAATTTTAATTTATACAACACCTTCGAAGAGAAAATTAATGAAAATCAAGCTGAACTCTTAAGGTATGTTGAATATGAAAAGGAGGATGGACAGGCTACAAAAGAAATTGCGGGAAAGATTAATAAGAATAACGTTTATAGTTCGAATAAATCTCAATCCTACAATTACGAAGTTGCCTACACTAATCAATACGGAAGGATTACCTTTGGGAAGAAACGAGCATTTGTCAATTTTATAGAAATAGAAGTACAAGGAAAGAAATATAAAACTGCAAAGTTCAAAGACGAGTATATTATAAGTGCAATTGATAAACAGGACAAATATGAATTCACTCAGGTGACTTTTTATGCTGAAGGAATTGGAATGGTAAAATATGAAAGATTGCTACCAACTGGGGAAATAAGAATTTTAGAACTCGAAAGAATTTTATCAGAAGACGAATTTAAAGAGATGAAAAAAGGAGCTATGCAACATTAGAAAAGAATAGGCTTCATCTTTTAGTGAACGCAAAGCAGACATGATTTTCAAAATTATGACTTTGGAAGTTTGTACTTTTCCATAAGGTTCTATTTGTAAAACAGACAAAATAATGAGATACCTCTTTCTATCCTTGTTTTTCATAACAATACTCTCCTGTGGTAAAGATGATGACAAGAGTTATAACAATGGACCTACAAATCCAATAAACCCAACGGACCCTCCAAACATTCTCCTAATCATCGCTGATGACATGGGAAAAGACGCCACCTCCGGCTTCACTGAAGGAACAATTAAACCAACCACACCCAACATTGACAAGATTAAAAACGAAGGACTAAGCTTCAATAACTTTTGGGTTAACCCAACTTGTTCTCCAACCAGAGCTTCTATTATCACTGGAAAATATGCTTACCGAACTGGCGTCAAATGGGCTGGTGATGAATTGGACCAAACAGAAAAAATCCTACAAAAATACATTAATGAAGAAACCGATAATACCTATTCCACTGCTTTAATTGGTAAATGGCATCTGTCTGGTAATGACTCTAATGTCAACCCTGAAACTTTAGGAATTGATTATTTTGCTGGATTAATACGGGGAAGTGTTCAAAATTATTATCAATGGCAATTGAGCGAAAATGGTGCGGGGAGTATACAAACGGAATACACCACAAAGGCTTTTTCTGATTTATCAATCAATTGGATAAATGAACAGACAAAGCCCTGGTTTCTTTGGCTAGCCTACAATGCACCACATACGCCTTTCCATGTTCCTCCAAGTGATATGCATAGCCAGGGAGATTTACCAGACTATGTAGATGGACTAGAACCGCAACCTTATTATATGGCAGCTATTGAGGCAATGGATTTTCAAATTGGAAAAATATTGGAATCGATTCCGGATGATGAAATGGAAAACACGATTATCATTTTCCTAGGAGATAATGGAACACCAGGTGAGGTTGCTCAATCTCCTTTTTCAAATTTTACGGTCAAAGGAAGTCTTTATCAAGGAGGTGTAAATGTTCCGTTGTTTGTCTCTGGAAAAGGAGTGGATAGAGTTGGAGAAGACAATAGTTTGATTTTAAGTACCGATTTATTTAGTACGATTGGGGAGTTAGCAGGCAGTAGTACTACTGAAATCCACGATAGCAAAAGTTTTAAATCACTTTTAAGCACGGAATCAACTCATAGAGCCTTTCAATATTCAGAAATGGAAAGTGAAACAAGAAATTTATGGGCAATTAGTAATGGAGAATTTAAGCTTATTGTAAATGCAAATGGAAACCAAGAAATGTATGACTTAGTTTCTGATCTTTATGAAGGGGACGACTTATTAAATGGGGGGTTAACGAATGAGGAAGAAAATGCTAAAGCCGAATTAGAAGTCGAGTTGGCAAATATTCGGAATTAAAAAGAATGATTGCTTAATTTCTTTACTTGTCTTCCATTCTATCATCAATCCGGTCCACCCAAACCACCGTCCCATCCTCGTCTGAAGTAACCATTGGGGCAAATCGCTCTCCCCAAATTATTTCCTTAGTGATGTAAGAAGCATTAGCATGAACAGTCTGATTGTAACTCTCATCATATCCCTTCAATTGAACAATAATTTCTAGATTGACCTGACTTAATTGTTCCTTAGTTTTATTAAAAAGCGGACTCGTTTCCGCTAATGGATGAACAATAGTCCAATTCATTGGGAATAGGAAAATCTGCCTTCGTTCCAACTCTAATTTAGCAAATATTCTCTTTGGAGTATTATTGTTATATTCTATCCAAGTTGCAAATACCTCCGCCTCTAAATCATTAATTTTGTGGTTTCTTTTATTCACTATGCGAAACATAAGTGCCGTGGTATCCTTGTATTTACAAACGACCGCTTTTTGACTGAAGATGATCTGCGCTTTTGGTTTGGAGAATCGGGAATAGATTAACGACGTGGCCAAAGCGAAAGACAACAAGCCCACAAAAGCAATCAACGCCGACAAAAAATGCGCACCAATCGTGACCGGACTCATCGCTCCATATCCAACAGTTGTGAAGGTTTGCACACTAAAGAAAAAGGCATGCATTAGATCGTGACCAAAGGATTGGCTGCTAAGTCCAGAGATGGAATCCACTCCAATCCCAACCAATATTATTGCAAAAAACAAATTGATTACAAGATAGTAAAATACAATTTCGAAGAGCAAACGACGCCAGGATTCTTCTACCAGATTTTGATAATAAGACTGACCCTTTACTCCTCGACGTGTTACATTGAAGGAGCCGTCCTTACGGATGAAGCGTTGGAGGGAGACAATTTTGGTCCCTAGTCCGAGATCATTGGATGGTTGTTCTTTTTTGGTGCTCATTGGTGATTGTCGAGTTTTTTGTGCTGCAAAGTTATTGAATTTGAAAAGTAATACCGAATAAATTTATTGACTAAAGCTGGTTAATGTATTTGGGAGTAAACCCCTTACCATCTTAAAATAAGAATAAGGGCTTGGACAAGAATAAGGAGAACTTATGACCAGGCCATTTTGCTCCAACCACTTACATGTTTCAATAAATTACTATATTTGACCTCTTATAAATTAGCTCCAATGCCATATGTATAAATCAACATCCCTCACCTTTGCCCTTGTTTTTTCTTTTTGCCAGTTTGTTTATGCGCAAGCTTATGATGATTACATCGGTGCTGGCCACAACAGAGACATCATTGTCACAGGTTCCGATAATTTGCAACAAACCGGTTGGTCACAAACCGCTTCTGCTGAAAAAACCATAAATGGTGAAGGTTTGGAAGGAAAACTTTCAGAGGCTGCCCGTTTTTTAAACCAAGCTACCTTGTGTTATGATATGGAAGAAATTGAGTTAGTAGCAGAAAATGGTTTAGAAGCTTGGATTGATGCTCAAATCGCGCAAGATATGATCTTGTATGAACCAATGCTTCAAGACATTATGGGTGATTATCACGCTTATCAATTCGCTACAGGTGATACGCTTCAACACTATCCCCATCCAGTAACCACCCAATTTCAAAAAACGGCTTATTGGAGAATGAATTTGCAGAATCGAGATTTTCTTAGAGATAAGATTGTAGGGGCTTGGTTAGAAATTTTAGTGATTTCTATTGCATCGGACATAGGCACTTATGGTTACGGAGTAATGAATTACCTGGATATTTTTAAAAGGCATGCCTTTGGGAATTTCAGAGATATTCTTCAGGAAATAAGCTTACATACTTCTATGGGAACTTTTCTCAGCCACTATGGAAACCCTAAAGCAAACCCAGCAGCCAATACCTTACCTGATGAAAATTTTGCCAGAGAGGTAATGCAATTATTTACCATCGGATTACATGAACTCAATAATGATGGGACGCCAGTGACGAATCCTGATGGTTCTTTTATCCCAACTTATGATAATGAAGACATCGGAGAAATGGCGAAGGTTTTCACGGGCTTAGGATCCGGGGGCACCATTTCTCCCAATCTCGATACGCTCTTCTGGAATCCAATTTGGGGCCGAGACTATACCATTCCAATGAAGATGTATGAGGACAAACATGAGCCTTCAATTAAAACCTTATTCGATGGCGATTTGGTGATTCCTGCTAATCAACCAGGTATGCAAGACATCACTATGGCCTTAGACTATTTATTTAATCATAAGAATACTCCACCATTTATTTGTTATAGATTAATTCAACTTTTTGTGAAATCTAATCCTACTCCTGCTTATGTCAATAGAGTTGTAAATGTTTTTATTGATGATGGAAATGGGACAAGGGGAAATATGGCAGCGACTGTCAAAGCGATTTTGTTAGATGAAGAAGCTCGCTCCTGTGATTGGCAAATGCATCCGGATCAAGGGAAATTTAGACCTGCTACAGAAAAAGGTTTTCAATTTGCTAGAATAGCTGAGGTGGAAAGTGAAACAGGAGAGATATGGACAGATGCAAGTTACCAAACGTGGACAGCAGGACATATTCCTATGGCGGCTCCTTCTGTGTTTAATCATCATCAAAGAGATTTTGCACCCTTTGGCGAGATACAAGATGCAGGATTGGTGGCCCCCGAATTTCAAATTTTCGATTCTCATACCTCTATTGGATACGTAAATATGATTTGGAGATGGTTTTTCCTTTGGGAAGAATATGGCTATGGTACATGGAGAGACCCTACTTGGAAGATGCATCCGAGTTACGATAATTTTCTTGAATCTGGTCAAGACCCTGAAGTATTACTCAATATACTGGACATGAGATTGACAAATGGAAACATGACGCCTTACACCAGGGAAAGAATCAAGCACGCCATTTCGGGATTAGACCCAAGTCAATTTCCTTCGCCTATTGCCCATCTTGGTGAATATGAACTAGAAAAAGTGAAACTAGCTTTTATTCTAATATTGATGAGCCCTGATTTTCACATTACCAAATAAAACTTAGACATGAAAAATCAAATAAAAAGTAGAAGGAAATTCTTAAAACAAATAGGACTGACTTCCTTGGGGATTTCTTCAATGCCTTCCTCACTTTTTAACCTAAATACATGGGCAGCAGCAGCAGCTAATAATTCTAGTATCAATGCCTCTGGAGAGTACAAAGCGCTGGTTTGTTTCTACCTCTATGGTGGCAATGACGGCTTCAATATGTTGGTACCAAAAGCAAATACACAATATGGAGAATATCAAACCACCCGCGGTAATCTTGCCCTGGCTCAAGATGAACTATTGGATATAACGCCCCTCAATTATTCAGGCCCTCAATTGGGCTTGCACCCTTCAATGGAAGCTGTTCAGAGTCTTTTTGCCGATGGAAAACTTAGCTTTTTGGCGAACGTTGGACCCAAGCTAGTTAGTGACACTACCATAGAAAATATTGTCAATCAACAAAACATTCCCCTTGGCCTTTTTTCTCATTCTGACCAACGAAGACAGTGGCACACGGGAAGAGTAAATGAAAGAAGCCGGATTGGTTGGGCTGGGAAAATTGCAGATATGCTGGGAAGCACCTGTAATACCAATACGAATATTTCTATGAATATCTCCATGTTTAATAATGCTCTCTTTTTGAATGGAGAACAAACAGGAGGATTTTCACTCAATAAAAATGGAGTTTTAGAAGGACGACTTTATAACCCTGGTCACGATGAAGACCATTATTTTAATTTTCGAACATCGGCCTTAGACTCTATGTTTAGCCATGATTATCAAAATCATTTTTATAATAATTATGGTTCGATCCTTCGAGAGAGTATAGACAGTAGTCGGGAGTACCGTACGGCTTTAGTTGATTTTGATAACAACGTTGGACTCGATACTACTTTTAGTCAAACAGAGTTTTCACAAAACCTTAGAATGGTGGCAAAGTCCATTGCAATCGGAGAAGGCCTAGGGTTTCAGCGTCAAATTTATTTTATTCATGTTTCCAATTTTGACAACCATGGAGAGTTGTTAAATACGCACAGTGGACGAATGACGGAAGTAAGTCAGGGGCTTAGTGAATTTTATGCGGCTTTAGAAGAGTTAAACAAACAAGACAATGTGGTCACTTTTAGTATGTCTGATTTTGGTAGAACGCTAACTTCAAATGGTCAAGGGTCGGATCATGCCTGGGGCAGCAATGCCATGGTGATGGGAGGAAATGTAGTTGGACAATCTGTTTTCGGTAACTATCCATCATTATCACTTAGTTCGGATATGGTATACAGCAGCAAAGGAATCTTGATACCAGGATTGGCCTCTGATTTATACTTTGCGGAACTGGCATACTGGTTTGGAGTTCCTATGTCTGATCTTGGATTAGTTTTCCCAAACCTTTCGGAATTTTTTGATGTAACCTCTGGAACGCAACCTCTTGGTTTTTTAACCATTTAAAAAAAAATACAATGCGATATATAGCTTTATTTATTTTCCTTATTTCTGCACAACTCCTTTTTTCACAATGCTATCCCGACCGTCATAACACGACTTGGTACGACAGCTGGATTTCTTGCAATCCCTCTCCCAATCCGAATTCAGTTCGAGGAGAAAGCCATTGGCTTCATTATGATTTAGGGCATTTGTATGAACTAAAAAAATCTCAGTTTTGGAATGCAAATCAACCTGATTTTTTGGAAGATGGGCTACAAGAAATTGTAATTGATTACTCTATTGATGGTGTTAATTGGGAGGAGTGGGGAACGCATACGATTGGAATGGCAAATGGCAGCAAATATTACGAAGGAGAAGCAGGGCCTGACTTTGAAAACATGATCGCTCGCTATGTACTGATCACTGCCGTTAGTAATTATGGAGGGAGTTGTTATAGCTTGGCAGAACTAAAAATTGACGCAGCAGAAAGTACGGTGAATACGGAAGATGTTTTTGAAAATCGAATTGCTGTTTTTCCAAACCCCGCGAGTAATAACTTAAATATTCGCTTTGCGAAAACACCAGCTACCAATCCAAAAGTAAAAATTATTGATGTTCTCGGTAAAACGCTTTTTTATAGTACCCTTAATTCAGAACGCTCTTTAGATGTTAGTTCCTTGGAAGATGGGATTTATATTTTAGAAGTAATTATTGAAAACAAGAGTTATGTATCCCGTTTTATTAAGCAAAAATAATTGATATTTTATGTCCCTTCGCGCCCTTCTCATCGGGATTAATAATTATCATCCGGGTACTAACGTCCCTGCGCTCTCAGGTTGTGCTAATGATGTAGCTGCAGTCAATGATTTTTTGAACGATCAATTTTCAGAAGAGGATCGAAGCATTGTCACTTTACTGAATGAGGACGCTACTTATGGGAATATTGTCGCTCACTTTGGCGAAAAGCATTTAGCAAAAGCAAGTAAAGGTGATACTGTTTTAATTCATTTTAGCGGTCATGGTGCCCGTGGTTTTTCTGCTCCGGAGTTTAAAGCTTACTACCCAGATGGGATGGATGAAAACTTGGTTTGCTATGATAGTCGCCTTTCGGGAAATTATGATTTGGCCGATAAAGAACTAGCAGTGCTGATAGAAAGAATTGCAATGAAAGAGGTGGAGGTAATTGTCTTGTTGGATTGTTGCCATTCTGGTTCAGGAACACGTAGTTCTTCGGATTTGAAAATAGCGGACAGTCGTCAGTGGGAAGATCGTGAAGAAGTAAGACCTTTGTCTTCCTATCTTAATGGCCACTATAACAAGGAGTTATACATTCCGAATGCAAGACACTTATTGTTAGCTGCTTGTGAGAAAAGACAAAAAGCATTTGAATTATCAAACAACCAAGGAGCCTTTACAACAAACCTGTTAGAGATTTTAAAGGATCAAAATGGGAAGATCAGTTATGCAGATTTGTATGAAAAAACGCGAATTCGGATGCGAAAATTTTCTAAGGAACAAAGCCCACAATTTGAAGCCTTTGGATATTTCAATGTGCATCGTCACTTTTTGAAAAAAGAGGAAGCGTCGGTTCAAAGTTATTCACTTTCTTATCAAAATAATTCCTGGATTGTAGCTGCTGGTGCGTTACAAGGATTGGGTACTTCAGCTGATGAAAGTGCTTCTTTTGCTATTTATGAAAATGGAAATAAAGTTGGAAATGGAAGAACTATTAACGTTCAGTTAGATCAAAGTACGATAAAATCAGAAGCGAAATTGGAAGAGACCAAGATTTACGAGGCACAACTAATTAGCATTCCAAAGCCTCCGATTGCTGTGGCTATTCACTTCGATGAAGAGCAATTTCAAAGCGGAGATTCTGACCTAAGGAATTACCCGGAGGCTTTGAATAAAGCACTTCTAAAACATAAGCCGCTTTTTTTTGAACTCTGTGAAGAAAACAGTTCTGCTCCTTTTAAATTACACGTTCATTCCAAGGGACTGACCCTTATTCGTAGAAGTGACAATGAGGAGTTGGGGAAAAAACCTGATAAAGACCAGTTTGCTTATTTGACTATGTTTAAACTGTTGGAACATGTTTGTCAATTTGAAAAGACTAGGAACTTGGGTGCTGGAATTCCTCCAAAACGAACAGATGCAAAGTTATTGTTGAAGATGCTTGATGATCAAGAAACTGTTTCTAATGAAGCAAGTGAGTCTTTTTCAACAATACATTTACGAAAAGGAGATGGAGTGGTTCAGGAAGTTGAATACTTAATAAAAGGAGAGAACAAATCAAAAGTGGCCAAGTATTTTTGTTTGTTACATTTCAATCAAAATTATGGCGTGAAAGCTACTTATAATGAAGAAATTCCTGCAGGAGCATCCGTTGTTATGATGGAAAGAGATGAACGAAATAAAAACTATTCTTTTACTTTGAAGAAAAAGGAAAAAGCGAAGGAATTTTTCAAATTGATCGTTAGTCTTAAAAAGATAAACAGCCACTTGTTAGAGATGAAAGATTTGGATATAGAGACACTTCGAGGTACCGGGAAACGTAAGGGAAAAGGAAGGGAAGGAATGAAGCATTGGTATGCGGTGGACATGGAAGTTGAAATAAAGAATTGAAAAACAAAAACAAAAACAAAAAATGAGTAATAAAACCATCCCCAGAAAGCAGGCAGTTGTCATCATCCACGGTATTGGAGAACAACGTCCTATGGATACCCTAAGAGGTTTTGTCAAAGCAGTCTGGCAAACGGATGAATCTATACATTTTAAAGGAAGACCATTTAAGACCTATAGTAAACCGGACAACATTTCAGGAAATCTCGAACTGAGGCGGCTTACGACCTCTTTCAATAAAGCCGAACTAAGAACGGACTTTTTTGAATTTTATTGGGCGCATTTGATGGAAGGAAATAAGGTGACACATGTTTGGGCTTGGTTGAAACGACTGATTGCAATTGGTCCTTTCAGTTTACCAAAACGATTGGGTCGCGTTTGGTTGTTTTTCTTCTGTTTATTAATGATGGGGGCAGTACTTATTTATAGTTTGTTTTCTCTATCGAAGACTTATGAAATGCCTTGGTTGGAATGGCTTGGAGGCTTTGTCTCTATTTTTCTATTACCGACTTTAGTGTTTTTGCTGGAAGATTATATTGGTGATGCGGCTCGTTATTTAGATTCTTCTCCTCGAAATATTAATCGAAGGCAACAGATCAGATCTCATGGAATTAAGATTTTAAAAGATTTGCATGCTTCGGGCGAGTACAATCGAATTGTATTAGTTGGCCATAGTTTGGGAAGTGTTATCGCCTATGATATTCTTATTCATGCATGGCCGAGTTTTAAATCTAACATTAAACCCAATACGAGGCTTCCGAAATTGAAAGAAATTACGAAATTGATAAAAAATGAAAAAGATCCTTTTGACTTAGCGAAATATCGTGAGCTACAAGTGGAAGTGCTTAAAGAGCAAATAGAGAAAGGAAACGATTGGTTAGTCTCTGATTTAATTACTTTGGGTAGTCCGCTTACTTATGCGGATGTATTGTTAGCAGCTGACAAAGAAGAATTGAAAATTAAAATAGATCAAAGGGAGTTTCCTCCTTGCCCTCCGCAACTGGATGGTAAATCCTTAGTTTATTCGGATAAGATTTCTAAGAATAGACAATTGACCCACGATGCTTTATTTGCTTTGACTAGATGGACGAATATTTATTTTGAATCTAAAGC
>CAZDTI010000179.1:0-16730 GCA_964508085.1 uncultured Saprospiraceae bacterium | reverse complement strand
TTGATTCAATCTTTATCCTCGAAATTCCGAGTAACTTTTTCAAATCCTTAATGTTATTCAATTTGGGATAGCATTCAGGATAGTCACTTTCCCAAAGGATTTTTTTGTATTGTGGATAAATAATTTCTTTACAATGCAAGAAAAGTTTATTTAAAATTGCTTTTTGATGCAATGGATCCAGCAGCCAGTTGACTGTATTATATTGATATTCCTCAGGGTCGGGGGTATTGTTATGTTCATCAACAATCTCAACTTCAAAAAACCCTTGGTTAACTTTTTCGACATCAACATTATAGTCCATATGATTGAGCAAAGAAAACTTTTCTAATTTTAGATCCATTATCCAATCTCCATTGAATTCTAACATATTTGTTTTTTTGTTATTTTTGACTAACGCCGCGTGTGTACAACGCTGTGCCGGAGAACATTTGCCTATTAAACTCTCTCGCAGACATTGACTTGTACTCTTTATTATTATAGCCAGTTTTTCTTCTAATTACCAAGTTCTATTGCCATCTATAATTTCTTCTATTTCATCCGAATCGAAATCAATTAAAAGGTATTCAATTGTTGATATTATTTCTTCCCTTTCTTCTGTATAAATATATTCATTTAGTTTATTCAAGTTACAAATGCATTTTTTCAATTCATCTTTCCAATTTAACTCAGTTATATTCGCCTTTAAGTTTTCTAACTCAGTCTTTACTTCCTTTATAATTCTTTTTTCTGTGCTAATTGTGTTTAAGCTTGTTATAAGGTTTTCTATTTTATTTTCTGTACTGATTAATAGATTTCCATCTTTAATTCTATTTCCGTCAACTAGCACAACGCACTTCATACTAAGGTTTTCAACAGATGAAAAGTCACTAAGATTTTTACAACCTATTATAATCAGTTCTGTCAAAGACTTGTTATTTTTTAATCCTATTAGGGAAGTTAGTTTTTTACAATTATGTATCGTTATTTTTTCAAGATTTTTCAATGATTCGAGCCCTCTTAAAGACTCACATTTAGAAGAAAACAGATCAAGTTCCTTGAGTTTATGAAAGCCGCTTAATTCTTCAAAGTCAGTTTTAGGATATTTTACCAAGTGTAAAAATTCAAGGTTCTTTAGACTATTTATATTCTTGTAATTATTTGAAAAAGCACAGCTAAATAACTTAAGTGTTTGAAAATTTTTTAAGTCAACTTCCCCCTTTCTTTCGTTAAATAATTCCAGATACTCTAATCTTTTGAGGTGTTCGAGTGGTGTGAGATCTTTGATTTCTCCATTTATTCTAACACCATTTATGTTTTCGAATACAGGTTCTTTTATAAAATTAAGATCACTTGTAGAAATTTTGAGGTATTGTATGTCATATTTTGAAACAACAAGTTTGGCTGCTTCAATAGTTGAATCCCAAACGGTAATTCCATAGCCAGATTTTCCTAATGATTTTTCATAAGGACTTAATTCATGCTTAGCTACTGGATGAATTCTACCATCTATTTCAATCTCAAAGTAATCCAAATCCATTTTTCCTATCTTTTTTAATTTCCTGATTGACTGTAACGCCCCCGCACCCACGCCGTGCCGACCGAATGGGAGATTAATATTTTCTCCATTTTATATTAGTGTTAGTCCTCCATCAACGGTAATTGTGGTTCCAGTCATATAAGGATTAGTCAAAGCATTAAAGTATGTATACGCAAGTTCTTCGGCTGTGCCTAAATGTTCAACTGGTAAAGTGTTCTTAGCCCATTCTGAGAAATTATTTTTTTCGTCCTCTGTCCAGACGCCTGTCCTTACTACTCCTGGTGCAATTATATTCACTCTTGTTGGAGCGATTTCTCTTGCTAAAGATTTCGCAAATACATTTACAGCAGCACTTGCTGCATTCATTATTGCTGCTCCATTTTTTGAAGGTCTATAAATAGCCATACTTGATGTTACTACAATGCTTCCACCTTCGTTAATGTGGTTTGCTGCTGCTCTACAACAATTAAATGTCCCCCAAAATTTTTCCATGCCTCTTTGCGCAATAGCCGATGTCATATCTTTTATCTGAGACATTAATTTTGTTTCATCACTTACTGCAGAGAATGATAAAAAGTCAAATTTCCCAATCTTTTGAAAAGCACTATTGACTGACTTTTCATCAAGCATATCCATTGGTACTACGTGTGTGTTACCGCCAATTTCTTCCTTAACCTTCAGTAATTTAGCTTCAGTTCTACTGACTAAATAAACTTCTGCCTTTCTTCCTACGAATAACTTTGCAAGTGCTTTCCCAATTCCAGAGGATGCTCCAACAATTACAATTTTTTTATCTTTAATGTCTATCATTTATTTTATTTTTTATTGATTGATGCTAACACCTCCACACCTAATACTCCTCTCCTTCAATTACGAATACACTTCCTATATCCCCACCAAAATACAACTTTCCATCAAAACACACAAAACCACTCAACACAGCATCCTCTTCTACTAGCCATCCCCCTAAAACCAGAAAAGGGAGCGACGCCCCAAGCATCGCGCCCTCTCCTATTTGCAACAATAAACTCCCCCTACTTCGGCCTCAACTTAACCCCACAAAAACGTCCTCGGCAAAGAAGGCCCATACACAAAATTACTATCCCGCTGGCCTAACCCCTGCGAACCGATAAATGCTCTTGCATTTAACCGAACTGTACGTATGGCCTCTGACCGCTAAAAGTAAATAACAGTAATTCCGTAAAAACGATGTGTTTCAAAATATTCGATCAGAACGAAAATAAAAGAAGGAATAATTTAGAGAAAGAAACATAGTCCTGCGAAGCAATAAAGAAAGATCCATAGTTGTAACTATGTTGTTTTATGATCGCGAATAATAGAAGAAGTTCTTTGAAGAAAAATAAAATTGGTGCTGTCTGTATTTTTGATGGTGTTGTAGTGGCCAGAGGCCCACGGGGAAATTCGGTTAAATGCCGGAGCATTTACCGAGTCCCCCATTATGTAAGAAAAAGAAGCGGCAAAAACACAAGAATACGTACCTTACAATATCTACTAACCAGATAGAATACTTCCCAATGAGAAGCCCACGTTCGCTTTGGTACGTTTACTGTCCGTTACCGAGTCTGGTTCGAGTTGAGTATTGCAAAGAAGCATTTTGGTGAGCAATGATCCTCCATTGTATCCCGTAGGTGAGACTAAGATCCTAAAGCTCGACTTGATTGGGAAGTATTGTATCCTAATAAAATATTATGGCAAAGCGAAAAGTACATTTCCCATTAGTACACCCTCATGCTGCTGGAATCGACATCGGTAGTAAGAGCCATTTTGTATGCGTGGGTAAAGCAATTGAAGACGTTCGGGAATTTTCTGTTTTTACTGAAGACCTACATCAAATGGCCAAGTGGTTAAAAGAAAATAAAGTAACGACCATCGCCATGGAGAGCACAGGCTTTTATTGGAAGAGCCTTTTTCTCTTATTACAAGATCATGGTTTTGAAGTTATTTTAGTTAATGCTGTTCACACTAAAAATGTCAGAGGTAAAAGTCAGATGTCCTGGATTGTCAATGGATTTATCAATTGCACAGTGCGGGGTTGCTGCCCGCGAGTTTTCAACCTGATTCCTTTACAGAAGAACTGCGAACTTATTGCCGTCACCGAAAGAGTCTTATTGAGGGGGCATCTCGATATATCTCTAAAATGCAAAAAGCCCTGGTTATTATGAATATCCACCTTCCTGTTGTGCTATCCGACATTACAGGGAAAAGCGGCACTAACATTATCAAAGCCATTCTTAATGGCCAAAGAGACTGTGAAAAGTTAGCAGCCTTAGCCGACCGTAGGGTCAAAGCTACTAAAGAGCAAATCGCCATGGCACTAAATGGTCATTGGCAAGAGCCTCATTTATTTGAACTCCAGGAATGTTTTAATATGTATCAATATTATCATCAACGAATCAGTGCCTGTGATAAAGAAATAGATGCAGTATTGGCCAAAAAAGTGGAACAAACAGGACAACACGATTTATTTTATCAGACGCCACCCAAAGAAAGAGGAACAGATCCAAATCAACCACAATTTGAACTCAACAAATACATCTTTCAATTAACAGATGGAATAGACTTGACTCAAGTTGAAGGGATAGGCCCCGGAACCTTACTCACACTCATTTCTGAAGTGGGGCTTGATTTAAGTAAATTTCCAACTAAAAAGCATTTTGTTAGTTGGCTGGGCTTGTCTCCAAATAAAAAAATATCCGGAGGTAAAATCCTTTCTTTCAAGACAGCTAAAAATACAGGCCGATTAAGCGTTGCTTTTCGGCAAGCTGCTAATGCAGTAGCCTTTAAAAAAGATACTGCGCTCTCTCATTTTTTTAGGAAAATGGCGTACCGTAAAGGGCGAAAGGCTGCCATTACTGCTACTGCTCGTAAATTGGCCATTATTGTTTATACCATGTTACAAAACAAAACAGCCTACAAGCCAATGGACTTGGAACAATATGACAAACAACTGAGGCAAAGAAAAATTAATCAACTTCAAAAGACCATTAAAAAATTAGGACTCAAAAAAGAAGAATTGATATTTGCTACTTAATTCTTCTTTCTTGAATCTTATTACTTCGTTGGAAATCGGTTGTAATGCTTGGACATTACTTAGTTTTGCATTGCTCTCCTATATCTTTTGTGTTTTAGGTGAGCGAACGTGGTGGACGTAGATGAACGCGATAGAGGTGGTGCGAGCGGGGAGAACCTCTTAATTGTTCTTATTATAAACGAATTATTTTTTTCGTTTCCATCCAATTATCTCCGGTAACTTTGATGAAATAAACACCAGATGATAATTGACTTAAATTCAGTCTATCATTTTCATAAGTATATCTGTTCGAGCTAACTAATGTACCAGATAAATCAAAAATTGAAATATTTTTAATCGCATATTTTTGATATTTCTCAAAGTTTATATAGTCATTGGTAGGATTTGGATAGATGTTAAAACCTTGGTTGCTAATTTCTGTTGAATTAACAGTAATCAAATCGTTATATTTTACAAGAAAACCGTCAAAAAGGCCAGTAGCATATAGGTCATTATCAATAAAAAGAAGATCACCAGCATAAATAAATGAGTCAATAGTTGTAATGAATGGCATAGTTGAAGCTAGGTCAATTTTTGAAATCTTTTGACTTACATATTGAATGAAAAATAATTCATTTTCATGAATGACAAGTCCTGTTGGGTGATCTAAATCTGAAAGAACAATTTCTGGTATAGGATTAGTATCTAGAAGGCTGATTTTTGAAATTCTATCGTCCCATGCTTCAGAATAATATATATGATCCTCGTATTTAATGATACCTTTAGGCGAATCCTGACCGTCAATTATAACAGTTGAAATAGGATCAGTAGCTGCCATATCCAACTTATAAATCCCTGAGTATTGGGTATAATAGAGATTGGATCCGTCTACAATAAAATCTGAAGATGTGTTCATGTTTGAGACTAGAACTTCAGGAGTGGGGGTTGTCTGAGTCAAATCAACTCTTGAAATATTATTTTCATTAAATTCACTGTAGTAAAGAAAGTCTCCAATTACATCTAAGAACATAGGGCTTCCCGACAAAGTGAGATAAGTTTCTTTTGTTAGACTTGGATCGTTTAGACTTATAGTTGTAATCTCAGAGATGGTTCCTTCGGCAATGTATAAAATGTCATCTTTTTCAATAATCCCAAGCGGCCCACTTAAATTGGAGTTGATGATTTCTTTTTGAGAAAAACCATACAAGGAATAGAGTGAAAAAATTATTAGATATATTGTTTTCATAATTTAATATTTTAAAGCTCTTCAGATTTGCTTTGACTGGAAGCTATTTCGACAATGACAATTGTGAATTAACTTCAACTAAGTTAGCTTTTTTATTTTACACAATAAATTTTATTTACACGGTCGTAGTTTTTTGATGGTGGATAACACTGGGCCTCCATATCCACAACTCCCTCGCCCCTATTGCGAATATATAACTTATGCCTACCCCAAAATACAACTTTTCCATCCATGACACCCAAAGACTTTCGCTCACTCTTATCATAATACATGAACTAATGAACTAGCATGAAAAACACCATTCTCAATCAAATACAAAAAGGGAGTGATACTCCTTAGTGTCACTCCCCTTCCTTTAACCTCCTACTCCATCGCCTCGTAAAAATCCCTACTTCGACCTCAACTTAACCCCCACAAAAAACGTCCTCGGCAAAGAAGGCCCATAAACAAAATTACTATCTCGATTTTTTCCAACATCAAAATTATCCTGGTAAGCATTGAATATATTTTTCACACCGGTATAAAACTCGATGGCCGTCCCCATCCTATTCAAAGAAGCCGTGTATCCAACTTTAGTACTCAATTCAGAATAAGGATTCGAAGTGATTATTTCATCCGTCAATTGATTCGGGGCGCCAGCGAAATGTGGAACTTTCATTTTTCCCGTATACACATAATTAATGTTGGCGGAGAATTTCTTATTGGGCGTGATGGACAAAGTGGCAAAACCATACTCTGTTGGTGTTCTCGTGAATTCCCGCAATCCTTCCAAATCATCAATGTACGTTACCGGATCGTCAAACTTGCTGGACTGCACCGTAAAGCCCGTTTCTAATTGTACTTTTTTATTAAAATTACCACGTAGCTCTAATGTTAGACCCTGGACGGTTGCACCCTGGCCATTTTGTTTTTCGAAGAGCTCTCCGAAGTTATCTTCACCAATCGGTTGGAGAAAAAAGGCATTGTTTAATCGAGTGTGAAATCCTTCAAAGGTAAAGCCCGCAATAAAATGCTCTGTTGGTTTATCGTAATTTATAGATGCAGAAAAGCTTTTAGATTTTTCCGGTTGCAAATCCGGAGATAACAAAACGCGCGATATACCACCGCCAGCAAAAGCAATATGCAAATCCGTATCAAAAGCCTGTGGCGCTCTAAAACCAGTTCCGTAATTAAGTCTAAACTGTGTGTTTGTTTTGTGTTTATACAACAAAGAAAGTCTTGGATTTAAAACAAGATCATCTACTAAATTATGTTTGTCCAATCGTATTCCAGAAAGTAGATTTAAAGACGGTAAAATCTCCCAATCACTTTGAATAAAAAGGCCTGTGTTTCTGGTTGTTTGATCGATCAGATAATTATAGCTATCTATTTCGTCTAAGACTTCATCAAAGACATATTCGCCACCTAAGGTGAACGTATTTACACCATTTAAAAAGTCATTCACTTTGTGATTCCATTGAAAACCTCCTTGCAAAGTAGTAGTGTTAGAAATACCATAAGGAGGATTTTCTAAATGCGTTTGAATAGCTAAAGAGTCATCTGGAAAAATTCCAGTGTAGTGTGTTCTTTTGGTATTCTGCCAAGCGGAATAGAGAATAACAGAAGAATTATCGTTGTTAAAATTAATTTGATAATCTGCCGATCCCATCCAAACGTTTGTTTGTCGTTCTTCTGATTGTTGGGTCAAATAAGCGGGCTTGTCCACCATCTCGCCACCGTATCTATATTCATTTAAATTACTGAGACTGAATTCTAATTTCTGATTTTCGGAAGGTAGAAAGAAAACATTTGTTCCAATGGAGGTATTCTCTAATTCTGGAAGTTCTGAAAAGTTGTCGTCATTGTGGTCGTACCATTCTCGTTCTCTATGATTGAAGAAAAAGGAAGCACCCGACTTTTTATTTTCAGTGACCAAAGAAGCGTTACCACTGACCACCACGTCATTGCTATTTCCATTTATGTTTTGGTAGAATGAATTTAGTTCATAAGAACTCTTTTTAGGGACTTTGGTAATGACATTCACCGTACCACCGATCGCACTCGAACCATACAACGAAGAGCCGCCACCTCGGATCACTTCTATTCGTTCTATCATATTGGTGGGGAGTTGTTCCAAACCATAGAGCCCCGTCAATGGACTGAAAATAGGACGACCATTAATAAGAATCTGAGAATATCCGCCAGCCAAACCATTCATCCTTAGTTGTGTATAATTACAAGTTTGACAATCTGTTTCCACCCGCAATCCCGGCTGAAATTTCAAACCTTCAGATAAATTACAAGCTTGGATCTCATCCATCGTTTTACTGCTGACCACATTTACAATCACAGCCGAATTCGTCTTTCTTTTAAAAGTCTTTGTTCCGGTGACGACGATATCGTCCATTGCATATATGCTTTCGTTGAGATTGAAATCTAAGGTTGTAGTCTTATTATTTTCACTAAGCGTGATGCTTTGCTTTTTTTCTTCAAAGCCAATGTAGGAAACCGTTATTTCATAAGTCCCAAAAGGGATATTGTTCAGCTGAAAGTATCCCTCTGCGTCACTTTGAGTTCCACTTATCGGATCGGTGGAAATGGCTATGGTGGCTAAGCTTTGCAAGCTGTTATCTACTTTGACGGTTCCCTGAATAGATCCCGTTTGTCCAAAGGAGACTGTAGAAATGAATAGCGTTATTAAGGTGAAAAGTACTGTTTTTATGAAATTCATATGCTGATTTGAATGTTATATGGTACAAATATACAAAGTTAGACTAGTCTAACAAATTTTTAAACAGGGTTTGTCTATCTTTGTTCATCGAAAACTTTGAATCTATGCCGACACAAGCAAAAGAAAATTACTTAAAAGCGCTTTTTTCTATTTCTCAGAAGAAGAATACGGTCTCCATTACAGAGCTGGCAGAGATGATGCAAGTGAGTAAGCCGACCGCAAATAGCATGGTGAAAAAGATGAAAGAAAATGGATGGGTGATCTATGAGAAATACAAGCCTTTGAAACTGACTGCAAAGGGACAAAAAGTAGCGGCCTTGATTGTTAGAAAGCACAGATTAGCAGAGATGTTTCTATCAAAAATAATGAACTTTGGTTGGGAGGAAGTCCATGACATTGCAGAAGAAATGGAACACCTGCAGTCCACAAAGTTATTTGATCGGATGGATGAGATTTTAGGCTTCCCGACTGAAGATCCACATGGCTCCCCTATCCCGGATAAAACGGGAAAAATTGCTAACGCTAGTTATCTGAATCTTACCGCTTTAAAGGAAGGCGACAGTGCAAAAATATGTGGTTTGACCAATAGCTCTAAGGATTTGTTGCTGTTCTTAAACAAGAAGAACATTAGTCTTGGTACAGAGTTGAAAGTACAAGAAATAGAAAAATTTGACCAGAGCTTTGAGATCGTGTTGGCAGATAATGCACTGCCGATTGTGTTGACTTATGATGTTTGTAAGTGTTTGTTGGTGGAGGTGCTTTGATTTTCCATTAATTGCTAAAGCCAGTTTACAAACTATTAAACATGTCTGCTAATATTTTATATTCATCATCAGCTATATGTTTCCAAACCAATAAGTATTTCGAGGTATCCGTTTGTTGGTGTCCGTCCAAAGTATAGGTGGAAAATGCCAAACCTGTTTCATAAATAAGATCAGCATTTCCATTAATATCGAGTGTTTGATAGCTAAAATCATCAATCAGTTTAGCAGCTCGATTCCAGTGTTTAGCGATGTCTTTTTTCCCTCGAACGAAGTTTTCTCCATCAGGACAAAAGATGGCATTTTCATCATAAAAATTGATGATGTAATCCACATTATTATTCTGAATGGCTTCAGACCATTTGGGGCTAGCCGCATTAAAGGTTTTGATCAATTCTTTAAAATCCGGCGTTTCTTTTTGTTGACAATTAGTCAAAACAAACAGTACAACAAAAAGGGAGGCGAAGTAAGGTAATTTATTCATTGGGTAAAGAGTTATAGGTGTCAATGACTACTTTGTAAGTTCCATCTGTTTGTAATTTCCAGACATTCACATATTTGAATTTGAAATCATCATACTCCCCCTTCTCGTTCATAACTTGAGCAACCCCCTTCCCTGTTTCATATAATAGCTCTTTGGTCCCTTCCAATGAGTTCATGTGCAAGACAAGATCTCCCATAAAAGGAAAAGAACTTTCCCAATAGTTGACAATAGCCGCATTCCCATGTAAAGCCGCCTGATCGTCAGGTAGATAATGAGCTTTGGCATCGTATAGGTTTTTCAGGAGATTGATATCCTTGCTTTTAATTGCCTTCCCCCATGTTTTTCCGAGTTCAGTTATTACGGGTTTCAAACTTTCAACATTAAAAGAATTGGCAGAACGAGTAGCAATGCCCTCTGTGTTTTTACAAGCAAGAAACAGCAGTAGACCAAGGCCTGATAATAAGATATTTTTCATGTAATGAGTTTTAATTAGCAATGAATTAAAGCCTCAAAGAAAGGGGAATGGGAAAGGAGAAACAATCAAAAAAGGTAAAATCTAGGTGTGAATAATTATTTGTTACCTGTTTTTTTCCGAAATTCACTTGGTGTGCAGTCGGTAAACTTAGAAAATGCCCGATTGAAAGTTGTTTTGTTTCTAAAACCAGATTCAATGGCAACTGCTAGTATCTTTAAATCTTCCTGATCTCTTAATATCTTTTTAGCATATTCAATTCGATTCTTATTAATCAAATCGTTAAAAGAAGTTTTAAACTCTTCAGAAAGGGTTTGTGAAATATGGTGTTTCTTTTCACCAATCTGCTTACAAAAATGATCCAGGCTAATACTAGATTGGGTTATATTTTCAGTACTTGAAACAAACTGATTAATCTTTTGGACAATCCGAAGCTTATCTATTTTATTAAGACTAGAGCCAAAATATTTTTTTTGAATCGTCTGAAGCAATACAGGCTCAAAATATAGAACATAGGCTACAAATACCACCAAAGTTGATGCTAGTAAAAAGTAGGCGATGAAATATTCATACCGCTCTGCAAAAAGAGTGAGGTAGGCTTGGAAGACTGCCGTAATCGTATAAATTGTTATAATCGTAAAAATATATTTTCTCTTCTTATCCGTCCAGGAAAAGCTATTTTGTTGAATAAACACGACCATCATTACCCCATATATCGTTACATGAAACGCTTTAAAACAATTGAGCGGCATGATAATACTTGAAAAATGTTGCTGTACATAATCTAGCCTTTCCAGTCCTGACATAGTCAACAAAAAACAGGTAAACCCGAAATAAAATAAGAAAGGAATGGAATGAAGCAATAGCGTCATTTTTTTGATTTGGTTGCTATGGCTTCTTTTTACGTAAAAATAAATGGCTGGTCCAAATAACAAGCAAATTGGAAATAAAACCATATAATATTGCGGAAAGTATTCTAGTAAGCTCCCTGTTACATACAAAAAATCTAATTGCTCTAATGCAAATAACAAAATGAAAACAGCCAGATAAACATTGGCTTTATGGCTTTTATTAAATAGCACTCCTCCTGCGACTAAAATGCCAGTAAAAGAATAGAACAATAATATGTATCTCAAAAATTCCACAAATCCAAATTAGACATATTTCCTTATTTTTCAAAGTGTCATATGATTTCTAATGCACTATTGGCTGGCTTGTTCTCTTTTTTATCTCCCTAATCAAAAACACACTTTTTTCTAATTTCACTCGGGATACCATCTTTGTGAATTAAAAGGGATATGGTCTTTAAAAGCAGTGCATTCTTAGTCATAAAAATATACCCGTTTGCTTTATTGTTCCCTTCTGAATTTTTAAGCACGTAATATAACTTGTTACTTTTATCTTTTGCTCTTCCTATGATATGCATATTGTGATCGTCGGTGGTAGACTTATCATCAAAGGTTGATTGTCTCAGTTCTTGCGTAATTTTTATTAACTCCTCTTCGTCGCTTAGCTTAGCAATTCCAGTTTCGAAATCGAACTCCGACTCAGTGGCATCTCCATCCCATGCTAAACTAAAACCATTATTTAATGCCTCATCAATTACTTTTTCAAAATCACCAATTGGTAAATTAAGGTATTTGTTGTTGTTCCAATTAGCAGGAATTTTTAATTCGAACATTTCATAGAACTTCCCATTTTTGTAACTGGTAATCTCTATATATTGTGCTGGATCAATGCCAATACATTCCTTTGCAAAAGATTGTGGAGAGTGCAATTTGTTTTGATAAAGGAAAGTAGCAGGAGGACTGCCCAGGTAAGCATTAAGCACCGCTTGAATTGATTTTTTCCAGCTATAGGGTTTAATTCTACCATAACCAGATTTACCAATTGATTCTACCATTGCAGCCAAAAGGTTATCCATTTCCAAGTGATCATGTTGCCAATCTCCTTGAACTCTTCCAACGTATACGGACTCAGGAATAGCTCCATATTTTTTGTATGCATCGATAACACTGAAGGTTAAATCCCCAGCATCAAAATAACTTTCCCCTCCACTTTCGATGAATTTTTCTGCTTTTCCTAAGTAGGCCGGAGGTACATAATAAATGGGGGAAATGGAAACGGAATCTTTTCCTAATCTTAGCGCTTCCGTTTCGAGAAAGGAGGTTGTTGCAAAACTCCAACAGGTTCCGGAAGATTGTTGATCTTTCAATGGAGTGGTTTTAACCTGTATGAAAACATCAAAGTCTTCAGCTTTTTGCGCCTTCAGATAGAAAGTACAAGTACAAGTTAAAAGAACAAATAGAATAATTCTTTTCATATAAATTCAATTTAAGTGTTATTGATTTATACTTAAAGAGTGCTTCTACTTAAAAACGTTGCATGGCTTTTTCCCTTTATTTAGCACGGTGGCAACTAGGAGAAACTTGCCGGCAAGCTTTGACTCAGCCGACCGCTATCCATCAAACTGTTCCTCGTCTGACAAGCCTTCAAAATCCTCTAACTTAATGGTCATTTCTCCATCGTACTTCCATTTTTCTTTGTGAATGGATTCATAGTAAATACAGATGGACAAGCCTTTTGCTCGTTCATAAAATGCTTGAGCCAAAGGGAGATTATCATTCAAATTTAATATTCGCATAGTCTCTCCAATTTTGATGATCTGGCCGTTAAAGTTACTATTTGTGATGTAAGTATCGATCGAGTCTGGTATTTCTTGTACTTCAAATAAATCCCACCAATCCTTAACGATCTTATCATTGTAGGTCACCTTCACATCCGTAATAATAGCTGGGCCAACACCACTGTTGGACAGATTAAACATCAATTGACTGATACTTCCATCACTGGGGTTGTGTCCCTTTGACATCCCCAATTCTAGTCTTGGCCAAACGGAAGCCCTGGAATACTCACGAAGCAATTTTCGTTCTTCTTGCATAATGCGCGTTTGCATCACAGAAACGATTAAAGCACATAAGCTTATAATAGTTACTCCAATTGCAATAATAGTTTGTGGATCTTTGAAGTTAGATTTAAATGAATTATTCATTTGATTTACAAATTAAAGGTGAGGTTAATTAATGAATTTAAGGAGTCGTCGATTTTTTCTGTAGCTGTTTTTTATTTATCCAATCTTCAATCTGACCAAATGCTTTCAAACCATCAATTTCGTTTCTCTTTGAAGATGCTATATGAGATAAAACTTTCTTTTTCGTTGTCTCGATATCGGTGTATTTAATGAACCTCATTTCAATAGCGGTCTCTTGGTCTAAAAATCTATAGTATTCTTTTAAAGGTTCAATAATTTTAAGATGCTTTTCAAAATTCCTCCGAGTTCTGGTTTTATCTTTTTCCTTTCTAATCCATAATTCTTTTTCTTCCGCTTCAAATATTAAGTACAAATCTGGAAAAGCAATTTGCGCTTCTGCTAATTTACTTCTAAAAAAGTCATGCGTTTCTTTTTTTGACAAAAAGTTCGAAGGATAATTACAAACCCAATTATACCAAATGGGCTGAAATATATCACCGTCTAAAATTGACTTACTTTTTGCTTTTGTACACAATTCATATCTTTCGACCTGCCGCTCATGATACCAATATTTCGGTTCCTTATCCTTTCGCTCAAACAGTTGATTCACTTCAGGAACTATATTATAAATATCAGACAACAATTTTCCCATTGTCGTTTTTCCTATTCCACTCGGTCCTTCAAAACAGATTATTGGTTCTTTTATCATTATGGTCGTCAAGGTTTTAATCTTCAGTCCATTGTTCTAAATCATTAAGCAAGTAATCAAATTTGTGTTTCTATTGTTATTTTTCTTTATTCTTTATAAAGTCCGCTGTTCGTTTTTTCTGTTCGTCAAGGTCCCATTTCATCGGAGTTCTTCTACCATTTAAAAATTCAGCAATTGGTACAAGTCCTATTTCAGCTCGTCTTTGGTCTACATTCTCCGGATCAATTATTGGCCAAACATCAAAGGTTTTTGTCTCCGGATAATATTTTATTTGCCCTCCATAAACTTGAAGATCTCCACGGTCTGTGGCTAATCGATCTTCAGCTCGCGCCAATAATCTGGGTTGTAATTTCTTCTCTTTGACCGCTTCCTTCATTAGTGGTAGATATTTAAGGCGAACTTCCACATCAGCATGCTGGAGGACATTACAGATTGTCAAATTGCCCTGCTCACCAATAACTTCTACCTTTGGCCAACCTTGTTTTTCAAGAATTGCTTTTATCTTTTTCTCGTTCGTAAGATGGTTTCTTTTATAAATCGTTTGGTACTTGGCTGCTTCCGGAGAATCTACTCCATGAGCCTTCATAAGAGAGTCGCGCATCCGTATCGGAGTTTGTTCTGTTCTCCAAATCGTATCTAAAATCGCCACCAAATCTACCTTTGATTCGTTTGCGTTTACTTTTTGCTTTGTATTATTATTCTCTGAACATGCTACAATTAAAAGCACGGCAAAAATTAGTATTAATCTCATTTATTTATTTTTTAAATTGACTTTCAAATATTTGCTGACCTCTAATTCGAGTATTCCACAATCTCCTGCCCCTTTTGCGCGAAGCCTTTCCAGTGTATCTTTTTTTTGCGATTCTATTGTTATTTCCCTAATTCTCGGAAAGGCCCTTTATCTTTTCCAGTGCTTTTGGAAGTTTCGTTTTCATAAAATCCAAGTGTTCATCAAGGACATCGATTTCAATAGTAAGTGTAATGTTAGAATCCTCTTCCGTAAGTCTATAAATTTCTGTGGCCCCTGACCATTTTTTGGTTTCTGCATCAAGGGCTTGTTCCTCTCCTTTTAACACCGCTCCGATATGTCTAAACCGGATAATTTCGTTTGGAGTATGTGCTTCGATTATGCTGTAGATACCACTTTGGTCTGGGGCAAGAAACAATACTTTACTGCCTTCTTCCCAATTATCGGCAACCACGTAAGAGCCTTCAAAGAATACGCTCGCCCAGGCTCGATAGGAGTTATCGTTCCAGAGTGCTTTCCAGATATTGATTTTTTCAGCCTTAATGTCAATTGAAAATTTCAACCTGTTGATCTTCATGATTTATCCATTGAGTTATTCTTGTTTACCTTTCCGCATTTTTTATTTCCTTAGTTCCCTTTTAATTTCACAGGGTATCCCTTTTTTGAATGGTACACCCATCTCGTACCATAAACATCTTCATAAATTACTTTAAACCCTACATAGTACTTATAAAATTCCTTACTAAAGCGTTTTTCCTGATCCTGATTATCAAAAGAGAAGATATAAAGTTCCCTCTCTTCACCCGCAGATAGTAACGTGTTCGCATAAAAAGAAGCCTTCACTGCAGGTATAGAATCCAGAAAGGCGGATTGCTTCGTTATAAATCCATACAGTCCATGGCTACTTTTAAAGAATATGGTATCCTTACTTTTCACATCCATCCCCATAAATTTAACCTCTTTAATAAATGCAGGTCCAACCCCTTTGTTTGCTATTACTACTTTATGCTTCTCCTCAATATTGCTATACCAAGAATCCAAATAGGGTAAAACGGTTGCACTTTGTTGGATCCGCATTAGTTCATTTTCTTCTCTTGCTAAGTAGGACTGATAGATCACCGCAAACATAGAGAGTACACTTATGAAAATGGCAGCCATTCCCATAATTCTGTTTGTATCATGGCTCGTTCTTTTTGATTGGTTGTTACTTTCTTGGTCTATGTTTTGGAGTTCGTCTTGATTCATAACTGCTTAACTTGTGGTTATTAATTGAAATGGGTTCGTTGAATTCTTTAGCGATTTCTTCAATTAAAGCTTTAATTTCTATCTCCTGATTCTATTTATATTGACTAATTTTTATCATTTAATTAATTCTTGTATTTTATAAAAAACGGTATATGTTTAATTTATTAAAGTGAATTGTGCTTTCTTTTGAAAGTTCAAATCCAAAAGAATGCTAATTGTATTCTTTGTTATTTTTGTTAATTAGCTTTAGTGTCGCCTAGAATATAGAATAGGTCTTGATGCAGACAGGGGTGGGCTTGGTTTTTGCCATTTATTTGAGCTAAATTTAACATTTATTTATTAGAAATCATTGAATTATTCAGTGATGTATGGGGTGCCCCCGCTGGGGTCGTAGGTTCCGAACCACTGAATAAACAGTTAACAAAATTATTTAAATATGAAAAATTATATTTTTATTCTAATAACATTTTTTACGTTTCAAACACAAGCTCAGGATGTTCCTGAACAACAACAAGTACTGATTAGCAAAGTAGCAGCAACCTGGTGCCCGCCTTGTGGTGGCTGGGGCTGGGATTTGTTTGACAACCTCATTATAGACAATGAGCAAAAGGCCGTTTTATTAGTAGCACATCACAGCGGTGATTTGACGAACAGTACCGCAGAAGATTTTTCTGACAACTTTGAAGCGCCTTACCAACCCTATTTCTATGTGAATACAACTGATCAGGGGGCCTCTTCAGGAAATGTGGAGAACAACAGAATTGCAATCAAAGAAGC
>CAZDTI010000178.1:0-16848 GCA_964508085.1 uncultured Saprospiraceae bacterium | reverse complement strand
AATTGATTGACTTTATGTTTTTCACAAATGTGCCAAAAGCGACCTGCATCCGGATAGGTTGGAACCCCTTCCGACATAATCGTAGTTGCCCCTGTTAGCAGTGGGCCATAAATGATGTAAGAATGGCCCGTAATCCACCCAATATCAGCGGTACACCAGTACACATCTCCATCTTGATATTGGAAGACATTTTTAAAAGAATAAGCGGTATAAACCATGTAGCCACCGCAAGTATGAACTACACCTTTTGGTTTGCCTGTAGAACCAGAAGTGTACAATATAAAAAGCAAATCTTCCGCATCCATTACTTCCGCAACATTAGTTTTACGTCTTTTAGGTACTTCATTATGCCACCAGAGGTCACGATTTTTTTTCATCTTCACCTTCTCCCCTGTATTCCGATGAACTAAAACTTTTTTCACTGATTTACACCCCAGTTTTAAAGCCTCATCCACTACTGCTTTCACAGGGATATTCTTTGCACCTCTGGCGTTGAAATCAGAGCAAATGACCATTTTACAAGTGGCATCTTTAATTCGATCCGCCAAAGCATTTGCTGAAAAGCCAGCAAAAACCACTGAGTGAATCGCTCCTACCCTTGCACAAGCCAATACAGCAATCGTCAGCTCCGGAACCATTGGCATGTAGAAACAAACGCGATCTCCCTTCTTAATTCCGTTGGCTTTTAAAGCATTGGCACATTGACAAACGGCTTCGTGCAATTCCTTGTAAGTGTAACTTTTGAACGGTTGGCTAGGATCATTGGGCTCCCAAATCAGTGCCGTTTGATTACCTCTTTTTTTAAGATGCCTGTCCAGGCAATTCTCCGTGATATTGAGTTTACCACCTTGAAACCATTTGACATTTGGTTCTTTAAAATTCCATTCTAGAGTTTTCTTCCATTTCTTACGCCATTTGAAAGTTTTGGCTTCTGTAGCCCAAAATTTTTCAGGGTCTTTTACCGATTCCTTGTATACGGATTTGTATTCTTTGAAAGAAGTGATTTGAGTGGTCATATCAGGTGTATTGTTTTTAATCTTATTCAGAGAGGCTAATGTATGGCTTTTTTTTATGTTACTACACTGACAGCAACAAATAAAACGTAGGAAACGTTAGAAAAACATTATCTTTTTTACGGACCATTACATAGTGATGTTGGCTAGAATTTTACCTTATTAAAGGGGGTATTAATTGATGTTTTTGAAAATCCTCATCGCCTCTTTACTTTTTGCTTGAATAGCCAAATATTTAGAGTGAATCTACTTTTGTAATTATTCGTACAATTGTTCATCTTTGCCCAACAATCATCTATCTAAAAAAAATTCATGTCAAAAGTATTAGCGGTTATTCCGGCGCGTGGAGGGAGTAAAAGTATTCCAGGAAAAAATATAAAATTACTGAATGGAAAACCGTTGATCGCTTATGCTATTGAAGCTGGATTGGCTTGCAAAGGAATTGACCGCTTAATCGTTTCCAGTGATGACCAAGACATTCTAGCTATTGCACGTCAATACGGTGCCGAAACACCATTTGTACGACCTTCTGAGCTGGCTCAGGATAAGACTCCAGATCGTCCAGTGTTTCAACATGCCCTTAACTTTCTAGCAAAAGAGGACAATTATCATCCAGATCTTGTTCTTAACTTAAGACCAACTACCCCCTTTCGATCAACAGAAGATATTGAGAATGTTATTCAAAAGTGGATGGATTCAAATGCAGATTCAGTAAGGACAGTTACTAAAGTTGAAGGTGTGCATCACCCATACTGGATGTTCAATCTGGATAAACAAGGATGGGCGAGCCCTGCGGTACCAGGAAAAACAATTGAAGAATATTATCAACGACAATTATTGCCTCCAATGTATCGTCTAAATGGCGTTGTAGATGGAATGTTAGCAGAGGTTGTACTACACCATAAGTATTATTATGGAGACAAAATGGCATTAGTAGAAGTTCCTGAAGAAAGAGCACATGACATAGATACGAAAGAAGATTTTTCTTTCGCTGAATATTTAATAACACAGAAATGAACCGAAAAAGCATACAAATAGGTCAACACCAAATCGGTCTTCTCGATAACCCCTGCTATATCATCGTTGAAGCAGGCGTTAATCACAATGGCAGCTTCGCAATGGCCTTCGACTTAGTAAAAGGCGGCATTATCAACTTTACCCGATATTTGGCTGCCTACTACGGTCCACATCAAATCAGGGTCAACTGCGTTTCTCCTGGTGGTATTTTCAACCATCAGCCTAAACAATTTGTTAAGAACTACGAAAAAAAGTTCCACTAAAGCGAATGGGAAACCCAGAAGATATAGCTCCAGCCATAAGTTTTTTGCTCTCTGATGAATCTTCCTATGTCACTGGACATAATTTAGCAGTAGATGGAGGCTGGACGGCTATTTAATGTTATAATATCGCTTGATCGCGCAAATACGTTAACAAAATTCTATTTCATGAAAATTATACTTTGTGCTTATCATTGGGCAGGATGTAAAGCCGTTCAAACACTCTTTAAAGAAAACAAACACGATATCTTTGTTTACACTCACGATTCTCCGTACCATGTTCCGGATCTTGTTGAATTCTGTGAAGAGAACGATATACCATATTCTACTGAAAATATTTCAAAATCAGAATTACCGTTTAAACCAGATGTTATCTGTAGCATCTATTACCGATATATCATCAAACAACATATTATTGAGGCTTGTGAGGGTAAAATTTTCAATTTACACCCCTCGTTGTTACCCAATTACAAAGGTTGCAGTAGCCTGACTTGGGCTATGATCAATGGCGAAACTAAAACCGGCTATACCTTTCATTATATTGACACACATATTGATACCGGAAGAATTCTTTTCCAAGAAGAAATAAATATAGAGTATTTCGATAATCAAAGCACTTTATATAATCGAGTTATGTTCGAAGCAATGAAAAATTTTAAAGCCGTTTTACAACTTGTTGTGGATGAATACAAAGGAACGGAACAACCTAAAGGGGGCAATTATTATAAAAGAGGTTGTCCTTTTGATGGTGTTATAGACCCAACATGGGATAAACCACAAACCAAAAGGTTTATTAAAGCTATGATTCATCCCCCTTATCCATTAGCAAAATTTAATGAGCAGACAATCGGAACATATAAAGAATTTCTTGCTTTGGACAACGATAATTAAAAACACTTAACAAATACGACAATCATTATGCAAACAGATATCTCAATTGGTAAAAAAACAATCGGTTCCAATCATCCTTGCTATGTAATAGCTGAAGCAGGTGTTAATCATAATGGAGACCTTAAGCTTGCCTTAGACCTAGTACGAGCGGCAAAGGCTACAGGAGCAGATTGCGTTAAGTTTCAAACATTTAAAGCAAGTCAACTCGCTACACCAAATGCTCCAAAAGCCAATTATCAGCTTAAAGTAACGAGTCCTGAAGAATCTCAATTTGACATGCTCCAAAAGCTGGAATTACAAATGGAGGACTATCAGAAGATCATATACCTCTGTAGAGAATTAGACATTCAATTCCTTTCCACTCCTTACAATAGTGAAGATGCTGATTTTTTGAACAAGCTTGGGGTAGATGCTTTTAAAATCGCTTCGGGTCAATTGGTTGAAATTCCTTTTCTAAAACATGTTGCCAGCCTTGGGAAACCAATTATTATTTCAACAGGAATGGCTAATCTCGCCGAAGTTTATGAGGGCATTTCCGCTATTAGAAAAAATGGGAATAACCAAATCATCCTTTTACAATGTACTACGAACTACCCTTCTGCCATCGAAGATGCTAATATAAATGCGATGACAACGATGCAAAAAGCATTAAATATAACAATCGGATATTCCGATCATGTTCCCAACAATTATGCTTGTTATACAGCGGTTGCATTAGGGGCTAAATGTATTGAAAAACACTTTACTTTAGATCAAAATTTACCCGGCCCAGATCATTCCTGCTCTTTAAATCCGGAACAATTTACTCAGCTTGTTAATGGGATTCGTCAAGTAGAGAAATCTTTAGGTAATCCAGTAAAGCAGCCAACTCAAGCCGAAATAGACAACACCGAGGGTATGCGAAGGAGTATTGTAGCCATAAAAGACATTGCTCAAGGAGCTGTTATAAAAAAATCTGATCTTGGCTTTAAAAGACCCGCTACAGGCCTTGCTCCTAAAGAATTATCCAAAATCATTGGAAAGAAAACTAAACAGGCGCTATCCAACGATACTATTTTACAAAACCATCACCTTGAATGGGAACAAGATAACTAGATAACCGCTCAAAGTGTTTTATTAAAAATCGTTATTCTATCATTCAAATTCATCAAAGCATCTAAATGATTTACATCAGCAGTATTGCATTTGCGGGGCAGTCGCCGAAAGAAATAGCCGAACTGATAATAGAACATCAGTTGCCTTTTGAATTCAGTTCTGGAATGCCGCCAAATAAAGACTTACTAAATTATTTTTTTGCACACCCCTATCCTAAATTAGCTCATAACTATTTTCCCGCTCCAGAGATTCCTTTTGTGATTAATTTAGCTAGTAAAGACAAAGAAATTCTAGAAACATCTATTAATCATTGCTTGCAAGGTCTGGAAATTAGTAAAAAAGCGAAGGCTCCATTTTATTGTGCACATGCTGGGTTTTGCTTGGATCCAAATCCAAACGAACTGGGTAAAAAATTGAAACAGTCTACAGCATTAATTGACAGGGAAGCACATTGGGAAATTTTCATCAACTCTGTTCAATATATTTTAGGAAAAGCGGAAGAACTGGGAATAGACTTTTATATAGAAAATAATGTTTGCGCAGCCATGAATATTAATATACATGGTCAAAATCCTCTACTATGCAGCGATTTTAGAGAGCTAAAGCGTTTATTTAAGGAAGTAAAACACCCGAGGTTAGGACTTTTGCTAGATACTGCCCATTTGAAAGTATCAGCTCGTACACTTTCCTTTGATTTGAAAGAAGCCATGATAGACCTGAAACCACTAATCAAAGCCATCCACCATAGTGATAATGATGGTTTGCTGGATTCGAACCTTCCCATTGAAAAAAACTATTGGTTTGGCCAATTTATGATTCATTTCCGTAACCTACCACAGGTATTGGAAGTAAAAAAACAAAGTATAATAGAAATAGAGAGGCAAGTGAAGTTATTGCGTAGTTTTGCAGTGGATAAAATAATTTAATAAATGTTACCAAGAATTGAACAGTTGATCATTGATCAAGGAGAACCACTCAAAGAGGTGTTGAAATTGATTGATAAAAATGCACAAGGTATCTGCTTTGTGGTTGATAGTCATAAAAAACTGGTTGGTATTTTGACAGACGGCGATATTCGTCGGGCTTTTATAAATGGAAGCGATCTACAAACGACCGCTGGCCAAGTCATGTTTACTGACTTCACCAGCTATCCAGTTGGCACATCTAAAGAAATTTTGGTGAAGAACCTGAACTCTAAAATTCGACATATTCCTTTAGTCAATGAGCTAGAACAACCTGTCGATTATGCTTGTCTCCATAGATATAATCGCATCCCCGTTTCGGAGCCGCTCCTTTCTGGAAATGAATTAGAATATGTGACCAACTGTATCAAGACCAACTGGATTTCCTCTGCTGGAAAATATGTTCGTGATTTTGAAACGATGGTTGCCAATTATTGCGGGATGCCTTATGGACTAGCCGTGAGTAACGGTACTGTGGCATTGCATCTCGCTCTGGATACTTTAGGCATTGGAGAAGGAGATGAAGTTATTGTTCCAGATTTAACTTTTGCGGCTAGTATTAATTCGATTATTTACACCGGAGCTACGCCTGTAATTGTAGATATCGAACGAGATACCTGGAATATTGACCCTAAGAAAGTAGCTGCAGCAATAGGCCCTAAAACGAAAGCCATTATGCCAGTTCACCTTTACGGCCTTCCGGCAAAGATGAAGGAAATAAATGCCTTGGCAAAAGAACATAATTTATTGGTAATAGAAGATGCAGCTGAAGCCATTGGCAGTAAATATCACGGGGAGATGGCTGGAAGTATGAGTGATGCTTCAACCTTTAGTTTTTATGGTAACAAAACTATTACAACTGGTGAAGGGGGAATGATCTTATTCAAAAACAAAGCTCATTACGAAAAAGCGGCAGTATTGAGAGACCACGGTATGAGCAAGGAAAAGCGATATTGGCATGACTTCGTCGGCTACAATTACAGGCTAACTAATTTACAAGCGGCGATTGGTGTAGCCCAAATGGAACGAGTAGACCAAATCATTGAACAGAAACTTCAAATCGCTAAAAATTATATTCACCACTTGAAAGATGATAACAATTTCCAATTGCAGGCTGTTTTGGAGAACACTCGGAATACCTATTGGTTATTTACCGTTCTATTGAAGGAGAACAAAGACGTCAGTCGAGATGATTTAATTGAAAAACTGACAAAAAACGGAATTGAAACACGGCCCGTTTTTTACCCCTTACATGAGATGCCTCCTTACAAACAATATGTTCGACCGGGGCAAACTTTTGACAATGCAAACTATGTTTCCAGCCAGGGAATTTGTTTGCCAAGTTATTTAGAATTGAGTAAAAAGGATGTTAAATTAATTTGTTCTATTTTATCAAAACAGCGAAAACCGACTTTTACAAGTTAGACATTTATACTATCAAACAAAATGAACAAATAGAGTATTAATGGCTAAAGAAGAAGATTTTAAAGAACAATATACCGATCTGCTGACCATTTATCTTTCGGATTTAGTGGCAAGCTTCCCTGATGTGGCCAAGCAAAAAATGTATGGTACTACCTTTTCAGGTAAACTTTATAAAGCCTTTGAAGCCCTTTTCAAATACAGTCTTAATTTTGTAAAATGGTCTTTCAATATTAACCAACCTATACAAGAAAAAATTGCAGGAAAAAATTGGCTCTATATTGTTGGAACTAATAATTACAACACCATTGAATTTTTACAGAACGATATTAAAGATACAGTGTTTGTAACGCCTTTCAAATATAAAAACCCTAAAGCAATAATCCATAAAGTGGTTTTTCCGCTTCGGATTTTACACCTTCTAAAAAATCTTCCTTCTTTTTTTTCACTTATAAATGATAAAAGTCGGCCCGCGAATAAACGTGTTTGGGATGTTGTTTTCAAATCATTAGGTTTAGTAGAAAGCGCAAAATGGTTGTTAGAAAAATACAAACCAGCAAATATTATTTTTGCCAATGATCACACGCTAGAAGTAAGAGCATTGTTATTAGCTGCCAATAAGTTGAATATTCCAACCTTCTATATTCAACATGCCTGTGTTCGAGATGATTTCCCCCCTTTAAAATTTGACCATAATTTACTGGAAGGAACTTGTGCTAAAGATATTTACGCGACGACAGGCCCTATTCGAGGAACGGTAAAACTCATTGGTATACCTCGCATGGATCAATATATAAAGAACAAGAATACAGCCCCCTTCGTTCGATCGATTGGAATATGTTCTAATATGCTGGATGACACTAAGCAAATAGAAAAAATTACTCACGAAGTCTGTAAAGCATTCCCAAATGTAAAGGTTTCTTATCGCCCTCACCCCAGTGATAATCGAAGCTTAGATATTCCAGCCGACCAAATAAGCTTCTCTAATTCCAATAAAGAAACGGCTTTTCAATTTTTGCAACGTCAAGATTTAATAATCGCTGCGGATACCTCGATTCATTATGAAGCTGTTATGTTAAATGTGTTTAGTATCTACTATCGTTTTGGAGACGAATCTAGAAAAGGTGATTTGTATCTTTTTTGTAAAAATGGAATTAGTATTCCTGCTATCAATACAACAGAAGTCATTAAGATTATAACTCCACTGACCAAGAAAAAACCAAATATATCTGATAAAGCAAAGTATTATAATGCAGCACTAGGGAATGAAATGGAAGGACATAGTGCTAAGGTTGCGGGAGAATATATTAAACAAATCATTCAAGGCAATGCTTTGTTAACGAAAAATAAGGATGAATTTATTTAAGTCTATTTCTGTATACACTATTTCCAACTTATCTAAAAATGCGGTTGGATTCTTACTCTTACCCATTATTACGGTATATTTGGAGAAAGGGGAAAATGGTGATTTAAGTACAATTACATCCATCGTTTTAATGCTGAGTCCTTTCATTTTATGGACGGCTCACGGCGCTGTCAACTTAGAATATTTTAGACAAGACCAAGGAGCAAAAAACTTCCCTTCTTTTGTTAGTTCTGCCTTATTGCCTCCAACTATAGTTGCACTTATTTGTAGTTTATTTTTTGTAATCGCTGCCCCCTTCCTTTCTAGTTGGTTGGACATCAATAAAAAGTGGATTCTCTTGATTCCATTGCTTTGTATTATTAATGTTATTCCAAATTTCACTTCGGTCATTTTTCAGGCCAAGAAGAAGCCTATTCAACATGCAGTATACAATATTGGGTTAACTACGGTTGACTTGTTATTGGCTATTTTACTTATCGTTGGATTTTCTCTGAACTGGGAAGGTCGGCTCTGGGCTATTTTAGCTAGTAAAGCTGCTTTTACTATTATAGGTTTGTATCTGCTTTGGAGGGCCGGTCTAATTAAGAGGAGCATAGAAAAAAAGTATGTAAAAGAAGTGTTTTTCTATGGTTTTCCATTGATCCCTCATGTCTTGGCAACAGGAGTAATGGATTTATCTGACCGTTTATTTATACGAGAAATGGTAAGTAGAGAAGAGTTGGGGGTCTATGATATTGGTTATAAAATAGGAAGTATCATATTAATTGTCCAAGCTTCATTATTAATGGCCTGGACTCCTTTTTTTTATGAAAAAATGAAAGCCATCAATGACTGGAATAAAACTTATATTGTAACCGCTTCTTACTTTTTCATGGTGGTGCTAATCCTTTGCGCTATTCTGCTGACCATTGGCGCTCCAATAATTTTTTGGTTTTTGGGGAATGATTTTGCAGGTGGTATTCAGTATGTTTTTTGGGTAGCTTTAGCTTATGTTTTTTTAGGCTTTTATAAGGTGTTTGCAGGGTTCATTTTTTACGAAAAAAAGAATACGCTTCTTAGTTATATTGCCATTTTCAATGTGATTATGAATTTAATTTTAAATTATTTTTTAATAAAAGAATATGGCGCGATGGGAGCGGCTTACGCCACTGTAATATCTTATTTTTTATTCTTTTTAATTACAGCTTTAATTAGCCATCGAATACATCCAATGCCTTGGTTTAAATTCGGAGAAATAATTAAGTTTATGAACACTAAATATTTTTCCAAATAATCGAATGTAGCCTAAGGTTCTTATTTTAAACAATATAATTATGTACCAGTTTGTAAAAATCATATACCGGTTCATTACTGGGCTGCAAAGACAAATAGCACAATCCTACTGGACTTGGCGCGCTAAAATAGCTTGCCATTCCTATACGCCACCATTAAAAGCAGCGTTCCATTGTAAGTTTTCCAAAAACACCTACTTAGGGAAAAATACAAGTTTCAATGGCTTCGAAGTTACAGGAGAAGCGGTAGTGAAAGTTGGAGATAATTTCCATTGTGGGAAAAACTGTAAAGTAATTACTAGTTTTCATAATTACAATGGCAGCAAGCTACCCTACGATGAAACATATATTCAGAAAGACGTAACGATTGAAGACAATGTTTGGTTAGGATCTGATGTCACCATCTTAGGGGGAGTTAGAATTGGAGAAGGTGCTATCATACAAGCAGGCAGTGTCGTCGCTAAAACAGTTCCTAAACTAGCTATAGCCGGAGGGCATCCTGCGACGCCATTCAAGTACAGAGACAAGAACCATTATTTCAAGCTTAAAGAACAAGGCCAATTCCATTAATCTTTTTTTTGTAACAAAAATATTACAAATACATCCTTATGCAAGAAAAGTATGAAAATATAGCCTGTAATCTCTGTGGAAATGACGATACTAAAAAGCTTGCTGAAAGAGGTCAGTTCAACCTTCCTACCAATGTGGTAATCTGTCGTAATTGTGGTTTGACTTATCTAAATCCTCGTTGGACTAAGCCAACCTATTTTGAATTTTACACCAATAAGTATGACAAATACTATAGACCCAACATTAAAAATAAGTCTGTAACAACCAATAAAACAATCCCTATATTCGAAAGATTATCTAAAAAGGGTTTATTAGATAAGCAACCTGAAAACATTTTAGATGTGGGAAGCGGCTCGGGGTTGACCCTAGATTTTTTCAAAACCAAATATCCAAAAAGCAATCTTTATGCAATTGAGCCCTCTGATACTGCTGTAGCAATGTTGGAGAAAAAAGGTATAGAAAATATTAGCAGGGATGTAGATAATGACTGGCACCTTGCCGTTCAGAATAAATTTGACCTCATCATAATGCGTCATGTTCTAGAACACTTTTCAGACCCTATTGCTGCGCTCAAAAAAATAGAAAGTACATTGACCGATGATGGAACCTTATATATCGCAGTTCCTAATTGTTCTAACCCAACTACTCCCCTATTGACACATTGGTTCCGCGTTGTACACACCTATTACTTTAATAAAACAACCTTGCATGGTGTACTAAACAAAAGTCAACTGAAACTCATTAAAGCTGTGGAAGGTGATGAATTTAATAGTGGCGAAATGTATGCTTTTGCTAAGAGAGCGCAAAAGGATTCTGATTCCTTAATTCTTGACAATGGCAATTTTGAGCAACAATTAGAAGTCTATGAAAGTCGGTTAAAAAAGGAGCATCAAGTCTACGATAGCTTTAGGAGGCAACTTAAGTTTTTTAATCAAAGAATAAGGAGGGCTTTTACGTAAAGAAATACAACATTTTCCGTTTCGATCAAGGTTGAAAACAATACAGAACATAGTGATGGTTACACTGTTATTATCACTAACTTTGTAGCCTCGCCTATCGGAAAAATAACACCTAGTTCTCCATACTCTAATTCACAAAAAATAAAAATATGAAACTATTTCTTACAAGCTTACTATTAATCCTCTCTACCCTGCTATTCGCCCAGGACAAAGTATATTTCACTAACCAGGATCAACTTACAGTTGAATTTTCGGATCTAGATGGAGGAAATTTACAGAATATTATAAGCGGACATACGGTTTTACGGAGGATAAGAGTCGATCAGAAAAATGAACATGTTTACTGGGTGGAAGCAGGTACAGGAACCTTATGGCAATCTGATTTGGACGGAGGAAATAAAACTGCTTTTCTTACCGCTTCTTCTAATCTGGCTGTTTTTGAAATAGACACGCTAAACAGTCGTATCTTATACACAGAATCGGGAGACAACACGATCCGTTCGATCGGTTTGGATAATCAAAACGACCAAGTTCTGATTAGTGGTTCTGGCTTAGTTCTAGGAATGGATTATGATCCTATAAATGATGTAATTTATTGGACAGACTTTAGTGGCGAAAGAATTCTAAAAGCTAATGGTGACGGCTCTGATGTAACCACGCTGTATCCAAATGCTGGGCAAGCATTTGGTATTGCACTCGATGTAGAAAATCAAATCCTCTATTATTCAAATAGACAAACCAATCAAGTACATACCATAAGTACAGCTGGAGTCGAAATAGGAACCGTTACAGCTGCAAGTACCGTAACTATTGGAGATATCTCCTTGGACGTTACCAATGAACGACTTTACTGGATCGAAGGAGAACCGTTTGTCATTAAAAGTGCTGATTTCGATGGAAACAATACCCTCCTTATCGCCGCTAATATTTCTGCTTACGCTGGCCTAGACGTTGCTCCAACCCCTGCTCCCATCATCGCCACCTTCTCCCCTAACCAAAACACCAAAATCTCCCTCTATCCAAATCCCACCTCCGAACTCCTAAGCATAAACCTGGACAATAGCTATCTGGGAACCGTTAAAATTAATATCTACAACAAAGAAGGAAAAATCGTCCTTCAAGAAAAAGCAGATAAAACGACAAAAATATTCACCAATAAAATCAACGTTCAACAATATCCTTCCGGGATCTATTTCCTACAACTACAAATCGGAAAAGAAACCATTACAAAACGCTTTATTAACATCTTTGAACCATCACGCGCTTAGTCAAAAAAACTAATATCGTATATTTCTTCAAGTTCTTTACACCAATTCTACACTCCTCCTTACCTCGAAACCCGTGAAAAGTGTACAAAAAAAGCCCCACCAATCGGTGAGGCTTTTCTTATTATTTAGCTGTCTCGTCATAAGCAGTATCCTCGGCAGTAGCGTAAATGTTTCCACGGAATTTGTCAAAGAACCATAAACGTTAAGCTACCTTTTGTTTAGCATCCTTTCCTTTCAATATGCCTTTAAATTTACAGTGCTAAGAAAGGAATTCTTAAACTATGAAAGCTTATAACTGCCTTTTTTGGTTATATTTAGGATATTACTTTAAATTATCACTTAATTATTAATACTTTTCATAAAAAAGTATTATTATTTTAAATAATCACCAATCTGAAAGTCTATTTTAAAAAATTATCTTTCAAATTTGAAGTTAACAGAAGGAAAATGACTAGCAGACAACTGTTTTATGCACTTTAATGATAATAGTGTGAACAGTTTAATAACTCATAAAAAAGAAAATACTAAAGCTTTAAAACTTATGTTTCTACGAATTTCAAATACCCTAATAGCATTATTATTTTTCAATATAAGTCATAGTCAAATCAATCAAGTACTTTCATTTGATGGTTTTGATGACCGAATTGAAGTAACAGAAGATGGAACACTCAGTACACTGCAACAATTCACAATCGAAGTTTGGGTTAATATATCTGAGTATGGAATTCCTCATGTGGTTTACCGGGGCACAAGTGACTATCTAATTGAAAATTTTAAAGTTGGAATTAAAGATGGAGAACCAGAATTAAGAATTAATGGAGGCACCGCTAACAATCAATCTCGTTTTAGAAGCAACAACCGTTTTTGATCTTGATACCTGGTATCATATAGCGGCTAGTTATGATGGTTCTTTAGGTAAAATTTACGTCAATGGACAGTTAGAGAATAGTCAAACTTTTGCCACTCCTCTATCTAATAGCCCTGGAGGACAGCTGATTATTGGAATTGACAGAGATGGCTCATCTAATTATAATCAGGCTTTCAAAGGTTGCATGGATGAAGTCCGAATTTGGAACACTATAAAATCTCAATCAGAGATTCAGGCCTCAATGAATACCTCTTTAATTGGTAATGAAAACAACTTAGTTGCTTACTTTAACATGGAACAAAATGGGGGTAATGAATTGTTAGATATTTCTGGCAATCAATATAATGGCCCCTTATTAGGTAACAGCGGATCAAATGTTGCTCCGCAGTTCAGCGATAGCCAGATAACTCTTTTAACTGCCCAAGAAGAATACACTATATGCGAAGGTGAAGAACTATCTCTTAGTATTTCAGGAGCAAATGAGTATGAATGGAGTCCAGCAAATTTATTTAACGATCCTTTTAGCAATACTCCCACGATTTCCAATCTATCACAAAATACGATGATATATGTTACTGGTACAAGCGGATGTGCAAGTGAAACCTTAGCCTTCACTATTGAAGTAATCCCACAGTCACAAGAGCAACTAAACATTGAAGCCTGTCCAGGAGAAACCATTTCCTACCTTGGAGTTCCATTGGAAATTGGAGCTTCTCAAAGCTTTACACTCCAAAGTACAATTGGCTGCGATTCTATAATAAACGTTAATGTAACAGAGGCCATGTATATATCTATTTCACAGGAAGTAACTATATGTGAAGGAGATTCTATATTTCTAGGTAACACTTACCAAAATACTACTGGCGAATATCAGAGTATTTTGCCTGGAATGAATACTTGTGATACTTTACTATATACTAGTTTAAGTATTCTTCCTTCTCCTGCTATTGATATTGGAACTGACACTACCGTTTGCATAGGTACACCTCTAATTATTGGACACCTGTTCCCAAATGCTTCTTACATATGGCAAAATGGTTCTACAGAAGCAACTCAAAATATAACAACAGCAGGCAGTTATTGGGTCGAAATCACAACATTGGAAGGTTGCTCTCTTCAAGATACTATAGAAGTTATCCATTCTCCTATTCAACAAATTTCTCTTGGAAGTGATACCATTCTTTGCCTTGGTGAAAACTTTTTAATAGCCCCTTCTCTTTCCAATGTAGACTATGAATGGCAAGATGGTTCTACAGCCTCTCAATTAATCGTCTCTGAACCAGGCCAATACTGGCTCACTGCTCAATCAAACGAATTCTGCTACCAATCAGACACGATCCTTGTCGACTATTTCCAAGAAGATACTTTAGATCTTGGTGAAGACAATGCACTATGTATAGCGAATGACAGCATCATCTTAAATCCTGGTTTTGAAAATGCAAGCTATCTATGGCAAGACGGAAGTACCAATACTACCTTTACCGTGCAGTCCGCTGTTGCCCTAGGATCTTCTACTTTTTATGTTAATGTAATCTCTGAAAACAATTGCTTCCATACGGATACCATCCTAATCGGAACTTTTATTCCCCTACCTATTGATTTGGGGCCTGACTCCATCATCTGCCCAGGAGATACCATGATTATTAACACCGGAACAAGCTGGGCTGCTTCTTATAGCTGGCAGGATGGTTCTACAAATAACAATTTTATTGCTACGGAGGAAGGCACTTATTGGGCTATTGGTACAATGACTGATGGTTGTCCTCACTCAGATACAATGGTAATTTCTTTTGGAGATACACAAACTTTTATCTTAGGAAATGACACCACCCTCTGCTCCGGAGAAGAATTGTTAGTAGGTCAAGAATTCCTCAATGCCTCTTACTCCTGGCAAGATGGAAACACAATGCCCTTTTACCTTATCAACCAAGCAGGCCAATACTGGCTCACCGCCCAATCAGAAGAAATTTGCTTCGTTTCAGATACTATTTCTGTTGACTATTTTCAAGAGCCCGTTTTAGACTTAGGTAACGATACCACTTTGTGCGAAGGACAATCACTACTATTAAACCCAAATTATAACAACGCTACTTACACATGGCAAAACGACTCTACTTATGCCGTTTTTAACGTTGAAAGTCAAGGTCTTTATTCCTTAACAATTCTTACAGAAAACAATTGTTTGTTATTTGATGACATTTCTGTCCTCTATATTGATCCATTGTCTTTTGATTTAGGTCCTGATCTTAGCTTTTGCCCAAATGATACAGTTATTATTGGCCAAGAAGTTTTAGACGCAACCTACCTATGGCAGGATGGATCCATGGATGCTACCTATGTCGTAACCACCCCAGGAACTTATCGCTTAACCTTAGAACATGAAGAATGTGCCGGTACGGTTACAGATAGCATACAGATTTTCCATGTAGATATTGTCCAAGCTGACCTGGGGCCAGATACAGTCATTTGCCTTCAGGAGGAAGTTCTTTTAGAAAGCTATCAAATGGGTGCCGATTACATTTGGCAGGACAGTAGCACCACAGCTGTATTCACCGCTAAGGAAGAAGGGCTCTATTGGGTAACTACCCTTTATGAAAACTGCCTTTCCTACGATAGCATTTATATTCAAACTATCGATTGTACTATTTGTAATTTGTATATCCCAAATGCATTTTCACCAAATTTTGATGGTATCAATGACAACTTTGAGCTATTCTCGAATTGCAAATTCCAAAGCTTTGAACTAAAAATATTCGACAGATGGGGAGCAGAAATCTTTTCTAGTAATGACGTTACAAATACCTGGAACGGTACTTTCAAAGGCAAAGATGCTCTTAATGGTGTTTATACTTACACCCTTCTATTCAATTTCATAGAAGGCACTGACTTAGAAAAGAAAATACTTAGCGGAGACATTTCCATCATCAAATAACAATAAGCACACTACTGGCAAGACTCTTGACGAGTCAAGCGCCAGAACAATCTAACAACGCAACAAAAAAAGCCCCACCAATCGGTGAGGCTTTTCTTATTATTTAGCTACAGCTTCGCTGTAAATATTACTTCCCTTCATCCTCCACTTCCTCATACTCCACATCCTCTACATCATCAGCAGTATTATTCTCAGCGCCAGCATCCGCACCACCTGCATCAGCAGTAGCACCGTCCGCATTCGCGCCAGCTTCCTGACTAGCTTTGTACATGTCTTCACTTGCTGCAGTCCATGCGGTGTTCATCGCTTCAGTAGCAGCATCTATTCGAGCCAAGTCTCCTGATTTATGCGCTTCCTTCAACTCTACAAGCGCTGTTTCAATCGCTCCTTTTTTGTCTTCAGGAATCTTATCACCGAATTCTTTCATTTGCTTCTCCGTTTGGAAAATCAAAGAATCAGCAGCATTTACTTTGTCAACTTTTTCACGCGCTTCCTTATCCGCTTCTGCGTTAGCTTCTGCTTCAGTACGCATTCTTTCGATCTCTTCTTTAGACAAACCAGTAGATGCTTCGATACGAATCTTCTGTTCTTTACCAGTGCCCTTATCCTTTGCAGAAACATTTAGAATTCCGTTTGCATCCAAATCAAAAGTCACTTCAATCTGAGGTACCCCCCTAGGTGCTGGTGGCAAAGAATCAAGGATGAATCGACCTACTGATCTGTTCTGAGCAGCCATTGGACGCTCGCCTTGCAAAATGTGAATTTCTACAGAAGGCTGGTTGTCCGCAGCAGTAGAATATGTCTTTGACTTCTTCGTGGGAATAGTAGTGTTAGCTTCGATGACTACATCGTAAACGCCACCCATTGTTTCGATACCTAAAGAAAGAGGTGTTACATCCAACAATAATACATCCTTTACATCTCCACTCAATACACCACCTTGAATAGAAGCTC
>CAZDTI010000177.1:0-16867 GCA_964508085.1 uncultured Saprospiraceae bacterium | reverse complement strand
GCTTTAGAGGGGAGTCTACGCTAGGCACTTGGATTAAAAGAATAACGATTAATCGTTGTTTGACTGCTCTAAGATCAAAAAAGAAAATGGAGCTTCTATCGCTGGATGAACAATTCGATCTGGCTGAAGAAGAACCATTGTCACCAACCTATGACATCCGATTGATACATCAGGCTATTCAAAAACTGCCAGAAGGTTGTCGAACCGTTTTTAATCTGTATTTAATAGAAGGTTATCAACATGAAGAGATTGCACAGATTTTGGAAATATCTCTTTCTACCTCCAAATCGCAATATAGAAGGGCGAAAATTTTATTACAAAAATTATTAAAGCCATTGAGTTATGAATAAGTCATTAGATGATTTTATCAAGTCAAACAAGGAAGAACTGGACAAAATAGAACAGCCGGATATTGAATTATTTTGGTCAGACTTTCAGGAAAGAAAGAAGGGAAGTCGTCGGCAGATTCCGCGTTGGTCTGTTATCGCTATTGCTGCGAGTTTGTTATTGTTGATTGGGACCTTTCTTTTTTATCCAAAAGCGGAAACTGAAGGTCTGATGGCTTTGGAAGACTTGGAAATTAATGATCCTATTCTGGCCGAATATAAAGCGGTTTTAGTTTCAACCTTAGTTTCACAAGACAGCTTGATAAAGTCCTTAGACATCGCACAAGAAGAGCATGTAGAAATTTTTGAACAATTGAAACAACTAGACGAAGTAGTGGCTAAGTATCGGGAGGATCTAAAAAAGTATGGCCCTAATAAGAAGATTATTAAGAATTTATTGTTTTGCGCAAAACAGCGGATTCAACTTTATGAAATATTGTTACACGAAATTGAATTAAAAAATAATTACGATGAACTTGATAAAAAACAAAGCATTTAAATTTTATACGAAAGTTCTTTTTATTGTACTAGGCATTTTGATCCTAGCAAATCCTACTTTTGCAAAGTTTAATCACGAAAAGACAAGGACAGTAACAGAAGAGATTTCGGTTGATGCCAGTTCTTTGCTAAGCATTCAACATGAAAGAGGATTGTTAGAGGTGATTTATTATGATGGGGAAAAGGCTAAGTTAGAAACTAACTTGAAAGTAAAAGGAGATGATGAAGAGGATCTGGAAACATTGCTCTCTAAGTATGAAATTAGTATTGAAACTGAAGGAAGCGAAATTATTGTTCACTCAAGTTTTAATATCTCTTCATGGAGCGAGAATAATGTGCTTTTTTATAGATGGTTTAAAATGAAGTTTGATGATGGTACACAGATTAATAGCAAAGTTAGAATCGTAGAATCGAAATTGAAGCTATGGATACCTAATATTGAAAAGTTAACACTGAAGAACAACCATAACAATATTGTTACATCTGATTTGCCATTTTCCCTAGAAGCAAAAGTATTCTCTGGAGACATCAAAACGGGAGACATTGATGGAGACTTAACATTGAATTTGAAATATGGTGATGCTATTCTCGGAGATATGAAAGATGCAGAAATAGAATTATTTACTGCGAAAATGAAAATGAACAGTGGAGGGAATGTTTCTTTACAGTCTAAGTATTCAGATGTGAAAATAAAAAATTTAAAAGAGTTGGACTTAAATATTTTTGAAGGGGAATTGGAAATGTCAAATGTGGAAGGTAAGCTAGATATAAAAGGAAAATATGCCGACCTTTCATTCGGATCAATAAAAGGAGGAGAGTGGGATTTATTTGAGTGTGATGTAGTCCTGGAGGAAGCAACAGAATTAGAATGGAAAGATAGATATGGGAAACATAAAATAAACAATATTGGAAGTTTAGAAACCGAATGTTTTGAAACCAATTTTGATATAAAAAGAGCAGATAAAATTCATTCAAATGAAAGTAGATACAGTGAGTTCGAGATCGACTTCTTAGGTGAATCTTTTGAATCTAAAGCCGCTTTTGAAGAAGAGCTGGATATTCAAGAAATTGGCGATTCTTTTTCAGGAATTGACTTTAAGTGCAGATACGGTAAAATAAAACTCCCTGTGATAAAAAGCTATAAATTGGATTTTAAAGCTAAATATGGGAAGGTTGATTACGATGAATCAAAACTAGAAGTCATAAAACATATAGAGAAAAACGAGACCTTGACCTTGATGACTAATACCAAAGGAGCCGGGGAGGATTCGCCCACTATAAAAGTGCGTGGCTTTGAAGTGGATCTATATTTTGAAGATTAAAAGTAGAACCCTAAACTAAGGAACTTAGTTCTCCACCAACAATCACTCGAAGTGACAAAGGTTCCACACTAAACTTAACTTCTCCCTGTGCAAAAAATCCTTCACCGTCAATATGCAAAGCCCGATTTTCGGGCAATTGAAAAACGACCTCCTTGGCTGTAAATCGTTCTACTAAATTGGACTTATTTAAGTCCGCTTGGAGCATTCTGGGGATCAAGCCAAAATACTTCCACTTTGGTGCTTTTTTCACTAGAACAACTTCTAGTAAACCATCATTCAATTTTGCATATGGTGCAACGGTAAAGTTGTATCCAAACATTGGTGCATTAGCGACCTCTACAAAAAGATACTTTTCTTTGAAAGGTTTTTTATCAATAAAGAATTCATATTCGAGCGGTTGATAAGACCAGGCGACTTGTGCAAATTCCTTCAAGTAACCAATGAAACCACGAGAGGTAGATTTAGCGACTTTTAAGGCCACCAATCCATCAAAACCAACGCCTGCTAAATTAACAAAAGCTTGATTATTCAATTTGCAAGTATCTATTGTTATGTCCTTTCCGTTGTTGATTGCTTGAATGGCTTTTTCTGGTTTCCTTCCTAGTCCAAGATGCATTGCTAAGCCATTGCCAGAACCAGCCGGAATTATAGCCATAATTTTGTTCGTATGGATTAATCCAGCTGCAACTTCATTTACCGTTCCGTCACCTCCCACAGCTACAATAATATCATAATTCTTTTGAGCAGCGATTTTAGCTAACTCAGTTGCATGACTTTTATGTTCAGTAAAGACATGATCCCATTCATAGACAGAGCTGTCCAGGAACCTTTTAATCCGAGGTAGAATTTTTTTCCCTTTTCCGCCTCCCGAGAATGGATTTATAATGAAGTGTATTTTTTTCTTTTTAGTCGTCACTCTAGTATGTAGTAAGTTGGTTGTTATGTAAAAACGAAACCTTGTGTTCAAGTACTGTTTTTTTTCGGAAGATGGAAGACGGTGGACGATTCTACGTTAGACGGCTCTCGAGATTGTTGGCCCGTCTATCGTCCGCCGTAAAACCGTCTACCGTTTACTTACTCCACAAAACTCTTCCCTTTGTTCCAGTTAAAATTAATTAACCTCAAAAGCAAATAGCCAAGTCCACCTGTTCCATTCTCGGAATTAGACAAAACAACTACTCCTGTTTTAGTCTCTCTAATAAAACCAATAAACGCTCGGTGTCCACCGGTAGAACCAGCATGTAAATGGATGTCGTAATATTTTTTCTGATGAAGAATGTGCCAACCAAACCCCATAGCTCCGTTTTCAGTGAGGCCGGTATTGATGGCCGGAATTGTATTGTTATGGAAAGATAGTGCAAGAGGACTAGTCGGCTTGTCCATATGAATTTTGAGAAAAGAAAGTAGATCCTGTGCTGTTGATTTTATACCTTGAGAGGCGCTAAAGGAAGCGAAATCCCATGGTTTTGCTTCCTTTCCATTACGACCATAACCAGTAGTTAAAAGATCCGCTTGTTCCTCAGATGCAAAATTTCCAAAGGATTGAGGCATGCCTACCTGGCTAAAAATTCGTTGGTCCAATAGCTCATCATAAGTTTGTCCAGTTGTGTATTCCAATGCTACCTCTAATAAGGCATAGTTTAAGTGGCTGTATATGTATTCTACAGGAGTTTCTGCTTTAACTTTCTGCTTTCTTTTTTTCCTTTTTTTCTTAATTTTTTGCTGAACACTAACTGGTTCAAAATCAGCATAAAATTCCAATAACAACTGCTTTGAATAATGGGCGTATGGGTTGTCCGTTTCCTCTTCATAAATACCAAAAGGAGTTGGCATTTTAGGTAAACCTGAAGTATGGGTAAGTAAAGAAGAAATGGTCACCTCCTTTAGTTTAGGGTTGCGGTATTTTTTTGGTAAGTATTCGTTTAATGGAGCGTCATGGTTCATCAAACCTTCATCACTTAGAATACCAACAAGGGAAGCCGTAAAAACCTTTGTTACAGAACCAATTTCAAAAAGGGTATTTTCATTTGGAACTTCTGCAATGTCTTTTGCCTTTTGTCCATAGCCATAAGTAAATATAGAATCACCAACGATGATCCCAATGACATATCCCGGTATTTTTTCATGCGAAATTCCTGTGTCAAAATGGACGACTTTGGCAATCTCTTCCTTAAGTTGCGCTTTGTCCTGCGCTATTAGAGAAATAGAAAAGAAGAATACTAATAAACTAATTAATTGTGACTTCATAGAGGACTGCATTTTTGAATTTAAACTTTTTTCCCCTTCATCGCTTTGCTGATATTGACTTCCATCGCTTTATGGGCAAGTGGAGTGGTGTATACATTTAGTGCTTCCATTGCCTTGTTGATCAAGTCTTTATCATCACCTCCAATTGTAGTACGCAAATCTTCCGCCAGAAGTTTGGTTTTTTCGATTTCTTCTTCAGATAATATGGCTACATTTTGCACTAGAAATTTATCTGCGGAAAGTAAAATGTTATTCGCTTCATTTCTTGCTTCCAACAATGCACGCACGTTCATGTCTGATTCTGCATTTTGGATAGAGTCAATGAGCATTTTAGCCATATCTTCCTCACTCATGCCGTACTGAGAACGAATCTCAATTTCTTGTTTCGTATTAGAACGTAATTCCGTGGCCGTCACTTTTAAAATTCCATCTGCATCTAACACAAATTGGATGTCAATCTTTGGCAAGCCAGCAGCCATTGGTGGGATACCCCGTAATATGAATTCGCCTAGTTTTCTATTGTGTTCAACCAAGTCTCTTTCCCCTTGAAAAACAGAAACTTTGAGATTGGTTTGCCCATCAACAGAAGTAGTGTATTGTCTTCCTGCTTTGTTTGGAACCCTGGAATTTCTTGGAATGATAACGTCCATTAATCCACCAACGGTTTCAATCCCCAAAGACAAAGGTGTAACATCTAACAATAGAACTTCACGTTGATTTCCAGCCAATACATCTGCTTGTATCGCAGCGCCAATAGCAACTACTTCATCCGGGTTTACTTTGTCGTTTACGGGTTTTCCAAAGTACTCAGAGACTAAATGTTTTATCAATGGAATGCGAGTGGACCCGCCCACCATTACAACTTGATCAATTTCTTTTACGTTTTTACCCGCATCTTTCATGGCTTGCTTACAATGCGTTATGGTGCGATCAATCAAGGGTGTAATCAGATTGTTAAAATCTAATAAATCCAATTCTACTTGCTGGTTTTCTAAATTCGCTTTAAAGGTTTTTTCACTACTCAAAGTCTTTTTTGCCTCCTCTGCTAAAAGACGCAAGGACTGCTGATAACTTTTGTCCGAAACCATTCTTTCTTTGTCCAGTTTATAGGTGTTGATCCAACTTTCCATAATTACTCTATCTACATCATCACCTCCCAAAAAGGTATCTCCATTGGTAGATAAGACTTCAAAAATCCCTTGTTGAATTTGTAAAATAGATACATCAAAAGTCCCACCTCCCAAATCGTAAACGGCCACGATCTGACTATCTTCAGGATCAAGACCAATGCCATAAGCAAGACTTGCTGCAGTAGGTTCATTTACAATTCGTAGGACATCGAGACCCGCTAATTTTCCTGCATCTCGAGTAGCCTGTCGTTGGGTATCATTAAAATAAGCGGGAACGGTAATCACAGCCTTGCTTACTTTTGCATCAATGGCTTTTTCAATCCTGGTCTTCAAAGCTTTTAATACCTCAGAAGAAAGTTCGATAGGAGAGAAGTAGCGATTATCCACCTTCACTTTTATCAAGCTATCTGTGTCCTCATCAATAATGCTATATCCAAAGTATTGCTGAACCTTTTGTATGTCATCATAGGACTTCCCCATCAAACGCTTGACAGAGTAAATGGTCCGTGCTGGTTCTTCTACTAATTTCTTTTTGGCTGCTTCTCCAACAATGACGGTATTATTTTCATCAAAATGAATAATCGATGGGACCAAAGCACTTTTACCATCATCGTCATAAACGACCACTGGTTTTTCTTCTTTGATGTAAGCAACTAAGGAGTTGGTCGTACCCAAATCTATTCCAACGATTATGTTACTGTCCCGTTCGACCTTACCTTCTTTTATATTTATTGCAATCTTTGCCATGTATTTGTTTGTTATAATTATATGACTATACCATCTGATAATAGCTCTTTCTGATTTGATAGTATACGACTTATCCGAACTCCTCAAATAAAGCGCAAATATAGAACATTTTTTGGGTTCGCTTATCTAACAATTTTAGGCGAAAATTGATTTCGCTTTTAGGTTTTTAATGTAGTAAAATAATACTCAGACGTAATTTTCTTTCATGTAAGCTTTTAAGTTTAGAATTTTAATTTTTATTGAAGTTGTGCGAAATTTTGCCGCTAATCATCCTGAGTGAGTTTAACGAGTTGAGAACCATGTAACTCGGTTTCTTACCAAGGCTTAGAATGGCACTAGAAAATATGTGGTTAAATCCGATCATTAAATAGTTTAGGAAGCCCTCAAATTCTCATATATTAGCACCTAAGCAAACATAAAACACACATGAAAAAACCAACCCGTCTTCTTCTAACCCTCGCCGGCTTCTTCGTTTGCAACGCCTTAGTTGCTGAATTCATAGGCGTGAAAATCTTCGCACTAGAAGATACAATGGGCTGGAAACCAATGAATTGGAATCTATTTGGAGAAAAGGGGTCTTTACAATTCACAGCAGGTGTATTGCTCTGGCCCATTGTTTTTATCATGACAGATGTTATTAATGAATATTTTGGACAACGTGGTGTTCGGATCCTATCTATACTAACGGCTATTCTGATTAGCTATGCCTTTTTCATGGTGTATTTTGCCATTGGTTTGTCTCCTGCAGATTGGTGGGTTGGCAGCGGAGCAGCGAAAGGAGTGCCCGATATGCAAGCCGCTTATCGCAATATTTTTGGTCAAAGTAATTGGATTATTGTTGGTTCTTTGATCGCTTTCCTAATTGGACAGTTGGTAGATGCCTGGGTCTTTTTTAAAGTTAGAAAAGCAATGGGAGAGAAGTCGATTTGGTTAAGAGCTACCTTATCTACTTTAGTTTCTCAGTTTATTGACAGCTACGTCGTGCTTTATGTTGCCTTTGTAATTGGACCCGGCCAATGGCCCATAAATCGCTTTTTGGCCATTGGAACTGTAAATTATGGCTACAAAGTACTTATGGCTATTTTGCTCATTCCAGTTTTATATCTCATGCATTATTTGATTGATAGCTATTTAGGTAAAGAAACCGCTTTGAAATTGAGGCAGAAAGCAATAGATAATTCAAATAATTAACAGTACCATTTTGGACAATGCTATAGGTGTAATTCATTGATAACGTGATAGATATAGATTGTAAAATCCATTTAAGTCTCTCAGATGCCTTTTCTTAAGTATTTAGGAGAAGTAATATGCATTTTTCGTACTATATTTGCATTGCATATCACAGATGATCCTACAAAAAATATATCCAATGAACAGTCGCATCGCTTACCTGTTAATTCTACCAATTTTATTGACCTTTTTGGCTTGTGAACCATCACAAATAGAAGGGGAGGAAGAAAACTTCGATTCTTCGGAAGAAGCGCTGAATCACAAACAACTTCCTTTTGACCTATCTTCTTTTCAAAGAGCCTATCCTGATAAATCCTTTGATGTTCAAGGTTATAAAGCTGCTTTCGAAGAAGCTATTGAACAAGATGCAGCGAGAAGTAGCTCAGCACCTTTTGGTTTTGATGCAGCTTGGACAACTCAGGGGCCTGGTAATGCTGGTGCCCGTATCAATACTATTGAAATTGATCCCAATAATGACGATGTAATCTACATTGGATATAGCGGAGGTGGAGTATTCAAGACCACAGATGACGGTGCGAACTGGACGCCCATCTTTGACGATCAGCCTTATTTGAGTATCGGCTCTATAAAAGTAGATCCTAATAATTCAAACATCGTTTACGTAGGAACTGGTGATCCGAATGTTACTGGTTTTCCTTTTGTTGGAAACGGAATTTATAAAAGTGAAGATGGAGGATCTACTTGGACACAATCCGGACTTGCTGAAACGGCAATAATTTCTAAGATTATAATTGATCCATCTAACTCTAGTACCATCTATGCTGCGACAATGGGAAACCCTTTCGCTTTTTCTGATGACCGTGGTTTGTATAAAAGTACGGATAGCGGTGCTTCATGGACAAAAGTTCTTTTCATAAGCAATCAGGCTGGAGTCATAGACATGGCCATCAACCCAGCTAATCCGCAGATACTTTATGCCACAGGTTGGGATCGCATTCGGACGAATCAACTTTCGATTGTTTCTGGAAATGGCGGTCGAATATATCGTTCTGAAAATGGAGGAAGTTCTTGGGAAGTTTTAGACAACGGATTGCCAATTAAAAAACTCAGTCGCTCCAGTATTACCATATCGCCAAACAACCCAGATGTACTTTACGCCTCGATTGTTGACTCCACCTATTTTATTCAAGGGGTTTACAAAACTGAAGATGGCGGAGACTCCTGGACAACAGTAACACTCGGGAATTCGGACAATGGATTAGTCAATCCACTTAGCAACTTTGGATGGTACTTTGGTAGGATATTTATTGATCCAAATGATGATGATGATGCCTATCTTTTAGGGGTTCGTATGTGGGCAACAACTAACTCTGGTGCCGCATGGTTTGTCTTACCTCCAAGTACTGGAGCAGGAGCACCACACGTGGACAACCACTATATGGCTTTTAATAGTGTTGGCGATTTGTATTTGGCTACAGATGGAGGTTTGTATAAGAATCCCAACAATACTGCTACGTGGCTAGATGTCGAAGACATTCCAGCCACTCAAATCTATCGAGTAGCTTACAATCCTAATGATCCGGATAATTATTGGGGTGGTTGTCAGGACAATGGAACGCAAACTGGAAACGCAGACGGGATAGCCAGTTGGGATAGGGTTTTCGGCGCTGATGGTTTTCAACCTGTTTTTCACCCCACGAATCCGGATACCTTTTATTTTGAAACACAAAATGGAAACATCTGGCGAACCAATGATGCTGGCGGATTTTTCTCCTACGATTCTGGAATCAATCAAAGTGATCGAATCAATTGGGATATGCCTTACATGATGAGTGCACATGATTCAGAAGTCCTTTACGCTGGAACCCATAGAATGTATAGACATGATCGCAACAGCAGTCCTAGTTGGTATACAATCAGTGGAGATCTAACCGATGGAAATATCTTCGGTTCTGCTTTTCACACCATCAGCACGGTTCATGAATCTCCTGTAGATGCTGATGTACTTTATGCGGGTACAACAGATGGAAACGTTTGGCGATCTACAAATAATGGGACAACATGGGTAAATATAAATGGCGGATTACCAGATCGTTATGTCACATGTATTAAGGCAGATCCGAATGATCCTAACGGCGTTTATGTTTCGCATAGTGGTTATAAATACAATGAAGAGATAGACCACATTCATTATTCTTCGGATCAAGGAACAACTTGGACAGACATCAGCGGAGATCTTCCTCAAATGGGAATAAACCACATCGAAGTCATGCCAAATAACAATGGTACTGTAATTTTTGTGGCTACAGATGCTGGTGTTTATGCCAGCTTGAATAGTGGATCTTCCTGGGATCGTTTAGGCACAGATTATCCGTTTATAACGACTTACGACTTAGATTTAAACCTCACTAACAACGAACTAATTGCTGGAACTTTTGGTCGTTCTATTCTTACTTTTCCACTGGATAGTATTGGTGTTTCTTTGACACCTCCGCCAAGTGCTGACATTGCTGGAAATATCCGAACAATCCATGATAAAGATGTTGAAAATGTAAACGTTAATCAATCGGGAACACCTGGAGGGAATGATGCAACTAATGCTATGGGAGATTATAATTTTACTAATATTCAAACTGGACAAGAAGTGGTGATAACACCAACGAAGGATGATTTTTACCTAAATGGTGTATCAGGTTTTGATGTGATCAGTATCAGAAGACATATTTTGAAAATAGACACTTTAGGGCCTTATGATATAATCGCTTCAGATGTGAATAATAGTGGAGGAATCACTAGTTTTGATCTGGTACATTTGACGAAACTTATTTTAAATATTGACCTCGAATTTCCGAATAATAGTTCTTGGCGTTTTGTGAGAGAGAACTACAATTTTCCAGATGAAGAAGACCCTTTCCCGTTCCCAGAAAATTACACTTTCAATCCATTCTCTGTCGATCAGAATAGTTCAGATTTTATAGCCGTTAAAATTGGTGACGCCAATAACTCAGTGGATGGAAATGCTTTGTTAGATCCTGACTCTAGGTCTTTTGATGGAGTGATGAAACTTCATTTAGAGGACCAATATTTCCAAGAAGGAGATGTTGTAACTGCATTGTTTAACTCTGAAGATTTTAATAGCCTGCTAGGGTATCAATTTACGCTTGAGTTTGATAAAGATGTCTTAGCTTTTCAGTCGGCTCGATCTATAGCTACCCAAACCATCGGTACTCAAGAATTTGGAGAAACAGAAGTCGAAAAAGGTTTTCTAACCACCCTTTGGACAAACGCACTCCCCATCGATTTTGAAAACAATACAGCACTTTTCAAAGTTGAATTCATCGCCAAAGAAAGTGGACAGCTTCAGGATTTGCTTAAAATAACGAGTACACGAACGAACAAGGAGGCTTACCAGGGAATGACCGACTTATTGGATGTTCAATTGGACTGGAGTGCTCAAACAACAGCTACAACAGAGATTGCTCAAAACGGGATTATCCTTCAGCAAAATATTCCAAATCCAATCAGGAAAGGGGGAACAACAAACATCATATTCAATCTTCCATCAACCATGGAAGCCAGCTTCGAATTGTATAATGCGAATGGTAAAAGAATTTGGTCTGAACAAAAAGAATATGGAAAGGGCGAAACTCAAATTAGCCTTTCTGCTGATCTTTTTGAGGGAAGTGGTGTTTATTTTTATCAATTAAAAAATGAACAAGGCCTTTCCAAGACGAAGCGATTGTTGTATCTGGAGTAATTCCTCGACTCGCTTCGCTCGTTCGGAATGACAATGGGGTTGGTCGATTTTATGTTTGTATCCTTATTCAATTACTATTTGATGGAATTCATGTTCATTCCACTATCATTAGCTACTACAAGTCTCTTGTAACCGAATTGCAAATTGAAAACAATATTATTTTGGTTATTAACTCTTATAGGCATTGAATCATTTGAGATAGTGTTGTCAACTATTCTTGTCATCTTGAGCGAGTAAAGCGAGTCGAAAGATGCACATTTGTATGTCGAGCGGCTCGCCCTGAGCCTGTCCAAGGGGAGATATGAGCGGAGAAATCTAGCTTCAACCATTCTAAATTCTTCTTTTTACCTATCGGAAATTACTATAACAAAACTAAGGCTGTAATCCCTTTCCAAACGAGAAAAATGCTTACCTTTGCCCGAATTTTAGAAAGCCGTCATCCTCGGGTTTTTCCTTTTGGCGGTACATTATTTAAGAGAAAACTAGCAAGCTGGTCTGAGATTGAAGGTCATTGGCCGAATTTAGCCTAAAATGGTGAAAATTTAGCGTTTCCTTTGACAAACTACTTTCAGATCGCTTTAAAAGAACAGAAAACCAAGGTCTTTATTTAATTATAAACAGAGGCATCGTTTTCTGTCTAATGCTTAAAAGAAAAAAGAAAAATGGATAAAAATAATATCATCGGGTTTACACTTATTTTCGCCATATTGTTTGCCTGGTCTTATCTAAATTCTCCGTCTCAAGAGGAAATTGAAAGAGCGAAATTTGTACAAGATTCTACTGAACAAGCTGAAAAAAAGCTAAAAGAAAAGGTAGCCGAAGGCGCTTCTGCCAATACAGACAGCCCAACTCCTGGCGTAAACGATAATATTTCAACTTCTTCTCCAGCTAATGATTCCATGCTTGCAGCTAATCGAGCTAGTGCTTTTGGTGCTTTCGCTCCATCAGCAAATGGCTCAGAAGCACTGAGTACTTTAGAAAATGAACTTTTTAAAGTCGTGTTCACCAATAAAGGTGGTAGAGTAAAATCTGTAGAAATTAAATCTTACGATAAGCTTAGAAAGAATGAAGAAGGGGTGAGGGTTGCTTCAAACGTACTTTTACAAGAAGACAAAAACAACCGCTTTGAATATCAACTTCCATTGAGAAATGGCCAAACCATCAGTACACAGGACTTATTTTTTGATGCAACCCTAAATGGAAATACGGTAACATTCAGAGCTAAAACGAACACCGGCGGTTACTTTGAACAAAAGTATTCCATCTCTCCAGAAAGTTATAACATTGATTATACAATTAGTCACAACGGTATCGCTCCTTTGTTACAAACTGATGAGGATGAAGTACGTTTGAACTGGATCACTTTTTTGGATAAGATCGAAGAAAATGTTTACTACGAACGGCTTTACTCTTCTGTCTACTACAAAGAAGCAGATGAGGATCCTAGCTATTGCTCATGTCGTGCGGAGGATGAAGCGAAATTAGAAGACCGAGTAAAATGGATTTCTCACTCCAATCAGTTCTTCAATAGCTCCTTAATGGCAGACCGTTCGTTTGGCTCATCAACGGTTGCAACCGTAATGTTAGAGGAAGATGATGTAAACTTAAAGAAGTTAACTTCCTCTATTATGGTTCCTTTAGGTTCCGACAATGGAAATACCTTTGGGATGAAGATGTATCTGGGACCTAATGAGTTTGATCGTCTACGTGCCTACGACAACAGTTTGGAAGACATTATTCCTTATGGATGGAGTTTCTTTGGAAGTATCAATCGTTGGTTGATTCGCCCTTTGTTTAATTTACTTTCTGGTTTTATCGGCTCCAAAGGGATTGTAATACTCTTGTTGACAATTTTGGTTAAGTTAGCATTATATCCGTTAACGTACAAAATGTTGCATTCACAATCTAAGATGGCAGCTTTGAAGCCACAGTTGACAGCAATGGGCGAAAAATTCGGAGACGATCCACAGAAGAAGCAAATGGAGACGATGAAGATGTATCGGGAGTTTGGGGTGAATCCACTTGGGGGGTGTTTCCCAATTGCTTTACAAATGCCGATTTGGTTTGCTTTATATCGTTTTTTCCCAGCTTCTATAGATTTTCGTCAGGCAAGTTTCTTGTGGGCAACAGATTTATCTTCTTATGATGAATTCTTCCAATTGCCATTCGAATTGCCAATGGGCTTAGGTGCGCATATCAGTTTGTTTACTTTGCTTTGGGCAATCACTACGCTGATTTATACTTACTACAATACTAAGCACATGGACATGTCAGCTAATCCAGCTATGAAATACATGCAGTACTTGATGCCAGTGATGTTTATGGGATTCTTTAATAGCTATGCTTCTGGATTGACTTGTTATTTGCTTTTTAGTAATTTATTTAACATTGCGCAAACCGTAATTACTAAGAATTATATCATTGATCAAGAAAAGATAAAAGGGGAGTTAGAGGCTTATCGAAAGAAGCCTAAGAAAAAGAAAAGTGGCTTTGGAGCCAGATTGGAATCCGCTTTAAAAGAACAACAGAAAATTGCTGAAAAGCAAAAGGCAGAGAAAGCAAAGAAGAAAAAGAAATAGGAATTTGTAATATAAATGGAATTCAAAATTAAAAGCCCTTGACTCGTGAAAGGGCTTTTAATTTTAGACGCTGAGACAAATATAGTGATCCTGGTCAGGTGTTTGTTGATTCCCTCTTTAGGGGCTAGGGCATCGAAGAGAATATTAGCAACTCCATGGGATTTGTCAAAGAACCTTATTTTAAAACCATCAAGCACTTGTTATATTTATGTTGGAAAAAAATGCTCTGTTTATTTTGTTGCTAACGCTAACGTTTTTCTTATTTGCTTCTTCGTGTAATCGAAAAGCTGTTCCAAAAACGGGCGAAGTAGTGACAGAAATACCGAGTTCTAGTCCAACGACAAAAGGAGACAATCGAGTTGAGATCCCCGCTCCGGAAGTCATACAGCGAGAAGAAAAACTTGAATTGCCAAAACCCATCTATCTGGCTTTACGACTCGAAAAAACAGCTTGTTACGGAGAGTGTCCCGTTTTTGAGCTAAAGTTTTATTCTGACGGGCGAGCGGTATGGCATGGTGAGTTTTATTGCGATCGCTTAGGATACTATGAAGCCTTCCTTCCGAAAGCTTGGCGTGATCAGCTTCTATCACGTGCCGAAGGGATTGGATTCTTTTCCTTATTAAATCACTATCCTGCGGAAGGTCCTTATTTATCTGAATTGCCTAACACCATTGTTTATCTTAATGATGGGAATAAAGAAAAATCCATTACACAGAATTACTTGACACCTAAAGCTTTGGTAGATTTTGAAGAGGAAATCTTAAAAGTGGCAGAAGGATTAGCTTGGGAAGTAGTGGCAACTGAGTAAAGCTTAGAATTAATTCCTTTCATGAAAATCTAACTATATGGTATTCCTTCTTCTTTTCCTTTCACTTGTCATTATATAACATTCGTTAAATAATCCGGTATACTCTTATTGGTTTTAATTTCATATATTTACAGCCTAACAAAGATTAATTTTGCCATTCTAGCGATTGGCTTTTTTTATGTTTGATTTATAAGTAAAATAACGAATAATTCTAAATAAGACTATGCTCAATCTTTCCACTCTACTAGAAGACAGTTCCCGGAGATACCCATCTAAAAGTGCTTTTACATTCATGGATACTTCTTTGAGCTATTCGCAGATTAATATGGCTGCCAATCAAGTTGCGAATGGACTAAAGAACATAGGAGTACAGGATGGAGATAAGGTAGCAATTAGTTGCTTGAACCTGCCTTATTTTCCAATTGTCTATTTTGGAATATTAAAAGCTGGAGCGGTTGTCGTCCCACTAAGTGTGTTGCTAAAACGTGATGAAGTGGAATACCATCTGAAAGATTCAGAGGCAAAAGTTTACCTCAGTTTTCTTGGTGCGCCTGGACTTCCTATGTTGGAAGAAGCTTATGCAGGATTTCAAAAAGTGGATGCTTGTAAAAACTTTTTTGTGATTACTGCAAAACCCACTGATCCATCCCCGATTGATGGGGAGAAAACGCTTGGTATGTTGATGGCTGATCAATCACCGGTTTTCGAAACGGCAGCAACAAAAGCCAGTGACACTGCAGTAATCATTTACACTTCTGGTACTACAGGTCGTCCAAAAGGCGCTGAATTAACACATAGCAATCTGACTTTGAACGCGATATTAAGCGCAGATTTATTTGATGCTAATGAGGAGGACACCTTACTTATTGTGCTACCACTGTTTCATATTTTTGCAATGACGGTCTTGATGAATGCTGGGATTTATAGAGGATCAAGTAGTATTCTTTTGCCTCGATTCGATGCAGAAACAGTTTTGGCTCTGATGCAAAAACATAAAGTCACTTGTTTCGCTGGGGTGCCGACTATGTATTGGGGATTGTTAAATTATAAAAATGAGAAATTTGATTTAGATGCTATTTCCAAAAACTTGAAGATGTGTCTCTCGGGTGGTGCCTCGCTTCCGGTGAAGGTTTTAGAAGATTTTGAATCTAAATTCAATGTCCAAATATTGGAAGGTTACGGTATGTCTGAAGGTTCTCCGGTAGTGACTTTCAACCAAATAAAGAAGGGACGAAAACCGGGTTCCATCGGGACACCGGTTTGGGGGGTGGAAGTGAAAGTGGTTGACGAAAATGGCGAAGAAGTCGCGGTTGGCGAAAAAGGGGAAATCGTATATCGTGGACATAATGTGATGAAAGGTTATTACAATAAACCTGAAGCAAATGCCAATACTATTAAAAATGGTTGGCTTCATTCCGGTGATGTTGGTAAAAAAGATGAGGATGGTTTTTTCTATGTAGTTGACAGAACAAAAGACATGCTGATCAGGGGTGGGCTAAATATTTATCCACGTGAAGTAGAAGAAGTAATTATGAAACATGAAGCTGTTTCTTTGGTAGCGGTTATAGGCGTTCCAGACGATCAATATGGGGAAGAAGTGAAAGCATGTGTTGTTCTAAAAGAAGGCCAAACCGTTTCGGAAAATGATTTGATGGCCTGGACAAAAGAGCGAATTGCCGCATATAAATACCCAAGAATTATTGAATTTATGGAGGCTTTACCTCAAAGTGCTACTGGTAAAATATTGAAAAAGGAATTGAGAAAAGTCTGAAGAGGTTAGCTTTTTTTACTAGTAAATTCGCCTGGAACCACCAACGGTATCTAAAACACCAATCAAGACTTCATTTAATTTTCCAATAGCAAGTGGTAAATCCCAGTTCTCTTTATTCCTTGGTTCTACTTTGTTGGAAATAGCCCGAATTTGTAAAAAATTGACCCCACTTTGCAGACAGGAATAAGCAAAAGCTGCTCCTTCCATGCTTTCCACTTCTGGTTCGTATTTCTTGAGAATCTTGTCAATATTTTGTTGAGAACCGTTCACCCTGTTCACGGTAACGCCATAAGCTCTGGGAAGGAACTTGAAGGAAGAGGCATCAGGATTCTTAAGTAAGCCTTTGGTAAATGGAAACTCATCCCTTGGAATCAACTCCATTTGGTGAACATCTGTAAAGTCACCATTCGCTTCTTCTACCCCTAGATCTC